>JADGHL010000117.1 GCA_019686135.1 Myxococcaceae bacterium | reverse complement strand
TCAGTCGTGGGTGCGCGCGAGCTGCGAGTTGGCGAAGTACATCGCCCAGACGTACGTGCGGGGGCTCGGGGTCGGGGATGAAGTGTGCCTCGAGGGTGGTTTCGGAGAGGCGGCGGGGGCGGCCTGTCTGGCGCGCGCGGCGGTGGTGGATGTCGGCTCGAACCAGGTGCTGGTGGAAGTGCGTGAAGCCCAACCCTTGTCCCGGTGGTTCAACCACGTGATGGGTCAGGTCTGGTACGAGGAGGGCGCGCTGGTGGATCTGTACCTCGCCGAACGAGGCTATTGATGGACCTGAAGCGGCTTACCCCCAACGAGCTGAAGAAGCTCGCCGACCAGCGCCTTCTGGACATCGTCGCCCGCGAGATCCCCCGGTCGGTCAAACGGGTCAACGAGCTGCGCCGCCGCTATCCGTCAGCGCCCAACCGCGAGCTGGCCCAGCGGCTCATCGACGAGAAGAAGAGCCTCGCCGGGATGGTGGGCGGCATCTCGGGCGTGTTCGGCATTTTCTCCATCCCGGCGGACCTTCTGGTGATGGCCTGGCTGGAGCTGGTCCTGCACACGGACATCGCCACGGTCTACCGCGCCAACCTCAAGAGCGACCACGGCCGTGGACAGATCCTCGACCTGTTCGGCGAAAACTACGGGGTCGGCAAGCTCACCCGCTCCACGCCGCGCGCGGTGGGCACCACGCTCGGGTACGTGCTCTCGAAGGGCGGGCTGAAGACGGTGGGCCGCGCGGTGCCGGTGATCGCCGCGCCGATCTCCGCGTGGCTCAACAACCGCCACATCCAGGCGGTGGGCGAAGCGACCATCGCCCACTTCGAGGGCTTCGACAAAGCGCGCCGGAAGAAGAACGGCGGCGATAACGAAGAACCCGCGGAGGCCATCCCGTGAGCGCCGAGCTCGTCCGCGGCATCGATCTGCTCACGGGCGCGCTCTCGCGCGAGGCCTTCGAGGCGGTGGTCGCCCGGGCGGTTCACGAGGCCCGGCGCGACGGCCGCGTGCTCTCGCTTCTGTGGATCGACGTGGACGAGCTGTGCGAGCTCAACGACATCCACGGCCGCGACGCTCTGGACGCCTCGCTGAGCTGGCTCGCCACCCGCCTGTCCCGGGTCATCGACGGGCGCGGGCCGATCGGCCGGGTGGAGGGCGGCGCCTTCGCCGCGCTGTTGCCGGACGTGACGCGCGACGCCGCGCTGGTTCTCTCGGATCAGATCCGCCGCGCCATCCCGCGGCTTGTGCACTCCAGCGCGTTCGGCGACTACCGGATCGCCGTCTCGGTCGGCGTGGCGTCGCTCAAGCCCACCGAACCGTGGGGCAACTTCCTCGAGGCGGCGGAGATGGCCTGCCGCCGCGCCAAGCAGGGCGGCCGCGACGCGGTGGTGGCACGCTGAAGGGGCGTCAGTTGCGCCAGTCCGGCCGGGTCACCACCGGGAGCTGCAGCGCGCGCTCGCGCTCGAGGTCGAGGTTCCAGATGTGCAGCGACAGCGGCGACTGCACCCACTTGTAGATGGACTGCACGAAGAGCCGGACGAACTTCTGCACGTAGCCGCGCATCGTCGCCTCGGGGATCTCCGGGAAGAGCTCGCGCATCGCCGCCAGCACCTCGTCCGGCAGCAGCTTCTCCGCGGCGAAGAGGTAGAAGCACCCGTCGAGCACCGGGAACGGCATCAGCTCCTCCTCGCCCACCTGGTCGAACGCGAGCTCGGGCCCGGGCGGCTTTTGCAGCACCGCCTGGATGCCCTGATACCCGGTGGTCTCGGCCAGGTAGTCGAGCAGGTACATCACCACGGTCTTGGGCACGTTCGCGATCACCGCCACCGCGCCCATGAGGTCCCCGCCCACCGTGGTGTAGCCCACCGCCTTCTCGGACATGTTCCCGGTCTGCACGAACAGGCCGTTCGCCGAGTTCGACCAGTTCCACATCCGCTGCGCGCGCAGCCGCGCCTGGATGTTCTGTTCGGTGATCGGCGTGATCGTGGCGCCCGGACCGAGCATCTTCAGCGCCGCCTCGCGCTCGCGCTCGAACGCCTCGTCGATGGAGACGATCGTGAGGTGCACCCCGAGCTCCTTCGCGATCAGCTCGGCGGCGGCCCGGGTCTGCGGCGAGGAGTAGCGGGACGGCATGTAGAACGCGTCGATGAGCGATCCCGGATCGTCCGGCCGCACGCGTTTCGCGTAGCGGTGGACCACGAGCAGCGTCAGCAGCGAGTCGCGGCCGCCCGAGAGCGCGATGCCGAACTTCTTGAACGCGCCGGTCTTCTCGAAGTAGTCGCCCACGCCCAGCGCGAGCGCGTCGAGGATCTCCTCGCAGAACTCCGCCCGCGGGTTGGCTGGCGGACGGTCCGGCGGCAGGAAGAAGCTGCGGTGCGCGGGCACCGGGTAGCGCAGCCCGTCGCGCCGGGAGGTGAAGCCGGTCACGTCGATGATCGGCACCCGCGGATGGTGCTTCAGCCAGCGCTCGCAGTCGTCGCGCCAGGTGGTGTTCTCCGCGCGCTGCCGCGTCGAGCGATCCAGATCGACGGTGACCGTGGAGAAGCCCTCCACGAAGCGCGGCGCCTCCAGAAGATACCGGCCGTTCTGGTTGACGTACCCGCCGCCGTCGAAGATGAGCCCATCGTTTGCGCCGACCGCGTTCGAGTACACGAGCGTGCACTGATGATCCGCCGCGCGCGTGGCGATGAGCTCCAGCCGCGACTGGGTGAAGCCGACGCGGTAGGGCGACGCGGAGAGGTTCACCACCAGCTCCGCGCCCGAGTACGAGCGCCGGCGGATCGGCCCGTCCGCGCTCCACAGGTCCTCGCACACCTCGGCGGCGAGCACGCCGAAGTCGAAGCGGAAGAGCAGATCGCCCATCGGCACGCCGCGGTGCCGTTCGTTCATCCCGGCGTACCCGCGCGCGAGAGTGCGGCCCTCGTAGAACACCGAGTAGGTGGGCAGCTTCTCCTTGGGCACGAGCCCGTGGATCCGCCCGCCCGCCACCACCGCGGCGCAGTTGTAACGCAGCCCCTCCAGCGCCACCGTCACGCCGACCACGAAGACGGTGGGCAGGTGCGCGGTCGCGGACGCGAAGCGGAGCAGCTCGGACCACTGGCGCTCCACGAAGCCCTGCCACTGGACCAGGTCCTCCACCGGGTAGCCGCCGATGAGCTGTTCCTGGAACGCGGCCACCGTCACCTGTTCGGCGGCCAGCTTCTCCGCGAAGCCGATCGCGCGGTCGACGTTCGACCGATGCGCGCCCACGGTGGTGTTCACGCTGCAGACGCCGAGTTTGACCAGTCGCACGGGGCCATCCGACGTCAGAACGGGCACGACGGCAAGCCGTCACCGCCGCCAGAACAAGTTCAAAAGGACGGTGAGGATGAGGCTGATGAGCAGCATCCAACCGAACGGGGCGTAGACGGTGAGCCCCTTCTTCTGGATGACCACATCCCCCGGCAACTTCGGCACGCCGAGCCTGGACGCCAGCACCAGCACCAAGCCCAGCGCCGCCAGCCCGAGGCCGGCGGCGATCAAAATCTTCCCCATCGCCGCGAACCCGCCGTTCATGCGCTGCTCCACAATGCTGCGCGCATCACTCCGCGCAACTCAATTGAGCGGTCCCCGGGGAGAGGCCGCGGAAAGCCGGGCCATCAGCTCGCCCACGTCGTCGAGGACCGCCTGCAGCCGGGCCCTCGGGTCCAGCTCGGCGAGGAGCTCCTTGCGACGCTCGAGCTCCGGCACCAGGGAGGCCGCCACCACGTCCGCCAGCGCCCCGCCGCGCGCCTTCGCCGCCTGCTGCACCAGGCTGTCCCCAGCCTCCTCGGGAAGCCGCCCGGCCACCTCCAGAACGGCCTGACGGACCAGCTCGTCCAATGGCCCCGAATCGTCGCCGTCCCAGAGCAGCTCGGCGCGGATCTCCCGGTAGCGGTGCTCGGGCGGCAGCTCCTCAATCAACCGGAACCGCGCCACGCCCTCGAGCACGAGGTTGTACCGGCCACCGGGGAGCTCTTCGTACCAGGTGATGACGCCGGCGCAGCCGATCTGCGCGAGCGGCGGCCGCCCGGCGTAGTCGCGCTCCCAACCGGGCAGAAGGTCGCCGAGAGCGATGACCCGGTCGCCTCGGAGCGCGTCCGCCACCATGTCCCGGTAGCGCGGCTCGAAGATGTGCAGCGGAATGGCCGTGCCCGGGAAGAGCACCGCCGAGGGCAGCGGAAAGACTTTCAACGCCGCCGCCGCGCCACGCACCCGCTCTTCCAGACCCGCTTCCATGCCTGGGCAGGCTACTACGCGCCGTCAGCCCTCCACGTCCGGATCGAGGATGCTGGGCTTGTTCTCCGAGTCGTGGATGGACCCGTGCAGGTTGCGGTTGATCTCCCCGAAGTCCTCCTCCAGCTGGGTCGGCTGGCCCTCGGTCTCGAAGCGGCCGGCCGCGCGGCGCTGCTCGGTCAACGACTCGTCCGCGGTGCCCGCGCTCGCGGCGGCGTCCTGTCCCTCGTGGCCCAGGAGCCCCTTGTGCCCGGCGCTCCGGACGTGCCCACCTTCTGCTTGCCGCTCCGGATGGTCCGAGTGCCGGCGGTGCGCTTCCACCGGTTCGCGCGCAGCCGTCCGGGCGGGCTCCCGCTCAAAGCCCCGGCCCTCCTCGCGGAGCTCGTCAATCTCCTCTTCGCTGATCGGCTCCTGACGCAGCTTGTCGTTCAACGATGGGTCTTTGCCCGCCATCGCGCACCTCCACTCCTCTCGTCCCAAAGTTCGAGCCGTCCGCCCGGGACGTAAACCCGCGGCGGGTCGACCGGGCGATGCCGGCCGGAAAGCGACCGGGCGCGCGAAATCGATGTGAAGCTCGGACGTAGAGAGCGACAGGAGGCCCGCGAAACGATGTCGCACCACCGTCACGGCCTGGCCGCTCTGCTCTCGTTCATCCTTCCGGGTGTCGGGCAGATCTACAACGGGGACATCCTGCGCGGGGTGTTCTGGCTGATCATCACGCCGGGAATGTGGATCGGCACGGGCGGTTTCTTCGGCTGGGTGTGCCACATCCTCTCCGCAGCCACCGCGTACCGGCGCGCGGAGCTGAAGGATCGGCAGCGCCTCGGTCTGTCCTGGTAGGGCTTTTCGGAAAAAGTCGCCGCCGGCGAGTCGACCCCCTCACGGCGTGCGCAAAAGCGGCTCCTCTTTCGGAGGGGCCGCTTTTTTTCTGCGCCCCGAAGGAAAAACGGCGCGCCCCCGAAGGAGCGGGCCGTTCCCCTCCATGAAGTGGGTGTGGCTACGCCGTCGTGGCAGCGCCGCCGCTGGCGGCCGCCGGACCGACGTACTGTGCCGATCCGAAGCCGAGGATGGGCATGAAGATGAACCCGAGGAACGTCAGCCCCAGGCCGAAGCCGACGCCTTTTCCGAAGCTCCTGGCGAGATCGATGTAGAGGATGATCGCCACCACGAGGGAGACGAACGGGATGATGAAGAGCACCAGCCACCAGGCCGGCCGGCCGACGATCTTCGTGATGACGTAGATGTTGTAGATGGGGATGAGGCACGCCCAACCGGGCTGGCCGGCCTTGGTGAAGACCTTCCAGATGGAGGCGATCAGGAACACCAGAATCGCCAGCTCGACCAGCAGGCCGATCAATCCGCCGATGGCGCTGCCGCCACCGCCAGACGAAGCGTAGTCGGTTGCATCCATGTGCTCTTTTTCTCCGGGGTAGTGCCCGCCTTCGGCGGGCGTGATGGGCGATGCCTTTCCTCAGGCTGCTGTCGCCGGGCGGCGACACTAGCAGTCTGGCCCGTTGACCCGCCAACCGGCCCCCGAGTGAAACGAAAAAACCCCGGGCTCTCATCGAGCACCGGGGTCGTTCGAACCAGCGGGGGCTTGCCGGGCCGGCTACTCGGCCGGGCCTGCCGCGGCAGTGGTTTCTTCGGGCTTCCCACCACCACCCTTGTTCAGCACGGCGAAGTTGATGTTCCCGTACCCCGCAGTGGTGCACGAGAACATGATCTTCTTGATGTACTTGAACGGGACCTCCTTGTGGCCCTGGATGTTGATGTCGCCCTTGAAGCCCTCGGTGTCCCCGGCCATGGAGTGGAGGTCCTCGGTCTTCTTCTTGAGCTCGCGCAGCTTCTCCTCGAGCTGCGGGATGTTGAGGTACTCGGCGCCCTCGATGTCCGCCAGGCGGACCACCGAGGCCCCGTCGACCACGACCTCCTCGTTGGAGACCATCACCACCGGGACCATCTGAACCTCCTGGACGTTCTTCGCCTCAGGAAGCTGGATGTCCTTGGTCATCATCAGGATCTCGCCGGTCGCGGAGAAGTTCGCGATCAGGAAGAGCACGATGATCACGAACATGTCGACCATGGGCGTGATCAGCAAGTCGGCGAAGGTGCTCTTCTTGGCGTGTCCGCCCTCGCCGAAGACCTTCGACTTCGAGAGGCGCTTGCCGTAGCGCTTGCCTGGAATCTTGATCATAGGTGCGGGTGTCCTTTAGCCCATCGCCGCGGAGACGGAGACCTGCGGCAGGCCGGCGCCGATGCTCTCGTCGATGACGCGGACGAGATCGTCATAGCGGACGGAGTCCTCGGCCTGGATGGTGATGTTCTGCTGGTCGGGGAGCTGGGTCTTCAGCTCCTTGAGCTTCTCCACCAGCTTGGTGAGGTCAATCTTCTGGTTCGAGTCCCGAACGATGGGGATCGGATCGAACGCGGTGCCGCCCGCTGTGAGCTTGAGCTCGCGATCGGTGATGAGCAGGGTCAGGGGGACCGTCTTCTTGGTGTCCTCCTGCTCCTCCGCGGTGGGGCCGCCGGACGAGCTCACCTGAAGCCGACCGATCTGCGTCCACACCGCAGTCATGATGAGGAAGCTGATGGTCACCGCCATCAGGTCGATGAAGGGGACCAGGTTGATCGGGGTGTCGAGCGGCTTCTTGCCACCCTTGCCCGTGTTACCGAGGTCCATACCGCCGGCCATCGTGGACTCCTGCGAACTCGAAGTGGTGCTGCGATGAATCGGTTGGTCCCGGACGCCCCACCCACCGCCACGTGGGCGATGGGCGGGAATCCGCGAACCAGAGGATGGCTACCGGTACCTGCTAGTCGTCGTGCGCCGAGGCGGGCACGCTGACGTTCTTGAACTTGTCCCGGTTGGAGACGATCAGGTTCAGCACCGACACCGACGTCTCGTTGATGTCGTTGATGAGGTGCTGGGTGCGACCGTTGAGGATCGAGAAGGCGATCAGCGACGGGATCGCGGTGAGGAGCCCGAAGCCGGTGCAGTTCATGGCCTCGGAGATACCGGCCGCGAGGATGGTGGCCTTGTCCGCCGGGTTCACGTTCGCCACCGCTTCGAAGCAGCGGATCAGACCGGACACGGTCCCGAGCAGGCCGGCGAGCATCGCCGCGTTGCCGAGCATCGCCAGGTAACCGGAGCGAGCCTCGAGGCGCGGGGTCTCGCGGAGGCTGGCCTCGTCGAGCGCCGCCTGAACCTCCTCCTCACCCTTCGGCACGTTCATGAGGCCGGCTTTGATCACATTGGTGAGGGGCGTGGCCTTCTGGCCCGTCACGTAGTTGATCGCCTTGTCGAGGTCGCCGGCGAAGATGTGCTTCTTCAGGCCGCGGAGGAACGCGTCCTTGTTGATGGACGCCTGGAAGAACAGGACGATCACACGTTCGACGATGATCGCCAGCGCGACGACGGCGCAGACCGCGATGGGGTACATGCCCCAGTCACCGGCCTCCCAGCGCCGTGCGACTTCTTCGATGAACGATCTGTTCCCGCCGCTGGCGCCTTCGGCCGCGAGGGTGGAGAGGGTCGAAAGGAACTGCATAGTCATTGTGGGTCTGCCTCCGGTTCCGCCCGGATGGGTTCAGGTTCCGGGCGCCTGGAGCGGGAGCGCGCCGCACGCCCCGAGCCAGGAAATAGGTGCTTCCAGCCGACTACGGCGTTTGAAAGGCGGCGGATAGTACGCAGCGCGTTTTCGGGGTGTCAAGGACAGGCGCAGGGGGCGCAACCTCTTGCAACCAAAGGCGAAATTGTGCGCTAGGGCACCGATCGGGCGATCGGGAGGGGTCGCCGGAAGGCCGGATCGACCCGGAGGTGGGCCGAGCATGGGGCCGGATCAGAAAGCATAGGACACCGCCTTTTATGCCGTGCTCAGACACCTTTTTGGTGGGCCGGTTCCCGTCTGGTAAGAGCCCGCGCATGGCGAGGAAGCGCATCGGAGAGCTGCTCCTGGAGCGCGGGGTCATCTCGCCCCAGCAGCTCGAAGAGGGGCTCGCGCACCACCGTGCCACCAAGCAGCGGCTGGGGGTGGCGCTGATCCAGAAGGGGTTCGTCACCGAGGATCAGCTGGCGCAGGCGCTGGGCGCGGCGCTGGGGATCCCGGTGGTGGACCTTCGGACCGTGCAGGTGGACTGGAGCGCGGTGCACATGCTCAGGGCGCGCTTCTGCGAGACGAACGACCTGTTCCCGTACGCGCTGGAGCTGGTGCGCGGGCGCAAGCAGCTGGTGGTGGCGTTGAGCGACCCGCTGAACGTGCCCGCGGTGGAGGAGATCGAATTCACCACCGGGTTGAAGGTGTCGCCGCGGCTGGCCTCGTTGTCCCAGGTGCGCGCGGCGGTGCTGCGCTACTACCACAAGGTGAACCCGGAGGACGCGCCGGAGGGATCGATGACGATCATCCAGCGCGGCGGCGTCCAGCGGGTGGTCCCGGTAAACAAGCCGGAGGACGAGGACGAGGAAGTCATCGTCGGCGAGGAGGTACCGCAGGAGCTCACGCAGCGGACCGCGCTCGCCGATTTGATCGCCCGCCGCGAGCAGCAACACAAGCAGCGCCGCCGGGCCTCGAAAACGGTGGAGGCGGCGGCAAGAGACCTGGACTTCCTCTTCGGGGTCCGCAGCGAGGACGACGAGCTGGAGCGCCTCGAACGCAAATTCTGGGCGCTGATGCGCATCATGGCCCGCAAGGGCCTCATCACCCAGGACGAATTCCTCCGCGAACTCGACGACGGAGAGTAGGTAGTGGCTGGTGAGTAGTGAGTCGAGTGGCTCGCTTCGCGAGCGGACCACGAACCGACTACGGACTCACTCCTCACGACTCACTTCGCACCACTTACTCGTTTCAGTTTCCTTCGGAGATGGGGGCGAGGCGGGCCACGAGAGTGGTTCGGAGCTCGGCTTCGGCGGTGCCGTTGCCGGGGTGCGCCTTCTTCGCGAGCTCCGCGATGAGCGCCGAGCCGTCGAGGCGCAGCGACCTGCGCAAAGCTCCCGATGCCGTCGTGCACAGCTCACTCAAGTAGCCCAGTGCTTCCCGCTCGGGCTCCCGCGCCGAGAGCATCTGCATGAGTCGATGGGTGTCGTCCCGCGACGCGTCCGCCAGCTGATCCACCCGCATCGACTCCAGCATCTGCTCCGTCGCGTCCGGACCGGTTCCTCCGATCGACCGCAGCCGCCGCGCATCCTCCAGAATCAGCGCCACCGCACAGGCTGACACGGAGGGAAAGCCGAACAACGCTCCGAGCAGGAATGCGTGCCGCTTCCGGTCGTGCTCGCGCTCGAGCTCGCACCGCCACAGCGCCAAGTCCGCCCGCGTCGCCCGACTTTGACCGCGCGCCCTTTCCTCCAGTGCCGACGGGCACCGAACCTTGAGGAGCGCCATGCCGTGCTGCCGGACGGCGTGCTCGAACCACTGCCGCCCCGACTGCGTGAAGCACGTCCCGAACTCCGCCCGGATCGCCTCCAGCGCTCGCGCGAAGTCCGGCTCCCGCGACGCCGCCGCGACGATGTCGCGAGCGTCGATGGCGTCGATTCCGTGGGGAGCATAGGCAGCGAGGGCCGCTCGAAGGTGCGGGCTCAGGGGTGCGGACATGGTCGTCTCGTTGCGAAGCAGACGCATTGTCGAATCCTGTTCGCTCCGGTTGTGCAAGCGGCATTTACGACGCAGCGCAGCATCGGACAACGGGGCGTGCGGCCGCAGGCCATGGTCGGTGGCGGTCACTTCCTCGTTCCCGGGGCGGCCGACAGCGCGCCGCCGGAACGGTCGGCCGGAACACCATCGCCCAGCACCGTGCCGACCACGCCCGGTGTTGCCAGATATCGAAGCATGGCGCGAAGCCAGGCTGACGCGTCCGAGCTGGTCCACGCAGCGAGCGCGCTGGAGGCGGAGCTGCGCCGTTTCGAGGAGCTGTGCTTGGCCGCGGAGAAGACACCGCTGCGCTCACGCAAGCAGCTCGAACGCGCGGCCCGGCAGCTGGAGGCGGTCGCGGAGAGCGACGAGCGCCTCGGCGCCCGGGTGCAGGCGCTGCTGACGGCAATCCACGCAGCGAGGGCCCGCAAGGACGAACACGCTCAGAAGGTGTCCGCCGCCGCACTCTCACTTCAGGAACGCACCGCCCGCTATCAGCAACTGATGCAGCAATTCGCCGAGCTGGGCCAGCTCGCCGCCTCGCTCAGCGCCGAAGCGCCCGAACCCACGCGCCTCGCCGAGGTCTCGGAGTCAGGCTCGCTCTTCGACCGGATGGGCGAGCTCGCCCGCAGGGCGAAGGACCTCGAAGACCAGGCGGCGGAGGACGCGTTCGACGACGTCGCGCACGAGGCGGACACGCTGCGCCAGCAGCTTCTGTCCACACGCAACAAGCTCAAGCTGCTGATGGAGAAGCACGCGCCGCTGCAGTGAGCCCCGGTCGCGGACGGCTCAGCGGAGGTGGTACTCCGCCTGTAGCGCGGTGATGGCCTCGCGGACGTCGCGCTGGTCCTGCTCGATCTGTTTCTGCTTCTCGAGCAACAAGCGCTTGCGCTCGATGAACGCCTCTCGCGTCTGTGGGTCGCCGGATTCGTAGCCGACCTGGAGCCCCTGGGCGTCGTAGTGGGTGCGCGCGGCGGTGGCTTCGATGACCTGCGCGGCCTCGTCGATCTGCTGCTGGACAAGGTCGTAGCTCGTCTCCAGCGATTTCGCGCGGCGCTCGAGTTGGGCCAGGCGCGGATCGGCGCGATACGCCGCGACGCGCTTCAGCGGTTCGGCGTGGCGTTCGCGCAGCGCATTCGCACGCGCCACCAGCGGCTGGGCCCGCTCCGGTGGCTTGATGGCTGCCGCGCGCCGCTCCGCCTGCTCCAGGAAGACCGCGAGGTCGTAGTAGCGGCCCTGCCCTGCGCTCTCCTCCGCGACGTCGAGATCGTGCGCGATCGCGGCCAGCTTCTCCCGGGTATCGCGCTCGTCGGTCAGGACCTTCGCGTGCGCCAGCTCCTCCTCACAGAGCGCGGCGTACTTCTTCGCCAACTGGATGTCGCGGGGCGCGGGAGGCTCGAAGGCCTCACCGGATGCGACCTTGCCGCAGACCCGAGCGCACTCCTGCATCGCCCGCTTCCACGGCACCTCCGGGCTGGCGAGGTGCTTCAGCGCGAAGCCATACTCGTCGTAGTCCCAGGCGGCGACCTTGCCGCGATCGTGCTCCAGCCTGGCGCCGAGCTCCGCTTCGCTGAACACATCACCCTTCTCGAGCTGGCGCTTCCAGCGGAGCCCGTCGGCGTAATGATCGAGGCACCACAGCACGTCGTGCGTGGCGGAGTTGTAGTCGTACCGCGCGCCCATGGCCTCGATCTCCGCCCGCAGCGCCGGCGCCTTCGCCTGATCCGCCCGGGCCAACGCCCGGTCATACGCACCGGGATAGCCGTTGGAACGCCGGGCGTAGCTCGCGAAGCTGCAGCCGCTGAGCGCAGCACAGAGCGCTGCCAGCAGCAGGACTCGGGACATGGTACGCCTCCTCCGAAGGAAGCGGTTCGCTTACCGGCAGTCCCCCCGGCCAATCAATTTGTTTCGCCAGCGATGAGGCGGGCCCGCGACACGGTGCGCCGTCGGCCGCCCGACCGACCGCCAGAGCGTCGCCCGTGGACCCGGACGACGCACGTCGACACTTCGTCGCCATGTCTGACCTCAAAGGCGAGATCCGCCACCTCGCGGCCTTGAGCGATGTCGCACGGACGCTGGAACGGTTTGCCGGTCAGCTGGACGACGCGCCTCTGGATCCGCACGACCTCGCCGCCGCGCTCGCACCACTCGGGCGAACAGCTCCACTCGCGCACCCTGCGGAGCCGGCGGAAACAGCTGGCTCCGACTCCGGGATCGCGTCCACCGGAACCGTATTGCCCGCAACACCTCCGCTGGAGGGTGTGCGCGAGGATCCGGCTCCACCCACGATTGAAGATGAGGTGGCGTTGCTCGAGGACGAGGTGCGGGAGGGCGCCGGGTACCTCGACGTCATCCCGCGGAACAAGCGCACCGCGCAGATCGCCATCTGGGCGGTGCGCACGCGATTGCTCCAGGATCAACTTGAGATGGAGGGAGACGAGGACGTGGACCTCCCACATCTTCGGCCGACTCACCCGGGCTGCGCGCGAGGCGGGGACGAGCTGGGTGGATGCTTTGTCCCGGAAGTTCAGCGCGGACTGGCGCGTCTGCCGGGAGTGGCACGGCGCGCGGATGGCCGACCAACCGGCGGATCTGTCGGATGAGGAGGTCACGTCGCTCTACCGCGACCTCCTCCGCGGGCTCGAGAATCCGGACCGCAACGGCGCGCACCTCGCCGCCGAAGGGCTCCTCGCCGAGGCCCTGGAGTTCCTCGCGCCCGACGACCCGCAGGGGGTGGCCACCTCGCGAAGGTTTGCGGATCCCTTGAACCTCCTCCGGCGTGCCGCAGCCTCCACCCGGCCACCTCGTCCATCGACGCCCCACCGATCGAACGCGTCCGTCTCCGCCGAGACGCTCGCGCGGACCCGCGGACTTCGGGTCCTGATGGTGGGCGGCCAGGGCACCCGCGAGGAACAACGCGCTGCGCTTCAGGAGGCGTTCGGCTTCGCCGAGCGGGATTGGCGGACGATGGAGCGCAACCCGCGTGCGCTCCGGGAGCTACGAACTCGTGCTGTTCCTTCATCGAAGCCTGCAAGGCCTCGGGACGCCCACCGTCTCATTGAACCGCGGCTATGGGCTGAACCGCGTTGCCGAGGCGATCGAGAAACAGTACATCCGTGCGCAAGGTGCAGCCCCGGGCGCATCGGGCGCGGTTGGGCGGAAGGCCTCGATCCGATAAATTCCCGCTCTCCATCTAATCGAGGGGGAGCGCGAGATGGACGGAAAATGGGCGCTCGTGGCGGTGCTGCTGACGAGCGCGGCGGCAGCGGGCGGCGATCCGGGGATGGCGGTATTGGCAAGCGGGGACTGCCGCGACGCCGCGCTGCTGGAGACGGCGCAGTTACTCCGTACCACGCTCCGGTCGAGGATCGGCAAGCAGCTGGCTTCCGAGACCTTGCTGGAGGATCGGCTGGGGCGACCGACGCCGCTGAGTATTGAGGTGGTCCAGCGGCAGTTCGCGGCGGCGCAGACGCACTTCTATGGCGCGCAGTTCGAGCGGGCGCTGACCGAGCTCGACCAGCTCCGGCGCGACGTTCATCGACTCCCGATGGGTCAGCCCAGGGTCGAAATCGCCCTGGCGATCGAGGCTCATCGCGGGCTGCTGTTGCGATCCATCGGCAGAGAGCGTGAAGCGGACGAGTCCTTCCAGCGGATGCTGCGGCTCGATCCGACGTATCAGCTCGATCCGATCCACTACCCCACCTCGACGGTGAAGCACTTCGAGGAGCTGCGCAGCGCCTTCTTCCGGCTTCCACAGGAGCCGCTGGAGATCACCTCCACGCCCGCGGGTGCCCGCGTGTACCTGGACGGGCGGGAGGTCGGGACCACGCCCTACCTCGGCGCGGTGCCGCGCGGGTCGTATCGGCTCGAGCTTCAGAAGCGGGATGTCTGGTCCTTGCCGCGTGACATCGTCGTGCAGGGAAGGACTTCTCTTCACGTCAACCTCGACTTCGAGGGCGCGCTCCAACCCGGCCCCTGCATCTCCTCCGCCCGGAGCAGCCGCGAGCGCCTCCTTCGTGGGACTCAGGCAGGCGCGGCGCTCGGCGTGGACACCGTGGTCCTGCTCCGGCTCGAAGAAAGGGAGCCTTCTTTGCGATGGCTGGCGATCGAGATGGTCCGGGTCGCCACGGGCGAATTGGTGCGCGAAGGCGGACTGAAGGTCGGACGCAATGGAAAAGCGGCCGAGGATGGTGTGGCCGAGCTGGCGCAGTTCGTCCTCACCGGCCGCCGCAGCGACCGGATCGTCGATCTGACGGCGTCAGCGGAGGAGCTCGGTCCGGAACGGGCTGAATCGAACGAAGATCCTCCCAAACAGGAGGTGGCGAAGTCGGCGCCGGCCCCGGAGGTTCAACGCTCGCTGGCGCCTGCGTCGTCCGCCACGCCGGCGTCGCCTGCGTCCACTGAAGTGAGCTGGCCACGCATCGGCGCCGTCGGGCTCGTGAGCGCAGGAGCGGTCGCCCTGGGCCTGGGCGTGGTGACGCACGTGCAGCTCTTTCAGAGCGCTTCCCGCTACGACGCTCTCCGGTCGAAACCCGAACCGACGCCCGCAGACATCCAGGCGCTGATGACCGAGCGCGCCAACTTCAGCGCTCTGCAGACCCGGATGATCCTCGCCTATGGCGTGGGCGCGGCCGCGGCGGCCGCCGGCGGATTTCTTCTGTACCGCACCTGGCCACACGCGGGAGAAGCAAACGGCGCTCAGGTGGCGGCGTGGCCGATCGAGGGCGGTGGGCTCGTGCAGGTTCGAGCGGAGTTCTGACGGTCAGAAGCTTCCGGAGACCATCACGCCGCCGCCGCCTGTTGCGAGCAGCGGCGCGGCAGAGACCTTCACCTCGTTGGCAGGTGTGGAGACCAGGAACAGAGGCACACTGGCAATCGCCGCGGCACCCGCGCCGATCAACAGTCCCGTCACCCATCGCTCCCGGACCTCCAGCGAGTCCTGAAGCTCACGGGCCTCATCGACAGGCGCGCCGGGCTTCAGGTTCCCGGCTGCATCCACGAACGACGCCAGGCGCTCCCGGTCGGGTCCGGCGCTCAAGGCGACCACCGCTCCAACGCCCGCCGCGGCCACCGAACCCGCCATCAGGGCATAGCTGGTCACACGAAGCGCGCTCCGATCTCCGCGCTCGCCCGGCTTCACGGCCACCCCCGCGGGCGTTGCCTGCCCCAGCTCCCGGATGGGAAGTCGGTCCAGCAACGCGTCGACGTGGCGCTGAGCCAACTCGACCCGATCTGCCGCGTCGCTGCGGGGAAAGCTGCTCGAGCTCGAACCAATCAACGCCCCTGTCGCATCGTGCAGGCGCGCCGCGAGCCGGATTTCGGGAAGGTAGGGGACCACGGCGACCACCAGCACGCGGTTCGCGCTCAGATCGCGGGCCAGCCACGCGATGCACGCGGGATCGTCGTGACAGCCGGGTTGAGGCGCGCGGGAAAGCGCGGCCTCGACACGCGCACGATCGACCAGCGGCAGCCTCGCGCTCGCGGCACGGTAGAGCGCCTCGCCGAGCCAGGCGTGCTCCGGTGACTCACCGCCCACGAAGACCGGCACCAGCGCCACGCTGACGGTTGTCTCGGCGGTGGCGCTCGACGGTCGGAGCGCGAGCAGGATGATCGAGAGAAGGGCACCTGCCCGCACGAATCGGATCCACCCCACCATCGACACCTCCTGGATTCCGGCGCGCCGTCATAGCACC
>JADGHL010000116.1 GCA_019686135.1 Myxococcaceae bacterium | reverse complement strand
GTGTTCCTCGCGCGGCACGCGCGGCTGGGGCGGGTGGTCGCCCTCAAGCTGCTCAAGCCCGAGCACGCCCACAACCGCGACCAGGTCGAGCGCTTCATCCGCGAAGCCCGCGCGGTGAACCGGATCCGCGATCAGCACATCGTGGAGATCTTCGACCTGGTGGACGAACCCGGGCCGCACGGCAGCCGGCGCGTCTACTGCGTGATGGAGCTTCTGCGCGGCAAGTCGATGGGCGAGCTGATGGCGCGCGGCGAGCTGTCCCTCGTGCGCGGGCTGGAGCTGTTGGCGCAGGTGGCCGGGGCGCTGGACGCCGCGCACCGCGCCGGCGTCGTGCACCGCGACATCAAGCCGGACAACATCTTCGTCACCGAACGTGACGGCGAGCCGTTCGCGAAGATCGTCGACTTTGGGGTAGCCAAGCTGCGCGAGACGCCGGATCCCGTGGCCGCGCCGCACGCTACGCCCGGGGAGGTGGCGCTGGCGCAGACCGCGGCGGGCACCGTGGTGGGAACGCCCGTGTACATGGCCCCGGAGCAGGTCACGGGACGCTCGAGCGACCACCGCGTCGACGTCTACGCGCTGGGCGTCGTTCTCTACAAGCTCGTCTGTGGCGTGACGCCGTTCTCGGGTGGAGACTTCGAGCAGCTGTCGAAGAAGATCTCCCGCGATCCGGTGCCGCCCCTGCCGGAGAAGACGAAGCGGGGCGAAGAGGTGCCTCCGGCGCTGGCCACGCTCATCCGCGAGTGCCTGGAGAAGGAACCCGCGCTGCGTCCGCAGAGCGCTCAGGAGGTCGCCACCCGGCTGACGTCGATCCGTCTGCGTCTGGAAGTGGTGGATCCGCGCGAGGTCCGCGAGGTGCGGCCCTGGCTGCGCTCGCCCTGGATCGGGGCCGCGGTGGTGTCGCTTCTTCTGGCGCTCGTCGTGCTGGCGGTGCCGCGACCCCGCCCTGCGCCCACGCCGGCGCCGGTGCAGGAGAGGCCGGCGCAGGTCACGCTGACGATCGAATCCGATCCACCCGGCGCGGAGGTGACCCGCGCCGATACCGCCGAGCGCCTCGGCAAAACACCGCTGCGCGTGAAGGTGCCGAGGTCCCATCAGCGCGTACCGCTCGTCTTCCGGCGTCCCGGCTACGAGCCGGTGCGCACCGAGCTCACCCGCGCCACGGACGCGACCGCGCGCGTCGTGCTGCGCCCGAAGTCACGGCGGCGCTGAAGACCCCTTCAGCGCTTGGACCGGGCGCGCTCCAGCTTCAGCGTCTTGTCTCCGGCCTGCTTCCCGGTGAGCGCGAGGAAGGCCTCCACGTCGGACTCGTCCTTCACCAGCACGTAGGAGTAGCCGGGCCGCATGGAGACGCGGTGGATGCGTCCTGCGGGCGCGCCGGCCGCCTCGAGCGTGGCGGCGACCTTCTCCGGGTCGAAGCCCTCCTTCTCCGCCAGCGAGCACCACAGGCGCACCACCTCGGGTGGATCCGGCGGGCGGGCAGGGCGCGGTGGCTTCTCGCCCTTCGGGCGCGCGCGCTCCACCTTGAGCGGCGCGCCGTCGACCTCCTTGCCGTTGAGCGCTTCGAAGCCGGCGACGTGCTCGTCCTTCACCACCACGAAGCTGAACTGGGGCCGCACCACGACCTGCCGCACGGCATCCTTCGGCGCGCCCGCCGCCTCCAGGGTGGCCTGCACGCCCGCTTCGTCGTGTCCCTCGGCGCTGCCCAGCCCCACCCACAGCCGCGTGGTGCCGGGTTCGTCCGCTTCGGCACGCGCGCCGCGCTCGCGGGCCGGGCGCTCGTCCCGCGGCCGCGCGCGTTCGATCTTCAGCGTGCGATCGCGGAACGGCTTGCCGTTGAGCCCTTCGAACGCGGGGGCGTCCTCCTCCGCCACCAGCGCGTAGGAGAAGGTCGGCCGCACGTCGACGGCGATCAGCTTCTCCTGCGGCGCACCGAGGCTTCCCAGCGCGGCGCGCAGCCCCGCGTCGTCCAGGTCGTTCGACCGGCCGAGGCCGATCCACAGCTTCACCTGCCCGGGGCCGGCCTCCAGCGCGGGCGTCTGCTTGCGCTTCTGCTCTCCGCCTTCGCGCTGGCGGGGCTCGCGCTCCGTTCGCTCGCGCTCGGCCCGCTCGCGCCGGCTGCCGCGTTCACCGCGCTCGCGCCGCGAGCGGTCTTCACGCGGGGCGGTGGCCTCGGTCGACGCGGCCTCGTTGCCGCCGGACTTCTCCATCCGGTGGTGCTGGAAGAAGTACTTGAGGAGGAAGGCAATCAGATCCTCGGCGTCCGGCCGGCCGCGCAGCTCGTTCGCGAGCTGGAAGTACCCTTCGTAGACGGAAGAGGACGCGGCCTCCTTGATCTCCTTGACGTGCCGTTCGGTCCACATGCGCGCAGCCTCTTCCGGCGAGGGCATTTGCCGGAGCTCGAATTGGACGCCGTATTTCCGCTCGAGCGCGGTGAGCGTGGCGAGCTCGCGGCCCGAGGTGAGGTTGATCGCCGTCCCCTTGTTGCCGATGCGGCCGGTGCGGCCCACGCGGTGCAGGTAGACCGCGGGATCCTCGGGGAGCGAGTAGTTGATGACGTAGCGCAGCCCGGAGATGTCGATCCCGCGGGCCGCAAGGTCGGTGGCCACCATGAAGGCGACCTCGCCGCGCTTCACCTTGCCCATCACCCGCTCGCGCTCCTTCTGCGGGAGATCGCCGTTGAGCAGCTCGGCGTCGAAGCCGTTGCGGTTGAGGACCGCGGTCACCAGCTCGGTGTCGTCCCGGGTGTTGCAGAAGATGATCGCGTGATCCGGGTCGTGCATCTCCAGCACGTAGATGAGGTTCCGGGGCTTGGGATACGCGTCGGAGATGTCGTACCGGATGTGGTGGATGTGCTCGACGGTGTAGACGTCCCCGGACATGAGGATCGTCTCGGCGTCGGTGGTGTAGCGCGCGATGAGGCGCTGGATGTCCTCGGGCACCGTGGCGCTGAACAAGAGCACCTGCCGGTCCTTCGGGAGGTGATCGAGGATCCGCGTGACCTCCTCGTAGAAGCCCTGGTTCAGCATCTCGTCGGCTTCGTCGAGGACGACGTGCGTGCAGTGCTCCAGCTTGAGGTTCTTGCGGCGGATGTGGTCGTAGACCCGGCCCGGCGTGCCGACGACGATCGCCGAACCCTCCTCGAGCGCGTCCTCCTGATCCCGCATCGACGCGCCGCCGTAGATCGCCGCCACCTTCAGATCGCGGTACTTCGCCAATTCCCGTAGCTCACCGGCCACCTGCAGCGCGAGCTCGCGCGTGGGGCACAGCACCAGCGCTCGGGCGTTCCTCTCACCCGGCTGGAGCTTCTGGAGGATGGGCAGGCCGAAGGCGCCGGTCTTGCCGGTGCCGGTCTTGGATCGGACGATGAGATCGCGCCCTTCGACCACCGGCTGGAAGGCGCGCGCCTGCACCGGGGTGGGATGCTTCCATCCCCGCTCGTCGACTGCGCGGCGCAGCTCTGGGGCCATCGGGAGGTCGTCGAAGCCGATGTCGGCGATGTATTCGGCCGGCCGCTCGGCCGTCCCGCCCTGCGTCAGCGGGAGGATGTTCTCGATGTCGCTCATCTGTCGTGGGGCATAGCCGCCATGCCCACAGCTGGCAACAACTCGTCATCACTGGGGTTGTTGCCCTTTGGTTGCGGAGGCTGCCTGCTGCTGTAGGTATCGTCCCAGACCATGGCGCCGCGGAAGAAGAAGAGCGAAGGAACCTCCAACGAACCGGCGCCGCCGAAGAAGCCGCGTGGTTCGCGCGCGCCTGGTGCGACGAAGCGGGCGCCCGCCCGCAGGGCGGTCGTGGACGCCCGGCCGAAGGAGGCGCTGGAGCCGGAGCCGGAGGAGGAGGTCTCCCCCGACGCGGTGGAGCCGGACGCGACCGAGCTCGCGGAGTTGGAGGGCGAGGTCGGAGACGAGGCGGGGATCGTCGACGCCGCGGCGCCGGATGGAGGTCCGTTCGCGCCGCTCGCCCGGGCGCTCGCCCCCACCTCGTCGCGCGACATCTCCCGGCAGGATCCACTCTCCGCGTACATGGCGGAGGTCCACCGCCACCCGCTGCTCAGCCGCGAGGAGGAGTACGCGCTGGCGCGCCGCTTCCGCGAGAGCGGGGACGTGAGCGCGGCGTACAAGCTGGTCGCCGCCAACCTGCGCCTCGTGGTGAAGCTCGCGCACGAGTACCACCGCAACCCGCTCTCGCTCCTGGACCTGATCCAGGAGGGGAACATCGGGTTGATGCAGGCGGTGAAGAAGTTCGATCCCGAGCGCGGGGTGAAGCTGTCCACCTACGCCGCCTGGTGGATCCGCGCGTACATCCTTCGCTACATCATGGACAACTGGAAGCTGGTGAAGCTCGGCACCACCGAGGCCCAGCGGAAGTTGTTCTTCAAGCTCCGCCAGGAACAGGACCGGCTCGCGCACCAGGGCTTCGAGGTCACTCCGAAGCTGCTCGCGGAGCGGCTCAACGTCACCGAGCAGGACGTGGTGGAGATGGACCAGCGGCTCGGCCAAGACGAGGTCTCGCTCGACGCGCCGTTGAGCGAAGACTCCAACACCGCGCGGATCGACCGGCTGTTGCCCGCCGGCACCGCGCCCGCGGACGAGCGGCTCGCCAGCGAGGAGCTGAAGGCGCTCTTCCGGGAGAAGCTGGCCGGGTTCGCGCAGTCGCTCAACGAGAAGGAGCGCTACATCTTCGAAAAGCGCCTGATGAGCGACGAGCCGATGACGCTGCAGGAGATCGGCGATCAGTACGGCGTCTCGCGCGAACGGGCGCGGCAGATCGAGGCGGCGTTGATCGCCCGGATGCGCGAGTACATGCGCGAGCAGATCCCCGACTTCGATCTCGTCGCCTCGCCCAGGGACTGAGCGCAACGCCCGGTCCTACGGCGTTTGCGCGGCGAGGGAAGAGGCGTTGCGGCAGCCGAGCGAAACGCCCGCATCGCACGCCTGCGCGTAGAGCTCGGCGGCGCGCCGCGGGTCCGCCGGTACGCCGTTGCCGTTCTCGTACAAAGAGCCCAGGTTGTTGCAGCCCATGGCGTTCCCCAGGCTGCAGGCACGCTGATAGACCGTGGCGGCCCGCGCCTCATCCGCGGCGACGCCCCGTCCCTTCGACAGCGCGTATCCCCAGTTCGTGCAGGCCTCGCCCGCGCCGAGCGAACAGCCCCGTTCGTACGCTGTTGCCGCCCGGGAGAGATCGGCGTCGACGTGCCGCAGCCAGTCTCCCTTCTCGTAGAGCTCGCCCAGTCGTTCGCAGCTTCTGCCCGCGCCGAGCGTGCAGGCGCGGTCGAGCACCTCTGCGACGGGGCGGGGGCCATGGTCAGGGGGCAGGAACAACGGGTCCAGCCACAGCTCTCCGAGCGCAGCGCAGCCGTCCGCGACGCCCGCGTCGCACTGGGCGCGAAGGAGCGCCTCGGCCCGGGCCGGATCGCGCGTCCCGTACCAGCGCCCCAGCTCGACGCAGGCTGCGGCGTCGCCCGCCTCGCACGCTGCGGCGCGCGGGTGGCGTGCGATTCCAGTGCGCAGCGCCCACGCCGCGCCGGCGATGAGCAGGACGCCCACGACGGTGGCCCCGCGCCATCGCCTGCGTTCGGCGGAGCGCCGCTGGAGCGCGCGAGAGAGCGATTTCGCCTCGGCGTCCACCGCGCGCGCCTGGGCGTTGAAGTCGACCGCGAGCACGTTGGGCGCCTGGCAGTACGCGCACGACACCAGCGTGCGCGGAGGTCCGGGCGGAAGCGGTGCCCGGCAGTTGCGACACACGAGCGTCTTGCCTTCCGGTCCCGAGGCGCGCGCGCAGAAGCGCACCGTCAACAGCGCGAGCGCCTGCCGGTCGACGAGTCGGCCGCGCACGAAGGTGAAGAAGCCCAGGATGGACCCGGCGACGAAGACCAGCACCGCGAACGCGGCCCGCCAGGACCACAGGTCGTGTGCGGCGTTGATCCACAACACCGTTGCGGCGATGGGCCAGCTGGCCAGCATCACCGCGCCGCCGAAGGCGAACACGCGGCCGACGGAGGTGGCCCCGGGTTGGTCGAGCAGGCGCGCCACCGCGCGGGCGTCACGGGCGTCAACGCGGGCCTGCGCGGCGAGCCGTTCGCGCAGCTCCTTCGGCATCTCGTTGACCGTGCCGCAGAAGCTGCAGCGCGCCGAAGGCTCCGGCGTCGGCGGCACGGGCGCATGGCACGTGCGGCACGTCAGGACCTCGGGCGGCAGATCGCGCTGCTCCGGCTGAACCTGGCGCGCGGCGAGCGTCCGAACGACCTCTTCGAGCGAGGCGCGCTCGACCTCGTGATCCGTGGCCGCGAGCCACAGCGGGCCCCCCTTCTTCCGGTGCAGACAGACGCGATGGAGCCCTGCGGAGAGGTCGTCGTCGTCCTTCTCCTTCGGTGGCTCGAGCGTACAGGTCTTCACCTCGGCCCAGGCGACGCGCGTGCCGTGCAACGGCCCGCCTTCGACCGTGAAGCCGTCGGGGTTGAGGATGAGGTCGCTGGGGCGCTGGACCCGGGCGCGCTTCAGGTGGCGCCAGGCGAAGGCGAGCAGGGCGATCGGCGGCCCGGCGATCACCATGAAGAGGATCTCGCCGATGGTGTCGCCGAGATCCGGCAACTGGAAGAAGAACCCGAGCGCGATCCCCGTCAGGACCAGCCCCGGCAAGAGGAAGGCTGCGGCGCGGGCGAGGCTGGCGAGGGCGGCGATTCCGAGCTGAAGGGGCAGACGCAAGCGCCTGAAGTCTACAGCGGCTCGATGCGCAGGTTGTCGAAGTACAGGTACGACTCCCAGCTCGAGAAGCCGAAGCGATCGTGCCCCTCACCCCCGAGCGGGAACGGATCCTCGAACTCCATGAACGGCTGCCCGTCGATGAACCACCGCAACAGCGCCCCGCGCCGTTCGATCCGCCAGTGATAGGTGCGGCCGATCTGCACCGGGTACGGGTTGGCCTCGACGCGCATCCGCGTGTCCTTGCGGAAGACGCCCGTCTCCACGAGGCCGGTGGTCTGAAGGCCCAGCTCCTTCGCGCGCGCCTGGGCGCGGCGCTGCAGCTCCGTCAGCGAGGCGCCGTGTTCGTCGAGGCGAGCGATGATCGACAGCCGGTTCGACCAGCCGCCGTGGATGAGCACGTAGCCTGAGGCGTGGTTGAGGCCATCGCCGAAGATCTCCACCTTGATGTCGCCTTCGGGCGACTCGCTGCGGACGTCGAACTCCACCGCCACGTCGCGGGGGAGACGGGCCTCGAGCCAGAGCGGGTTGTTCTTCACCCCGGGGGACAACAGCTCGCCGTTCGCCACGCGCCAGTGCCCGCCGGTGGTCCAGTAGTTCTTCTGGACGGTGGAGGGATCCGAGAAGTCGTCGGTGTAGGGGATCGACACCACCACCGGCTGCGCCGGGCGCAGCCAGCGGGCGATGAGAGGGATCTGGAAGGTGAGGATCACCACGCCGAGGAAGATCCACCCGACGCGGGTGAGCGTCTGCGGGCGCTCCGCTGGCAGCGGGTCGCCGAGCGGAACCGTGGCGACCTCGGCGCGGGGCGGGGCGGCGGTCACTTCCGGCTTGTCCTTCAGCTTCGGCTGTCCCATGCGAGAGGGGGAGCACTATACACAGTGACGTTCGGGCGTCGACCGGCGGCTGCTGGGCCGTGGCCTCTCAGTCGTCCGACGGCGAGCCGTACTGCGCCCACCGCTTCTCGAGCGCCTTCTTCTCCTCCAGGCGGCGCTTCGCCTTCAGCCGTTCGATCCGCAGGCGTTCGGCCTCCTCGGGGGAGGGCCGGACGAAGATCTGGAAGATGCTGCCGGCGAGCGCGAACAGCGCCGCCGCGAGGATCACCCCGTACGGCTGGTTCGCCACCGCGGTCACCACTCCGGCCACCGAGTGCAGCGCCGTCAGCACGCCGAGCACCAGCAACCAGGCCCCGAGCGCCGACGCCAGAACGCTGCCGATGTAGCGGGTGAAGATCGCCGCCACGGTGCCGGTGGCGAGAAAGCCCGGCGCGAACCCGAGGAACCAGTCGTTGGAGCCCGCGAGGTTTCCGGCGAAGAACCCCACCGGCAGACCGACGCCGAAGAACACCACCGACGCCGGGATGGTGAACGAGAGGACCCCGAGCGCCACCGCGGCGATGGTCCCCGCAATGTTCGCGTCGATCTGTAGGCCGAACTTCGCCGTGAGGATCGGCGCCCAGAGAAAGCCGATCAGCGCGCCCGCAGGGCCGGCCACGAAACGAAAGGGCTTCCCGCCTCCGAACACGAGGAAGCAGACACCTGCGGCGATGAGGATGATCCCCGCCCAGCTGGGCAGAAGCCGGTACACGCCCACCCAGGCCGCAGGATCGAAGGTCCGGTAGGCGTGGATGACCGGGGTCAGGTCCATCGGACAATCACGTGCGGGCGATCGCGATGAGGATCAGCCCGAGGATGAACACCGCCGCCAGCGCCGCGAAGATGAACGCTTCCTTCGGGACCTGCATCCGCGTCAGGAGTTCCTTCGCCTCGGTCGCCTCGGCCTCGGTCGGATGATCGGCGAGGATCGCCTTCGCCTCGCGCCGGGCGAGGACTTTGTCCCCGCGGTCGAAGAGTTCGAAGGCGCGCTTCATCCGGCCCGAACCGGCCGGGACGCCGCCGCCCGCGCCGCCCGCGTCCTTCTTCTGGCGCTGTCGGCCTTTGGCCATGCGCGGTTCTATATCGGGGAATGCGCGCGGCCGTCGACGGTATATAGGGGGCCCCTATGCGTCACCGTCCGTTCTCGCGCCGCGCGTTCCTGTCGGGCGCGCTGGCCGCGCCGCTCGTCGCGCGCGTCGCGGGCGGCGACGCGTGGGCCTTCGGGGACAGCTCGCGCTTCATCCCCGCGGTGGCGCAGCACAAAGGCCACTGGGACGCCCGGCTCTCGGGCCTGCGGCGGATCGCCTGGGAGCTGCAGCGCCGGACGTCGGTGGAGGTCATCCCCGACGCGCGGCCGTTCCCGCTCTCCAGCCCGAAGCTGTTCGAGTACCCGTTTTTGTATCTCGGCTCCGATGGGGAGCTGCCGCCGCTCACCGACGCCGAGGTGGAGAATCTCCGGCGCTACCTCACGTTCGGCGGCTTTCTGCTCGCCGATTCCAACGCCGGCACCGAGGGGAGCGCGTTCGACCAGAGCTTCCGGCGGGAGATGGCGCGGGTGCTGCCGCAGGCGCCGCTCCAACCCGTGCCGCGCGAGCACGTGGTGTACAAGACCTTCTACCTGCTCGACGTCCCTGCCGGGCGCGTGCTGGTGCGTCCGGAGCTCGAGTCCTGCAACCTCGGCAAGCGCGCGGCAGTCATCTATTCGCAGAACGATCTCGCCGGCGCGTGGACCCGCGACGAGACGGGCACGTACGAGTTCGAGGTGACGCCCGGCGGCGAACACCAGCGCGAGCTCGCCACCCGCATGGGGATCAACCTCTGCATGTACGCGTTGTGCCTCGACTACAAGGACGACGCGGTCCACCTCAAGTCGATCCTCGAGCGCCGCCGGTGATGCGGATCGCTCTGCGCGCGTGAACCCGAACGTCTACAACGCCTGGAAGCTGGTCAGCCTCTCCTCGCTCCCGATCTGGGCGCTGGTGGTCCTCGGCGCGGCGGTCGTCGCGGGCGTGGTTCTGGCGGGCCTGGGGATCCGCAGCGAGCCGTCCCGCGCGCGGCGGCTCGTCCTGTGGGGACTGCGTCTGCTCGCCGGCGTAGCGGCGCTGTTCTTTCTGCTCGAGCCCGGCATCCGCCACATGCAGGTGGCGCAGGTGAAGAACCGGGTGGCGGTGCTGGTGGACCAGTCCGCGTCGATGGCGTTCCCCGTCGACGAGCAGGGCAGGACGCGCTCGCAGGTGGTGGGCGAGTACCTCGAGAGCGTGGCGCCGCAGCTCCGCGCGCTCGGCGAACGGTTCGTGCTCGAGTACTACGGCTTCGACCCGGAGCTGGGCGCGGTGACGCCGGAACAGCTGCGCACCCGCGAGCCGCGCGGCGGGCGCACGGATTTGTTGGGCGCCATCCGCGCGATCGCCGCCGGCGACCAGGGCGGCACGTCGAAGAAGCTCTCGGGGATCCTCCTGTTCTCCGACGGCGCGGACAACGCGGATCTGCGCGGCGGAGTGGCGGGTACGGCCCGCAGCCTTTTGGCCGACATCGAGGTTCCGGTGTCCACGTTCACCGTGGGCCGTGGCGGCCTGCGCGATCTCGCGGTGGAGCGCGTGAAGGTCGACGACTTCGCCTTCGTGCGGAACTCCATCACCGTGGAAGTGGACGTGCGCGGGCGCGGCTTTGCCGGACAGAGCATCCCGGTGCGGCTCTCCCGCGAGGACCACGCCATCGCCACGAAGGCGGTGGAGCTGGAGTCCGACGACGACGTGAAGACGGTGGCCTTCACGTTCACGCCGGACCAGACCGGGCGCTTCGTCTACACCGTGTCGGTGCCGGTGTTCCCGGGCGAGGCGGTGCAGGACAACAACTCACGGTCCTTCGTGCTGAAGGTGATCCGCGATCGCGTGCGTGTGCTCCTGGTGGTGGGCCGGCCGTCGTGGGACGAGCGCTTTTTGCGTGGGCTCTTGCGACAGGATCCCAACGTCGATCTGGTGAGCTTCTACATCCTGCGCACCAGCGACGAGTCGCTGAACGTGAGCGACCGCGAGCTGTCGCTGATCCCGTTCCCGGTGGATCAGATCTTCGACGAGAAGCTCCACACCTTCGACGTGGTCATCTTCCAGAACTTCGGGTTGGTCGATCCGGGGATCTCCATCCGGATGTACGAGGACAACCTGGAGAGCTACGTCCGCAACGGCGGCGCGTTCGCGATGCTGGGTGGCGACCTTGCGTTCGGCTCCGGGCGCGCGGACATTCCGACCCTGATGAAGGCGATGCCGGTGGAGCCCACCGGGGAGCCGCCGTTCGAGCAGTCCTTCCAGGCGCGGCTGACGCCTTCGGGGCAGCGGCACCCGGTGACGGCGATCGGCGGCGGCGCGCGCACGGACGAAGCGGCCTGGGCGTCGCTGCCGGCAATTCCCGGCGCCAACGTCACCCGCGCGCGGCCCGGGGCCACCGTGCTGCTCGACAACCCGCTCAAGCAGGTCGACGGACAGCCGATGCCGGTGCTGGCGATCTGGGAGTACGGCCGCGGGCGCTCGCTCGCGCTGACCACCGACGCGAGCTGGTACTGGGCGTTCACGGCGCACGCGGACGGCAGCCCGGAGCGCTACTACGACCGCTTCTGGTCGAACGCGCTGCGCTGGCTGGTGCGGGATCCGGAGCTGACCACCCTGCGCGTGGTGGCCGATCCTCCGCAGGTGGAACCGGGCCGGCCGGTGGGGGTGATCGTCACCGCGCGGCAGCCGGACTATTCGCCGGCGCCGGACGCGGAGGTGAAGGTGGATCTCTACTCGGTGGAGACGCACCAGGTGATCGCCACGCGGACGGGGCGCACTGGGGCGGACGGGGTGGTGCGCCTGGAGTTCCCCTCGCCGAAGCCGGGCGCCTACAAGCTGATGGGGTCGGCGAAGAAGGGCGCCACCGAGCTGGGCCAGGGTGAAGACGCGGTGGCGGTGCGCGCGGTGGGGCCGGAGCTGTCGGACGCGTCCGTGCGTGGCGATCTGCTTGCGGACATTGCGAAGGTCACTGGCGGTCGCGCGTACAAGCTGCCCACCAACGGGCTGCCGGAGGTGCCGCTCCTGGATCCGCCGATGGTGGAGGTGGGCCGCAGCCAGGACAAGCCGCTGTGGGATCGCTGGTACTACCTGGTGGCGCTGGCGGCGCTGCTCGGCACCGAGTGGTTCCTGCGGCGGCGGTTCGGTTACCTCTGACCGGACGACGCCTCCTTCAAGGCCTCGAAGGTGACGGGCAGCTCCCGGATGGCGCCATAGGCCGGCGCCCAGTGGGCCTGCACGGGCTCGGAGTTGATGAAGCGGACGAGCGCCTCGTAGAGCGCCCGCGGCCCGCCCAGCCGTTCCGCCCACGCCATGCCGCGCCGCGAGAGGTTCGGCACCAGGTCGGAAGGGTCCAGCCCCGGCTTCGCAGCGGAGAGCCCGCCTTCGAGGATGGCCCGCGGCACATACAGCGGCGCGAAGCGCGCGTGGCGATGGTCGTGCACGCAGCCGGGCCGGTCCAGAAGCGCCGCCGAAAGCGGGAGCTCGCGGACGTTGAAGACCAGCTTGATGTCGCACGCGTGCGGATCGTAGTCGCCGCGGAAGCGGTGGTCGCCGCGGGGGATGAGCCGGCGGTCGAGGTAGCAGTACGCGCGCGCCGACTCGGGGATGCGCCCGCGGTGGCGCGCGCCGGCGTAGCGATAGAAGGGCCGCACGTGCTGCCGCTCCGCGCGGAGCGAGGTCCCCACCAGCGCCTTGAGCGTTTCCAGCTTGGCGAGGTGCCGCGCGGGGATTCCATGGGCGATCGCGAACGGCTCGATTTCGGTGGGCGCGGCCCGCAGGAAGGCGTCGACGCGCTCGAACAAAACGTCCGGATCATCGCTGACCAACAGCTCGTCGAACCGCGTCTTCAGCCCGGGCGAGCTGATGGGGATAAGCGTCGTGAGCGGTTCGCCGTCCTTGCGCCACCGGGCGTCGAGCGCCTCCGCTTTCGGCGGCGGCGGTCGCAGAAGGTAGTCGGGCGCGGCGGGAGCGAAGGCGATGGCGTCGCCCGGCTGGTGGCGTTCGAACGGGCCTGAGGCGGCGCGGGTGCGGTAGAGCGTGCCCGGCGCGTCGTCGCCTGCGGGCACGAGCTGCAGCGGGCGCTTCGGTGTCGCCGGCGGGAGGCTCCGCCACACCGTGACGCACGTCCTTACGCGCGCGCCCCGGAACACGCCGCCGCCGAGCTCCAGCACCTCCTTGAGCTCGAGCCGCCCGAGCAGCGCCTTGCGGAGCGGGGCGTACATGAACGCGTCGATCAACGTGGCCGGGGTGACGAAGGCGAGCAGCCCGTCGCGCTGTTCGAGCCGTCGCGCCACGCGCAAGAGGAAGAAGGCGAAGTCGTCGCGGAGGCTGGTGCCCGCGGGGAGCGCCTCCGGCAGAAGCGCCACCAGCCGGGCGTACGTCTGCGGATCGCGCAGCACGCTGGAGGTGCCGTTGTACGGCGGGTTCCCGACCCACAGCTCGAACGCGCCGGGCGGAAGCGTCGCGGTGAGCGCGTCGAAACTTTCGCGGAGCCCGTCCCCGCAGAGGACCTGCGCCTTCCGTACGCGGCGCCGGCACCAGTCGGCGGCCTGTGGGTGCAGCTCCAGACCATGGAGCGAGGCGCGGGGAAGGCGTGCCGCTGCGGCGGCCAGAAAGGCGCCCGCGCCGCAGGACGGGTCGATCACCGCGAGCGGACGATGCGCCGGGGCATGCCGGACGGCGAGTTCCAGGACCTCCTCCACCAGGGGCGCCGGCGTGAAGAAGGCGCCCTGAGCCTTGCGGTCCAGCGACGGGAACTCGGCGACGAGCGCCTCCTCGTCGAGCCGTGGCTTTCCATGGGGCATGGTCGGGTGGGAACATGTCACTGCCTCATGGCCCAGAAAAAGCCCTCACCGCCGCGCCCGGCCCCGGTGCCGATCGACGACGAGCCCACCGAGATCGGGGAGGGTCTGTTCGGCGAGGCCGACCTCGGAGAGTGCGACCTCGACCCGTCGGAGCTCGACGGTGTGGAGGACCTGGACCTCGGTGACGACGAGAAGACCCACCCGGGCTTCGCCGTCCCGCGCGATTCGTTCGAGGACACCCGCGGCGAGGTCTCCGGCGTGGTTATCGACCCGCGCAAGACGCTCAACACGGGCAAGTTCAAGGCGCTCACCGTGGCTCCGGAGGTCTCGCAGGGGCCCTGGCGCGAGCGCGCCTTCATCCCGCGCGGCGTGGTCCCCAAAGAGGAGATCCTCGAGAGCATGGAGCAGGCGCTGCAGATCGCGGCGATGCAGACGGGCCCTCTGCAGCGCGTGCGGATCGCGCTTCGCGCGGAGCTCATGCCGCTGTTGCGCCAGGCGGTCGAACAGGCCGGCGGGGACGGGCTGGACGCGTGGCTGTCCCAACTCACCCGACCGCCGGGGCGGCCCGCGAAGGATCCGTTCCTGATGCAGCTGGCGGCGCTGATGGACCGGTTCGGCTGCGCGCCGCACCAAGAGGCGCTGCTCGGTGAGGCCAAGGCGATCGCCGCGCTGGTGCAGAAGGCGCTGTGCGCGCCGGCGCCGAAGAAGCTCTCGCTCAAGTTCCTCGAGGAGGAGTTCGAGGGGCGCATCGAGGTCGACGCGCTCTTGACCATCCTCTTCGCCACCGATGAGGAGCTGGAACGTCAGCGCCAGCAGGTGGACCGCACCCTGGACTCGATGCGGCTGCAGATGCGGTCGATGGCGGGCGCCTCGCCGGACGGGTTGATGTGGAACTTCTCCCGGCTGAAGGTGGAGAAGCGGATCGTCGAGGCCGAACAGAAGCGCCGCGGGTCGCCGAAGGGCTGACGCTCAGGCGTGCCGCTGCCTCCGCCACAAGGAGGGGCGGCCCACACGCCGCACCGCCGCCACGTCGCCTTCGGTGGGCAGCCCCAGCCGCTCGCGCCGCGCCAGGAGCAGCTCGCGCAGGAGGATCTGCAGGCAGGCCACGAGCGGCACCGCGAGGAACGCGCCGAGGATCCCCGCCAGCTCGGCGAAGAAGACGATCCCCAAAAGCGTGACGAGCGGGTTCACCTGCACGGTGCGCTTGTAGACGACGGGGATCACCACGTGGTTCTCGAACTGCTGGTACACGACGATGTAGATGAGCGCGGCGATCGCCACGACGGGCCCTTTGGTCGCCAGCGCCACGAGGACGATCATCAGCCCGGAGACGGTGGCGCCCACCAGCGGGATGAAGCTGCCAAGTCCGCTGAGGATCCCCAGCGGGAGGAAGAACGGCACGCGGACGATCAGGAGGAAGATCGCCATGAGCGTGGCATTCAGCGTGGCGATGACGCCGAGTCCGTTCAGGTAGCCGCCGATGGCGGAGTAGATGTTGCCGAGCACGCGCTGGTAGCGCTCGCGGTGCACGGGCAGCGTCTCGCGGAGCGCCGCCCGCACCAGCGGCTCTCCGAACAGGAGCATGAAGACGGTCAGAAACGCGATCGTCACCAGGCCGGCGAGCCCGGCGAAGACGCGGCCTACGACGTGCGCCAGCGGCCGCGCGCCGGACGTCATCACACCGCCCTGCGCCCGCACCGCGTCCTTCACCCGTTCTTCGATCTGCAGGTGCTGTTCGCCCCACTGCCACGCGCCGGTGCGCTGGATCCGGGTCCACAGGTCGGGTGCGTGATCGACGAGGTCTTTGCCCTGGGCGACCGCGGTCGGCGCGACGAGCAGCACCAGACCCGCGAGCGCGGCGAACAGCCCGAGGATGACCAGGCCGACGGCGAGCGTCCGCGGGATGCGCCACGCCACCAGGCGATCCACGGCGCGGTTGAGCACCATCGCCAGCATCGCGGCGATGATCGTCAGCACGATCGTCACCGTGCTGTGCGCGACGATCCACCCGAAGGCGGCCGCGCCCAGAAGGACCGCGGCGAGCGTCACCGCGGTCTTGACGGTCACCTGCGAGCGCGGGACCTGGACGGGTTCGCGCTCGTTGAGGCTCTTGCCGGTGGGCTTGTCGCCCTTCGCCTCGTCCACCCCCACCTCCGTCCTCCGAAGGTGGGGGCGCGAGAGCGGCCAGGCAACGCGACGCGCTCGCAGGGCGGGCGGGCAGGCAGG
>JADGHL010000027.1:25000-48018 GCA_019686135.1 Myxococcaceae bacterium | reverse complement strand
GCGATGATCACCGTCCCGCTCATGCACCACCCCCACCCTCCGGCCCGCGCCGGAACATCTTCAGCATCCGCTGGGTGACCAGAAAGCCGCCGCAGACGTTGATCGCGGCGAACAGCACCGCCAGCACGCCGAGCACGGTGGCCATGTCGAGTCCTGCGCCGATCTGCAGGAGCCCACCGATGATGATGATGCCGGAGATCGCGTTGGTCACCGACATCAACGGCGTGTGCAGCGCCGGGGTGACCGACCAGATCACCTGCCAGCCCACGAAGCACGCCAGCACGAACACCACGAGGTGCTGGAGGAAGTCGTTCGGCGCGAACCGGCCGAGCACGAACAGAAGCCCCACCACGAGCATCCCGAACAGGTTGTAGCCCCAGCCGCGGCGCGTCGGCTTGTGGATGTCCTTCTGCGCCGGCTTCGCCTCGGGCGGCGGCGGTCTGGCCGTCCGGGCCTGTCCCGCAGGCTTCGCCAGGGGCGTCGGATCCTTCCGCGGCGGCGGCGGCAGCACCTCGCCACCGTAGGTCACCACCGCCGGGCGGACGACGTCGTTCTCCAGGTCCACCCGAAAGCCCGTGCCGCCGCCCATCTCCTGTAGCAGGTGGACGATGTTGTTGGCGAAGAAGCGGCTGGCGGTCTCCGCCATCCGCGAGGCGAGGTCCGTGAAGCCGATGATCCGCACGCCGTTCCAGTCGACCACCTGGTCGGGCTGGGTGAGCGCGCAGTTACCGCCCTGCTCGGCCGCCATGTCCACGATCACCGAGCCCGGCTTGAGGCGCTCGACGACGTCCTTCGGCAGAAGCACCGGCGCCTTCGCTCCCGGCACCAGCGCGGTGGAGATGATGATGTTCACCTCCTCGGCCTGCCGGCTGAACAGCGCCATCTCCGCCTCGATGAACGCCTGCGACATCTGCTTCGCGTACCCGCCCGCGCCCTCGCCCGACTCCGCCACGTCCACCGTGAGGAAGGTCGCGCCCAGGGATTGCACCTGCTCCCGGGTCGCCGAGCGGGTGTCGAACGCCCGCACCTCGGCGCCGAGAGCGCGCGCCGTGGCGATCGCCGCCAGCCCGGCCACGCCCGCGCCGATCACCAACACCTTCGCCGGTGGGGTGGCGCCCGCGGCGGTCATCTGTGGACCGAAGAAGCCCTGATAGTGCTGCGCCGCCTCGATCACCGCGCGGTAGCCCGCGAGGTTCGCCATCGACGACAGCACGTCCATCTTCTGCGCACGGGTGATGCGCGGGATGCGCTCCAGCGCCACGGCGGCGAGCTTGAGCGACGTCATCACCTCGGTCAGACCCGGGTGGCGCTCGGGCTGCACGAGCGAGATCAGCGTCGCCCCTTCGCGCGCGGACTTCGCCTCCTCCAGTGAGGGCGGGCGCACCTTCACGATCACGTCCGACGCCTTCCACACCGCGTCGCGATCGACGAGCGCCGCGCCCGCCTGCGCGAACGCGTCGTCCGAAAACCCCGAGGGCAGTCCGGCGCCCCGCTCGATCTGAACCTCGAACCCCAGCTCCCTGAGCTTCTTCACCGACTCGGGAGTCGCGGCGACGCGGCGTTCGCCGTGCGCCGTCTCCGTCGGCACTCCGATGCGTATGGCCATGAGAAGTGCGGCGGAACATACCGTTTCGAAGCGGCTTTGACTGAAAAGCCTTCGCCCCCGGCGGTCCGGTCGACCAGGGGGCGGTTACGCGCTGCGTCGGTCCAGTACCACGCCGGGTAAGGCGACGGTCCACCCGCAGTGATCTGTGGCGGCGGGGGCCATCGCGGTCCGGTACGCTCCGGCGGGATGAGCGATGCGGCCTGTCCGCGCTGTGGCGTTCCCCGCGTCCCGGCCCCGGAGTGCCCGCGGTGCGGGGTCATCTACGCGCGGGCGGAGGCACGCGCGCGGCAGCTTGCGGCGCTGACCGCGGAACAGGCCGGTCCGGCGTTCGACTTCTCCGCCCCCGAACGCCCGCCGCACCTGCCTCCGGAGACTCCGGCCTGGGATGGCGACGCCGAAGAACGCGCCACCGAAGCACGGCTGCGGTTGATCGCCCCGCCCGTGGTGCTCGGCCTCTCCTTCCTGCTGGTGAGCACGAAGCCGGGCGCGTTCATCGCCCGGGTGACCTCCGGCATGTGGCTGCACGAGCTGGGACACGCCGTCTGCGCCTGGCTGTGCGGCTACAGCGCCGTCCCCTTGCCGTGGTTCACGTCCATCGGCGGGACGAAGTCTCCGATGCTCACACTGCTCTTCGTGGCGTTCTGGTCGTACCTCGCCTACCGCGCCCACCGCGCCGGGCAGCCCTTCCGGCGCGGCGCCTTCGCCTCCATCGCGGCGCTGCACCTTCTTCTGGCGGCCGCGCTCGGGCGCTCGCAGGCGCAGGCGGCGATCACCTTCTTCGGCGATGGCGGAGCGCTGCTCCTCGGCGCGGCGCTGATGTCCACCTTCTATGTGGCCCCCGGAAGCCGTCTGCACCAGGGCGCGCTGCGGTGGGGGCTGCTCGGGATCGGCGCGCTCGGGTTCGCGGACGTTTTGATGCCGTGGCTCCGGGCGGTCGGCGATCGCGATGAGATTCCGTTCGGACGTATCGAAGGGATCGGCCTGTCGGATCCGAGCAAGCTGGTCGACGTGCACGGAATCACGGTGGGCGGGATGGTCCGGACGTACCTCGCCGTCGGAGCGCTCGCGCTCCTGGCAACCGCGGCGATCTACGTCGTGCACGCCGTCCGCTTCGCGTGGCAGTTGCGACAGCCCGGCGCGCAGCGCTGAAGCGCACAGGCAACGCGCGACCTGCTATCAGCAGCGCATGACCGAGCTCCGCGTCTCACCCGACTTCCACCTGCGCGTCCGCGTGGAGCCGGGCGACATCGACGATCTGCGCCACGTCTCCAACATCGTGTACGTGCGCTGGGTCCAGGACGTGGCGGTGGCCCACTCCAACGCGGTCGGCTGGACGCACGAGGCCTACATGAAGGCGGGGAAGATCTTCATCGTCCGCCGCCACGAGATTGACTACCTGCACCCCGCGCTCGAGGGAGAGGAGCTCGAGCTCATCACCTGGGTCGAGTCCTGGTCCGGCGCCAGCTCGGTGCGCCGCACCCGGATCGTCCGGCCGGAAGATGGCCGGGAGATCGCCCGGGCGATGACGCTTTGGGTGCTGGTGTCCACCACGACAGGACGACCGCAGCGGATCCCGCCGGAGATGGTGGACGCCTTCACACAGAAGGGCTGAGCGCCCGCTGCCGGCTCACGCCGCGGCGGTCTGGCCCTTCTTGGACCGCTGCGCCTTCGCCGCCGCGCGCTCGTCCAGCCAGATGGTGAGCGGCGAGGCGATGTAGACCGACGAGTACGTGCCGACGACGATGCCCACCAGCATCGCGCCCGCGAAGTCGCGGATCTCGCCGAGGCCGAAGAACAGAAGGCCCAGCACCGACAGCGCGGTGGTCAGCGAGGTCAGGATGGTGCGGCCCAGCGTCTCGTTGACCGCGATGTTGATGATCTCCGGCAGCGGCTTGCCCTTGAACCGGGCCATCTCCTCGCGCACGCGGTCGTAGACCACGATGGTGTCGTTCACCGAGTAGCCGACGATGGTGAGCAGCGCCGCGATCGCCGTCAGATTGAACTCCGCGCGGGTCACCAGATAGAAGCCGAGCACCATGATCACGTCGTGGACCATGGCGACCAGCGCGCCGGGGCCGAACTTGAAGTCGAACCGGAACGCCACGTACACGAGGATGGCGATCATCGCGTAGAGCACCGCCATGATCCCCTTGTTGCGCAGCTGCTTGCCGACTTGCGGGCCCACGTAGTCCACGCGCTGCTTGACGAAGTCCGGGTTGCCCTTGTCGTCGAGGTGGCCCCTGCCGAGCGCGGAGAAGATCCGGTCCGCGATGCCGGAGGCGACGATCTGGTAGTCGAAGCCGCCGCTCTGCGCCTGGCCGAGCTCGCGCACGTCGTTGACGCCGATCCCCAGACTCTCCACCGCCGAGCGCAGCTTCTGCAGATCCTGCTTCTGCTCGTAGCGCACGTTGACCAGGCCGTTGTCCTGGTCCGCGTTGAACAGCTTCACCGTGCCCACGCCCTTGAGCGCGTTCTCCACCTGAACGGTGTTCTCGGGGGTGAGCTGGGTCACACCACCCATCCGCAACAGGTAGGAGTTCTCCTCCTTCGCGCCGATCTGCTGCACCTGGACATCGTGCAGTCCGCCCTCGGTGGCGCGCCTGCGCACCTCCTCGGCCGAGACCGGGTGGTTGAACTTCAGCTCCACCACCGTGCCGCCCGCGAAGTCGACGCCCAGGTTGAGCCCGAACAGCGCAATCCCCACGAGGATGGCGACGTTGATCGCGGTGGAGATCAGGAGCGCGGGCTTCCGCTTCCCGATGAAGTCGATGTTCGTTCCGTGCTTGATGATCTGCATGGCTACACCGAGATCCTGGTCGCGTTCCGGTGGTGGACCAGATACGTGGTGATCACCCGGGTCACCACGATCGACGTGTACAGCGACGCGATCAGGCCGATCACCAGGGTGGTGGCGAACCCTTTCACCGGACCGGTGCCGGTGAAGAAGAGCACGAAGCCGGCGATCAGCGCGGTCACGTGCGAGTCGAAAATGGTCCAGAACGCGCGGTCATAGCCCTGATCGACCGCCGCGCGCGGCGACTTGCCGTGGCGCAGCTCCTCGCGGATGCGCTCGTTGATGAGCACGTTCGCGTCGACCGCGATGCCGAGCGTCAGCACGAAGCCGGCGATCCCCGGCAGCGTGAGGGTGGCGTTGAACGCTGCGAGGCACGCGAGGATCAGAAGGCCGTTGATGACCAGCGCCACGTCCGCGATCAGCCCGCTGCGCCGGTAGTAGATGGCCATGAACGCCACGACCAGGAAGAAGCCGATCGCCGCGGCCAGCGCACCCTTGCGGATGAGCTCCGGCCCGAGCGTCGCGCCCACCTGACGGACCTCGCCGATCGCCACCGGCGCGGGCAACGCGCCGGCCTTGAGCACCAGCGCCAGGTTCTGGGCCTCGGTCTTGCCCTCCTCCCCGAAGCGGCCCACGGTGATCCGCGCCCGGCCACCGGCGATCTTCTCGTTGATGACCGGCGCGGAGTTCACGGTGTCGTCGAGGACGATCGCCATCCGCTTGTGCACGTTCTCCGCCGTGAGCTGCTCGAAGTCGCGCGCGCCCTGCGCGTCGAAGGTGATGTTCACCTGCGGGTTGGGATCATTCACGTCGCCCGGGTAGAACTCCGCGGAGGTGAGCGAGTCGCCGGTCACGCCCGCATGCGCCATCACCAGCCAGGTCTTGTAGGTGGCGCAGGTGTCCCGCTTCTGCGGTTCAGGCACGCACTCGAGCAGGATCTGCCGGCCCTCGGGCGCCTTGTCTTTCACGTAGGCCAGCAGGGCATCCCGGTCCTTGCCCTCGAGGTGATCGCCCACCACGGTGATGCCCGATGGCGGCGGGTTGTTCTGCGCGAGCTTCGGGAAGAAGCCGTTGTTCAGCGCCTCCTCGTCCACCAGCTTGAACTCCAGAAGCGCGGTGGTGCCGATGAGGCGCTTGGCCATCTCCGGATCCGACGCGCCGGGCAGGGAGATCTGGATCGCGTCGGTGCCCTGCTTGCGGATGTCCGCCTCCGCCACGCCCCACTTGTCGATGCGGTTGCGGATGATGAGCATCGCCTGCTCGAGCGCTTCCTCCTGGAAGAACCCGATCTGCGTGTCGTTGAGGCCGATCACCACCGAGCCGTCTTCGCGTCCGATCACGCTGAAGTCCTGGAAGAGCTTCATCTCCTTCTCGATCGCATCCAGAGTTGCCGGATCCTTCGGCTTGATCGCGATCTGAAGGCGGTCCAGCCGCGGCGTGGCGGTGGCTTCGATCTTCTTGTCCTTGAGGATGTCCTCGATGCGGTACGCGCGCCGCTCCACGCGCTTCTGCAGCGCCGTCTTCGTGTCGACGCGCATCACCAAGTGGATGCCGCCCTGCAGGTCCAGCCCGAGGTTGAGGCGGAACCGCGCGGGCGGCGCCCACGCCGGGAGGATCTTCTCCAGCGCCGCGATGTCGTTGCGCTTCTCGCGGGGGAGCTTCGCCAGCGAGTAGTACGTCGGCGCCAGCGCCCAGACGCACAACAGCGTGACGAGGACGATCAGGCCTGCCTTCCAACCCCAGCCGCGGTCCATCTACTTCTCCTCCTTCTTCTCTTCGGCTTTGGCCGGGGCTGCCTCGTCGGTCAGCGCCGCCTTGCCCTGCACGGACGACTTGAGCACCCGGACCCGCACGCCGTTGGCGATCTCCAGGAGGATCACCTTGTCCTGGACCGCGTAGATCTTTCCGATCAGTCCGGCCTGCGTGATGACGTCGTCACCCTTCTTCAGGCTCGTGAGCAGTTCGCGGTGCTGCTTGGCCTGCTTCGACTGAGGCCGAATCAGGATGAAGTACATGATCGCGAAGAGTCCGCCCATGTAGAGGACGAACGTCCATCCACCTCCGCCGAACGGAGAGGACTGCGCGAGCAGGGTGGGAAAAAGCGTTTCCATAGAGGGAGCGCCGCTTTAGCAGCGTCGTTCCTGTCACACAAGCGCGCTCCACGTGCTAATCCCGCCTCCAACAGGAGGATTTCCGAGCATGAAGCGCGTGATGGCCGCCCTCTGGGCAGCGGTGCTGCTGGGCGCCTGTGGAAGCGTGAACGTGGGGCAGCCGTGCGAGACGAACGACGACTGTGCTCCCAGCCTGAGCTGCTACACCGATCGCCCGGGTGGCTACTGCACCAAGGGGTGCTCGGAACCCGGCTCGGACAAGGAGTGCCCGGGCGGCACCGTGTGCGCGATGAACGGCGGCCAGTCGCTGTGCAGCGTGACCTGCGAAGAGCAGGCGGACTGCCGTGACGGCTACCAGTGCAATGGCGTGCCGGACTCCACCGTGAAGGTCTGCGCGCCGAAGTAGGCACAAGGGCGCCTGGCCCCGCCGGGCGTCTTCACCCCTCGTCCGCCGCCTGCGCCGCTCCGGGCGCCCACACCTCGCGCACCTCACGCAGAAACGCCGCGTAGCGATCCTCCTCGATCGACCGGCGCGCCCGCGCCATCAGCCCGAGGAAGAAGTGGAGGTTGTGCAGGGTGTTGAGGCGAAGCGCGGTGATCTCCTTCGCCATGAACAGGTGCCGCAGATACGCGCGCGAGTGCGTCCGGCAGGTGTAGCAGTCGCACGCCGGATCGAGCGGACCCTCGTCGCGCAGATAGCGGGCGTTCTTGATGACGACCTTGCCCCGGGACGTGAACAAAAGGCCGTTGCGCGCGGTCCGGGTGGGCAGCACGCAGTCGAACATGTCCACCCCGGCCGCCACGCAGATCGCCAGATCGAGCGGCGTCCCCACGCCCATGAGGTACCGCGGCCTCTCCTTCGGCAACAGCGGGGCGGTGTGCGCCACGCCCTCGTGCATCTGCGCGGGCTCCTCGCCCACGGAATAGCCGCCGAGCGCGTAGCCGGGGAGATCGACTGCGCACACCTCCTCCGCGTGCCGCCGGCGCAGGTCCAGGTGCAGCCCGCCCTGGACGATCCCGAAGAGCGACGAACGCTCGCGCGACCACGCCCGGACGCAGCGGTGCAGCCAGCGGGTGGTGCGTGAAAGGCTCTGTTCGAAGTAGGCGCGCTCGCTTCTGGCCGGCGGGCACTCGTCGAACGCCATGATGATGTCGGCGCCGAGCGTCTCCTGGATCTCGATCGACCGTTCGGGCGTGAGCAGGTGGTACGCGCCGTCGAGGTGCGACTGAAAGCGCGCGCCCTCTTCGGTGATCTTCCGCTTCTCCGCGAGGGAGAAGACCTGGAACCCGCCCGAGTCCGTGAGCATCGACCGGTTCCAGCCGATGAACCGGTGCAGCCCGCCCAGCGCGCCGATCAACGCCTCGCCCGGGCGCAGCATCAGATGGTACGTGTTGCCGAGGATGATCTCCGCCCCGAGCGCCTCGACGTCGCTCTGGCTGAGCGCTTTGACGCTCCCGGCGGTGCCCACCGGCATGAACACCGGCGTCTCCACGGTACCGTGCGGCGTGTACAGCCGGCCGCGCCGCGCGCCGGTGGTGGCATCCACGTGGAGCAGCTCGAAGCGGACCAGGGAGGGCTCGACGCGCGCGTCTCCCCTTTTTGCCGAAGGCGGTGGCGAAGGATCGGTCATGGGGTGCGGTCCGAGATGAACATCGCGTCACCGTAGGAGAAGAAGCGGTAGCGCTCGGCGACGGCCGCCTCATACGCCGCCCGCGCGTGCGCGTGTCCGGCAAATGCGCTCACCAGCATGAGGAGCGTCGAGCGCGGGAGGTGGAAGTTGGTGACGAGCGCGTCGATCTGCCGGAAGCGGAAGCCCGGCGTGATGAACAGGTGGGACTCTCCCCGTCCGGGCCGTACCGCTCCGGTCTCCGGATCCGTGGCCGTCTCCAGCGTGCGCACCACCGTGGTGCCCACCGCGACGACCCGCCCGCCGCGCGCGCGCGTCTCGGCGATCGCCCGCGCCGTCTCCTCCGGGACCTCGAAGCGCTCGCCGTGCATCTTGTGGGAGGAGAGATCGTCTCCGCGGACCGGCATGAACGTCCCCGGCCCCACGTCGAGGGTGACGGTGGCGCGGCGCACCCCACGCGCGGCGATCCGCTCCAGCACATCGTGCGTGAAGTGGAGCGACGCGGTGGGCGCGGCCACGCTGCCCGGGACGCGCGCGAACAGCGTCTGGTAGCGCTCCGCGTCCTCCGCGGTCGGCTCGCGGCGGATGTACGGCGGCAAGGGCAGCCGTCCCTGCCGGTCGAGCAACCGCTGCAGCGGGCCCGGCCCGTCGAACCGGACGTGGACCTCGCCGCCGCCGGGCGCGGCGACGATCTCCGCCGAAAACCCGTCGCCGAGCTCGACGCGGGTCCCTGGCTTGAGCCCCTTGCTCGCCTGGCCCAGGCAGCTCCACGCGTGCCGGTGCTCGCGGTCGGCGAGCGCGTTCGCGTTGGAGATGTCGGCGATGGGCCGGACGAGCAGAAGCTCCACCCTGCCGCCCGTGTGCGCCTTGGTGCCGAACAGGCGGGCCGGGATCACCCGGGTGTCGTTGAACACCAGAAGATCGCCCTCGCACAGAAGCTCCGGCAGCGCGCGGAACTGCAGGTGCACAAACGCGCCCGAGCGGCGGTTGAGGACGAGCAGGCGGGAGGCATCCCGCTCGGCGAGCGGGGCCTGGGCGATCAGCTCCTCGGGAAGGTGGAACTCGAAGTCTTCGACGCGCACGAACGGGGCGACTCCCTTGAGGCAATCCCCTCTAGTACAGCGTCTGCAGCTCGGTGCCCGGATAGTAATGGGCGAGGATCTCCCGGTAGGTCGCCCCGCGGGCGGCCATCACCTTCGCCCCCCACTGGCACAGGCCGGCGCCGTGGCCGTAGCCCCGGCCGGTGAAGTGAAGCCCATCGCCGTTCTGCGCCGGTGTGACGTCGAAGGACAGGCTCTTGATGCGCGTGTAGCCGAGCTTCGCGCGGAAGCTCACAGCGTCGATGACCCTGCCGTTGGACGCCACCAGCCGCGACACCCGCCCGGTCCGCGTGCGCCCGGCGATGCGCAGCTCGCCGTCGCGGATCCCGAACGTCCGCTCGAGCTCGCGACGCGGGACCGTCACCTCCCACCGGGCAGCGGGGAGATCGCCGCACGGGCAGGAGACGCTCTTCAGGTACGGCAGATCCCGCCCGAGCGCGTCCGCGCCGTCCTCGGTGCGGCCACCACAGGAAGCGTGGAAGTAGGCCTCGATCGGCTGCAGCTCCCAGGTCAGGACTTCGCCGCGGGTGGCCTCCACCGCGGCGCGGGTGCGCGGGTCCTCCTCGCGCAGTCCCCCGTACACCTGGTGGATGACGGAGGCGCCCATGTGGAACGGCTGGTCGAGCGCCTCCAGCTTCTTCTCCAGCGCGTAGGTGCGCGCCGCCACCGCCTGCGCCTTGAGCGCCTCCTCCGGGAAGCTCGTGGGCATCTCGCTGCCGAGCACACCCAGCAGGTAGTCCTCGAGCGGGAGCACGTTGATGAGCTGGATCCGCCCGCGGTGCAGGCGCGCGACGACGTCACCGCGGACCTCGAAGCCGTTGGCGCGGATGGGCGCGCGGCCGGGGACACCGTCATCGAGGCCGGAGGTGCCCGCGCGAAAGCGCACCGCCTGTTCTGGCCAGATCGCGCCGTCGACATCGAGGTGCCCCTCGACCACGCGCACGACGCTCCGGCCAAACGGCGAGGGCGAAAAGCGCGCCTCCTCGGCGTCGACGCCGAAGGAGAGCCCCTCGCCGGACAGCGTGGCCTCCTTCGCGGCGTCTTCCATCTGGATGCGCATCGTCTCCACCGCCTGCGCGGCCGATCCCAGACAGAGCACGCCGATCGCTACAGCTCGCCACATGCGCCGAGTGTACGAACGCAGATCCCCGGCTCAAGAAAACGCCCGTGCTACAACCGGCGGGCGATGTCCCCCGAAGCCGACCGCCTGTACCGGGCGCTCAAGCGACTGCCGCCGCGCACCGAACAGGCGCTGCGGCTGCGCTTCGTGGACGGGCTCGGCGATTCCGAGTGCGCGCGCCGCTATTCAGTCACCGAAGACGCCTGGAGCGTGCACCTGTTGCGCGCCGCCACCCTCTTCGCCGAGGCGGTGCGCGATCCGGAGGGACCACCGCTGCTCCTTGAGCCGGTGCCGCTTGACGCCGACGTGGAGCGCCACCGCGCGCACGCGTTACGCGCAGCCCTCGCCGGCGAGGCGCCGAGGCCACCTGCCCCGCCGGCGCCGATCACACCCGCGGCCGCACCGACCGCGGCGGAGCGCGACGCCGCGTCGGCCGATGCTGCACAGCACGGTCCGGAACGTGAAGCCACGTCAGCCGCGGCCGCACGACTCGCGGAGCCCTTATGGCGTCTGAGCGCGAACGCGGCGGAGGTGCGCGTGCTGACCGAGGCGCGACTGCGCGAGGTGCTCGAGTCACCGGAGTATCAGCGGCGGGAGCAACTGCGGCGCGCAGCGCTGCTGGCGCTGATCGTTCTGGCGACCTGGTTGTGGTACCGCTCGCCGCCGCACCGCTGACGCGGCGCATCCAGCCGCGCGCAATTTCCGTGGCGTCTTCGCTGGACGAATGAGCATGTCTGGCTAATCTCCGCGCCCCTATGAAGAAGCTCATGTGGCTGACCCTCGCCGTTGCCGTGTTGGCGGCGTGCCCCAGGCGGGCGGAGACCTCCGTCGCCGGGACTGACGAAGAGCAGCTCGACCAGTACACCGCGCGCCTCGAGGAGCTGCGCACGCGGGCGCAGGCGGAGACGCTAAGCTGCGATCAGAACTGCTCGTTCGCCACCGAGGCGTGCGATCTCGCGAAAAAGATCTGCGACATCGCCGCGCGGCAGAGCACGGCGCAGGATCGCTGCGTGAACGCGAACGAGGATTGCGCGCGCTTCAACGACGCGTGCGCGTCCTGCCGGTAGCTTTTGTAGCGCCGCGCGGTGCGCGGATACGCTCGCCGGCGTCCACCAGGAGGTCGACGATGACGATGTCCGTGCGTGCTGCCCTGCCCTTCGCCATCGCCGCGCTCTGTGCCCTGGCGCTGCCGGCTGGCGCTGCCGAGTTCAGCCCCGAGCAGGTGGCGAAGATCCGCCACGAGGAGAAGGCCGCGCTGAAGAAGGTGGACGAAGCGCACGGCAACAAAAAGCCGGGCGAGATGGACAACGAAGAGCGCCGCAAGGTGATCGAGGAGAAGGCGGCGGCGGCGCAGGCGGTCTACGAAAAGAACGGCGTCAGCGCGAAGGACTTCGTCCAGTACAGCGCGCGGATGTCGCGCGAGGATCAGGCGCGAGCGAAGGCCGAGGAGCAGCGGCTCGAAGAGAAGGCGAAGGCCGAGGCCGCGAAGCAGACGAAGCCTGACGAGGGCGCGCGGGAGATCCCCATCCAGCAGGGCTTCGACGACGAGTACCCCGGCCAGCTCGAGCATCCGGAGGGCGCCGCGACGGAAGCGCGCTGATCCCTCTGCCCAGGGGCTCAGGATCGAGCGCCGCGGCGGGCGGTCCACACTTCGTCGTAGGGGCAGGAGCAGTCGGTCTCGACCGGCTCCGGGTAGGCGTAGGTCTCGCCGCGGAAGTTCCGGAAAATCGTCTCCCGCTCGCGCCGTTCGGCGACGTAGTCCGGCTGAAGCGTGACCTTGCCGCCGCCGCCGGGGAGATCGACCGCGAGGTGAGGGACCGCAAGGCCCGAGGTGTGGCCGCGCAGCGCGCGGAGGATCTCCACGCCCTTGGCGATGGGGGTGCGCAGGTGCTCCGTGCCCTCGGCGACGTCCATCTGGTGCAGGTAGTAGGGGCGGACGCGCATCTTGAGGCACTCGTGTGAGAGCTCGCGGATGATGCGCGCGTCGGAGTTGATCCGCCGCATGAGCACCGCCTGGTTCTCGACCGGGACGCCGTGGTCGACGAGGCGCTCGCAGGCCGCGCGCGCCTCGGGGGTGATCTCCTTCGGGTGGTTGAAGTGGGTGATGACGAAGAGCGGCGCGAAGCGGCGCAGCATCCGGGCGAGCGCGTCGTCGACGCGCATCGGCAGGCACACCGGGATGCGGGTGCCGATCCGGATCATCTCCACGTGCGGGATGGCGCGGATGGCGGAGAGGATCTCCTCGAGCTTCGCGTCCACGAGCAGGAACGGGTCGCCGCCGGAGAGAAGGACGTCGCGCACCTTTGGGTGGGCGCGGATGTATTCGACGCCCTCGCGGATCGCGTCGCGGGTGAGCTCCGCCTCACCGCCGCGGGTGATCCGGCGGCGAGTGCAGTGGCGGCAGTAGACCGAGCACGAGTCGAGTGCGAGGAAGAGGACCCGGTCCGGATACTTGTGGACGATGGCCTCGACCGGCCGGTGAAGGTCCTCGCCGAGCGGATCGCGCAATTCGCCCGGGTGGACCGTCGCCTCGTGGCGCGACGGGATGGCCTGCATCCGCACCGGGCAGAACGGGTGGTCGCGGTCGATGAGGGAGAGGTAATAGGGGCTGATCCCCATCCGGAAGATGCCGGCGGTCTCGAGGCACCCCTTGCGCTCGTCCTCGGTGAGCGGAACGAAGCGCTCCAGTTGCGCAAGCGATCGGACCGCGTGGCGCATCTGCCACCGCCAGTCGTTCCACTCCGCAAAGGAGACGTCGGGGAACAGCGCCGGAGGCACCCACTCACTCACTGGATCCCACTCCAGAACTCAAACCCGAACGCCCCCATGGCCGCGCGCCGAAAGGCGCGAAGCGGCCCGCACCACCCACTTCTCACGACGAACCACGAACACGCTCACGCGGCGCGGGCGCGGTCGCGCCACCAGCGCTGGCCGGAATCCGGGAGCGTGTAGATGGGATCGTAGTACTCGTAGCGGCGCGTCAGCGCGTCTGGATCGTCGCGTTCGATCGACGTGCGGTAATTTTTGGTCCAGTAGCTGATGCCCTTCTCCCGGTCGTATTCGGCGACCTGGTGGAGCCACCGCTTGCCCACGAACGGGACGTCGCAGACCAGGCGCGGCGTCGCAAAGCCCGGGAGGAAGCCCATGATGTCGTGCTGGAGCTTCTGGGCTTCCGCCACGCTCAGCCGCCAGTGTTCCGAGTTGGGGATCATGTCGCACATGTAGAAGTAGTACGGCATGATCTTCACGTCATCGAGCAGCCGGAAGCACAGGTCGAGGATCTGCTTCGGCGAGTCGTTGACCCCGCGCAACAGCACGCCCTGGTTGCGGATGTCGCGGAAGCCCATGTCGAGGAGCTTGCGCACCACCCGCCCCACCAGCGGCGTCGCTTGTTGCTCCGAGTTCACGTGGGTGTGAATCGCCAGGTCCACCCCGCGCTCGATCGACTTCTTCGCCAGCCGCTCCAGGCCCCGGAGCACCGGGTCCTGCAGAAAGTGCTGCGGGATCGCCATCAGCCCCTTGGTGGCCAGCCGGATGTCGCGGATGTTGGGGATGTCCATCAGCGCGCTCACGAACGACTCGAGCACCTGGATGGGTAGATTGGCGATGTCCCCGCCGGAGACCACCACGTCCCGCACCGACGGCGTCTTGCGCAAATAGTCGAGGATCTGCTCGTAGCGCGACTTCTGCTCCATCGTGAAGCGGTGCTTCTGCACCTGCGGCACGTCGTTGCCCACGAGATCCATGCGGGTGCAGTGGCCGCAGTACTGCGGGCACGTGGGCAAAAGCTCCGCAAGCACCTTCGACGGGTAGCGGTGGGTCAGCCCCTCCACCACCCACATGTCCGCCTCGTGGAGCGAATCGCGCGATGCCTTCGGGTGGTTCGGCCACTCCGGGTGCCGGTCCGCGAACGCCGGCAGCATGTAGCGGCGCACCGGGTCGGCCCAGAGGTCCGAGAAGTTCATCGTGTTCAGCATCTGGGGCGGGACGAGCATCGACATCGTCGCCCGCTCCCGGATGTCCCGTTCGATGCTCTGCGCGAGGTCGTCCGGGAGCAGGTCGCCCAGCGTCGCCTTGAGCTCCTTGAGGTTCTTCACCGTGTGCTTGCGCTGCCACACGGCGTTCTCCCACTCCGCCTGGGTGACGTCCCGGTAGGCGGGGATCCGCCGCCAGTCCGGCTCCACAAAAGGCTTTTCCAGCGGGTACTTGAAGGGCTGCTCAGCAGGCCCGACCTTCTTGAGCGGCTGTTCCATCGCGGCCCCTATACACGAAAAGGTGAATTGAAACGCCCCGGATGCGCACCGGCTGCTCTGATGAGAACCAACGCGCCCAACGAGCGCTTCCGCGTCGTTCTGGGGAAATCGATTGCGGGCGGGAACCCACCGGTTACTCGAGCGCCACGTTCACCAGTTTGGCGACGTCGCCTTCCTTGATCGTCACCATTTTCGGCGCGCTCTTCTTGCCATTGAGCCGGAAGGTGATGACCCGGTTGCCCACCGGGAGGCTGAGCGGGTTGCCCAGGGTGATGGGCGTGGTGCGCCCGGTGGGACGGTTGTCCACGAGCACCTCGGCCCCGGCCGGTCGGGTGCTGCACGCCAGCATCCCCATCTTCTTGGGCGCTTTGCTGGAGGCGTGCTCGACGCGGCGCTTGTGCTCTTCGCGCTCACGGGGCTTCTCGGTCGTCTTCGCCACCACCGTGGGCTCGGGCTCCGGCTCCGGCAGCTTCTCCAGAGCCGGGACGGCGACTTCGATCTCCGCCTCGCCCTGGGAGGTGAACTCGCCCTTGTGATCGCGGTAGCCGGCCTTCGTCGCCGTGTACGTGTAGACCTTTCCGACGGTGAGGTCGCGCACCACCGCCGAGGGCGTCTTTCCCACATCCCGGCCCTCGACGCGGATATCCACGCCCGACAGGTCGCTCACGAACTTCGCCACGAACGTGGCCGGCTTCTCCGGCTGAGCCTGTTCGGTCCCGTCTCTCGCAGGCTCGGCCTTCGCGAGCGCGGCCTTCGGCGCAGCGGCCACTTCGGTGCTCCCCGCCTCCGGGCTGCCATCCGGCGCATGCGTGGTGCCTTCGGGCGCTGCAGCCGGCACGGTCCCCTCCGCGACCTCGGCCGGTTCAGGCTCCGGCTGCTTCGCGGCGGGCGGCTCGGGCGGGGCCGGACGGTCCTCGGGGAGGACGATCGACACCGGCGGGTTGGCGCCCTTGACGATTTGCACGACCCTCTTCTGAGTCTGGTAGCCGGCCGCGGAGGCCACCACCTCGTACTCGCCCGGATCAACCTCGATCATCACGCCCGGCTGGATCGGCGTGCCGTTCACCGCGACTTGGACGCCTTCCATGGGGGTGACCATCACCACCAGGTTGCCCTTGCTCCCGCCCAGCATCGCCACCACCACCACCACGATGATCGCCACGAGCGCCAGCGCGCCCGCACCGCCGAAGATCATCAGCCGCTGCTTCGGCGAGAGCGCCGCCAATGGCGAGGACCGCTTCTGCGGACGCCGGACCGCCATCCGCTGCGCCGGCGCTGAGCCCGCGTCGGATCCGGTGACCTCGTCTTCCGCCCGTTCGTCGTACGCCGGCTCCTCCGGGTCATACGCGGGCTGGCCCTCGCCGTCGGTGCGGTCCGCCGGCGCGCCTTCTTCGTCCCACGCGTCCTCCTCGGAGAACTCGGCGCGCGCCCGGCGCATGGCGTTGGTGGTCTCCGCCTCGTCCTCGAGCGGCGGAAGCATCCGCGTCGCCACGTGGAGGTTCGGATCCTCCTCGCCGTCGTCCTGGAGCCCACCGTTCGCGGTGCCCCCGGCGTGGAGCGGGGGCCCGGCGCGGGTGGCGCCGTCGTTGGAGAACTCCTGGTCCTGGAGCCCGGCGGGCGCCGGGCCGATCCGCGTCGCACCCGCGTACTGCTCCGACGGATCGCCGATCACCACCTGCGGGCCGCTCCGGCGCCCCGAGGCGGGCGGCAGGGTTGGCGGGGCGTCCTCGGGGGCATACCCGTCCACCCCGGCCAGCTGATCCGCCGAGGTGATGGTCGTCTTGCCGTCGTCGAGGATCGACGCGTGGGCGTCGGTGACGATCTGCGTCTTGTCGCCGCCGTCCCCCATCTCGGCGAGCTCTTCCGCGGTCGGCGGCGGGATGTCCGGGACCGAGGTGGCCACCGCGGCCATCTGCTGGCTCATCCGCGCGCCGCCGGCCTGCGGCACGCTCGGGGATGACATGCGCGCCGCCGGCTGACGGTCGAGGCTGTTGCGCCGGGGGAGCGGAGCGTTCGCGTGCGACGTCTCCAGCTGATCCGGCCGTTCGATCGCCGCGTAGCGCTCCATCTTCTCCGCTTCGCGCGCCAGGTCCTCGGCGAACGACTCCTTCATGAAGGCGGAGAGATGCTTGCTCGAGTAGATGGCATCCCCGGCGAGCAAAAAGCGCATCAGGTCTTCCTGCAGATCGCTCGCCCACTGGTAGCGATCCTCCGGCTCGCGGGCGAGCGCCTTGAGGACCACCTTCTCCAGGCCGGCCGGGATGTTGGGGTTGAACTGCGAGGGGACCGGCACCTCCGCGTTGCGGACCTTCTCCAGCGTGGAGAAGTCGCTCTCGCCGACGAACAGCTTCTCGCCAGTGAGCATCTCGTAGAGGATGACGCCCACCGCGAAGATGTCGCTGCGGCGGTCGATCTCCATCCCCCGGACCTGCTCCGGGCTCATGTAGCCGAACTTGCCCTTGAGGATCCCCGCCTGGGTCTTCTGACTCCGGTTCGCCGCCTTGGCGATCCCGAAGTCGATGATCTTCACCTCGCCCTCGTAGCTAATGAGGATGTTCTGCGGCGAGATGTCGCGGTGGATGATCCCGAGGTCGTGGCCGCGCGCGTCCTTCTTGCGGTGCGCGTAGTCCAGGCCCTCGCACATCTTGGAGGCGATGAACACCGCCTGCGCCGTCGGCATGATCTCCTTGCGCTGGCGGTAGAACTCGAGGATGGCCCGGATGTCCTTCCCGGCCACGTACTCCATGGCGATGTAGTAGTTCTCGTCGTGCTTCCCGAGCTCGTGGATGTGCACGATGTTGGCGTGGTTCAGCTGAACGCTGATCCGCGCCTCGTCGATGAACATCGTGATGAACTCTTCATCCTCCGCCATCGTCGGGAGAATCTTCTTGATCGCCAGGATCCGCTCGAAGCCCTCCACTCCGAAGGCCTTGGCGATGAACACCTCGGCCATGCCGCCGACGTTGATCCGTTCGAGCAGCAGGTACTTGCCGAAGACAGTGGGCTTCTTCATCGATCTCTGCGGGAAAAAGACTTGAAGTTTCGGGCGGTTGGAGCGCTCGGGACGCCGCCACGCGGCGGGCATCCTATTTCACGCCCTCCAGGCGGTCAAACGGCCCGTGAGAGCGGAATTTGCCAGTGCCGGCTGGGACTTTCCGCAGGTCCCGGCTGGATGGATGCGCTCGGGGTGAAGTCTGGGCCGGCGGGCCTGGCGCTCAGTTGATCGTCCCCCGGCAGAACGTGCCGCCCCCGTCCGGGCCCACGTCGCACACCGATCCGGTGCAGCACGGGGCGCCGCCGGTCTGATCGCAGGGATCGCCCAGCGGGATGCACATCCCGGCGTCCGGCGGAGGCGGCAGGCACACGCCCGAACCGAGCTCGCCGATCACGCACTCCGTCCCCAGGCAGCACTCCGGAGCGGTCCCGCTGCATGGGCTCCCCAGCGGCAGGCAGGAGGTCCCGCCATATTCGGGATCGCGCACGTCCAGCGTCCAGAACGCCCGGTGGTTGTCCTCGGTGAGCCCCTGGAAGGCGAAACGGAACGCGGGGAAGCTCGGATCCTCTCCCGCCGACAGCTTCTGCCGGTCGATGGCCCTCACCCAAATCTGTTGGGTGCCGCCGTTGGGGAACACCACGCCATAGGGCCGCACGGAGTTGAACGCCACCCAGTCGTAGTCGCCCGGCGGCGCCCAGGTCGGCATGTTGTTCTCGTGCCGGCCGTCGGTCATCACCCCGTTGACCACCCGGTTCGCCGCCTTCAGCTCTATCGGCTCGCCGCTCCCGTCCGCCTTGACCACCCTTCCCCCGGGCAAAAGCGATCCAGGCGCCGTCCGGGGAGAAGCTCGGGAACAGGTTCGTCTGCGTCCCGCCGGCGACCAGCGTGATCGGCTGGCACCAGGTCCCGTCGTCGTAGGGGATCACCGCGAGCGCGGCACCCTGGGGCGAATCCCGGCCTTGTCCGAATACGCGAGGAGCGCCCCGGTGGGCGACCAGTCCGGGTTGGTACCCGCGGTCACCGGTAGGTTGGCGATCTTCTCGCCGGTGTCCGCGGCGAACTCCGCCAGCAGATTCCCCACGGTCGCCACCACCCGCTGATCGTCCGGGCGGAAGGTGCCGAACCCCTTGGCGGTGGAAATCTCCGTGGTGAGCACCGGCGTGGGCGGCGGGCTGAGTGTGACGTCGTAGACGAACTCGCCCTTCTTCCCCGCCTCGGTGTACGCGATCATCTTCTTCCCGCTGCGGGAGACGGTGTGGCAGGCCACGCACTTGACCTGCCCGGCGCCGTTCGGGAGCTGTGTCGTCACGGGTTTGGCGACGACGTAGCCCTCCGGCTCCGCGTCGGACACCGAGGCCCGGCGGATCCTTCGAGTAGGGCCCTTCGAAGGTCAGGCGGAACCAGTCGTGGCCGCGCGCTTCCACTGGAAGAGCACCTTGTAGATGTTCCGCGGGAAGCGGGTCTGGTCGCTGGGGTAGATGGCCGTGGGGCTTTTGCCCGGGTCGTCCGTGACCACCGGGCCGTCGAACCGATCGCTCACCGCCGCCCCGGGATCCTGGAACGACGCCTCCAGCTTCAGAGTGACCTGTGTGGTGCCGGTGACGCAGCCGTCGGTCGCCTCGATGGTGACGACCCCGCCGGTGCCGGGCAGCGGCTGATACGAGCCTGGGGCCGCGAAGGTGCCCGGTTCGGTGTCATCTGCGCGCCGCGCGCTCCAGCTCAGCCGCGAGGTGAGATCCTCGGTCGCCCCTTCGCTCAGGGTTCCTGTGGCAGAGAACGCAATCGGCCCCGGGCTCAGGCCGATGGTCACCACCTCCCCGGCAGGGGCGATCGAAATCCCCTCGAGCCCGTCGATGCAGGCGACTTCCCCGTCGCCGCCGCCGCCGTCCGTACCAGCTCCGGCGTCTCCGCCAGCGCCAGCGTCCGGGTCCCCGACACGCCGCACTGGCAGGCCGAAAGAGTGATCACCGCCCGCAACACCGGGCCATGGCGCATGTCCGCCCTACGCAAGAACCGGCGCGAACCGTATCCGCCGACCGAGTGAGGGCGCTACCGGCAAGGCCTACATCCGGCAACTGCCGGGAACCCGCAAAAGCAAACGCCCGGTCCCTCTTACGAAGGACCGGGCGCTCCAAAAAAAGATCCGGCAGCGACCTACTCTCCCACGCGGTTTCCCGCGAAGTACCATCGGCTCTGGAGGGCTTAACTTCCGTGTTCGGGATGGGAACGGGTGTGACCCCTCCGATATAGCCACCGGAAAAATCTCAATTGCATACGAAGGGCAGAACACCAACTTCCGAGCGATGCCGCATCACTTCCAGACCGTGCGTCATTGCACGGGGTCTCGACCTTGACCTCGAATCCCTTACGCTCCGCCAAGACAAAAGCGTGAGCCAAGAGATGGAGGTAAAGTAAGCCGCACGACCGATTAGTACCGGTTAGCTCAACGCGTTACCGCGCTTATACACCCGGCCTATCAACGTGGTAGTCTTCCACGGGTCTTCAGGGGCTTGCGCCCGGGATACCTGATCTTGAGGTCGGTTTCCCGCTTAGATGCTTTCAGCGGTTATCCAATCGACACATGGCTACCCAGCGGTGCCGCTGGCGCGACAACTGGCACACCAGAGGTGTCTCCATCCCGGTCCTCTCGTACTAAGGACAGATCCTCTCAAGTATCCTACGCCCACAGGAGATAGGGACCAAACTGTCTCACGACGTTTTGAACCCAGCTCGCGTACCGCTTTAATTGGCGAACAGCCAAACCCTTGGGACCTGCTCCAGCCCCAGGATGCGATGAGCCGACATCGAGGTGCCAAACCTCCCCGTCGATGTGAACTCTTGGGGGAGATAAGCCTGTTATCCCCGGAGTACCTTTTATCCGTTGAGCGATGGCCCTTCCATTCAGAACCACCGGATCACTATGACCTGCTTTCGCACCTGTTCGACCCGTCGGTCTCACAGTTAAGCTCCCTTATGCCATTGCACTCGACGACCGGTTTCCAATCGGTCTGAGGGAACCATAGCGCGCCTCCGTTACTCTTTGGGAGGCGACCGCCCCAGTCAAACTACCCACCAGACAGTGTCCCAGTCCCGGATCACGGGACGTGGTTAGACACCAAGAATCAACAGGGTGGTATTTCACCGTTGCCTCCACCGAACCTAGCGGCCCGGCTTCAAAGGCTCCCACCTATCCTACACAGTCAATCCCTAGTGTCACTGTCAAGTTGTAGTAAAGGTTCACGGGGTCTTTCCGTCTTCCTGCGGGTAAACTGCATCGGCACAGCTATTTCAATTTCGCTGAGTCCCTCTCCGAGACAGTGCGGAAGTCGTTACTCCATTCGTGCAGGTCGGAACTTACCCGACAAGGAATTTCGCTACCTTAGGACCGTTATAGTTACGGCCGCCGTTTACTGGGGCTTCGGATCATCGCTTCGCCTTGCGGCTGACGAATCCCCTTAACCTTCCAGCACCGGGCAGGAGTCAGACCCTATACGTCGGCTTGTCGCCTTCGCAGAGTCCTGTGTTTTTGGTAAACAGTCGCTACCGCCGTTTCTCTGCAACCTCTCTCGGCTTCGTCTGTACGACTACACCTACCAGAGGCACACCTTCTTCCGAAGTTACGGTGTCAATTTGCCGAGTTCCTTGGAGAGAGTTCTCTCATGCGCCTGAGGATTTTCTCCTCACCCACCTGTGTCGGTTTGCGGTACGGAAGCCCTGTAGCCTCCCTGCGGGACTTTTCTTGGAAGCATGGGAGCATCGACTTCGCGCTGACGCGCTCGCCATCGGCTCTCGGGGATAGCTGCCGCGCCTTTTGATCGTACGCGACACCCCTACGGCTTTGGACCGGAATCCACCACCCGGATCGACTGCCCTTCTCCGTCCTCCCTCAGTTCAACGACTACAAGACTGCGCAGGAATATTAACCTGCTGTCCATCATCTACGCCTTTCGGCCTCGACTTAGGATCCGGCTAACCCTGGGAAGATTGACTTGACCCAGGAAACCTTGGGTTTACGGCGAGGGGGATTCTCACCCCCTTTATCGCTACTCATTTCGGCATCAGCACTCCCAGGCGCTCCACATGCCCTTCCGGTCATGCTTCGCAGCACCTGGAACGCTCCTCTACCGCCGCACGCGCCATTGCACGCACGACCCGAAGCTTCGGTACGAGTCTTGAGCCCCGTTACATTTTCGGCGCGGCCTGTCTTGACCAGTGAGCTATTACGCTTTCTTTAAAGGATGGCTGCTTCTAAGCCAACCTCCTGGTTGTCAGTGACCTGCCACATCCTTTCTAGTGTTCACTTAGACTCGATTTGGGGACCTTAGCTGTCGGTCTGGGTTATTCCCCTTTTGCCGATGGACGTTATCACCCACCGACTGCGTCCCGGGATAACAGTGACTGGCATTCGGAGTTTGGTACGGTTTGGTAATCTGGTGAGACCCCTAGCCGTTCCAGTGCTCTACCTCCAGTCCTGAATTGCCCGAGCCGATACCTAAATATCTTTCGAGGAGAACCAGCTATCACGGAGTTTGATTGGCCTTTCACCCCTACACACAGCTCATCCCAGAAGTTTTCAACCTCCATGAGTTCGGACCTCCATGAGGTGTTACCCTCACTTCATCCTGGCCATGTGTAGATCACCCCGCTTCGGGTTATAATGCACGCGACTATACGCCCTGTTCGGACTCGCTTTCGCTCCGGCTCCACCTAGCGGCTTAGCCTCGCCACGTACATTAAGTCGCCGAATCATGATGCAAAAGGTACGCTCTCGCACTTGCCTTGCGGCGTGGTGCTCGAACTGCTTGTAGACATATGGTTTCAGGTTCTTTTGACTCCCCTCACAGGGGTTCTTTTCACCTTTCCCTCACGGTACTTGTTCACTATCGGTCTCCGAGTAGTATTTAGCCTTACCAGATGGTCCTGGCAGATTCAGGCAGGATTGCACGTGTCCCGCCTTACTTGGGCACCCCGCTCGGCCCCAACCCGTTTTCGCGTACGCGACTATCACGCTCTCTGGTGCACCTTTCCAGGTGCTTCCGCTAACAGATCAGGGTCCTACCGCGGACCCACAACCCCGATGCCACTTGCGTGACACCGGTTTAGGCTGTTCCCGGTTCGCTCGCCACTACTACGGGAATCACTCATTGTTTTCTTTTCCTGAGGGTACTGAGATGTTTCACTTCCCCTCGTTCGCTCCTCCCTGCCTATGTATTCAGCAGGGGGTACCGCAGCTGTTCGCCGCGGTGGGTTTCCCCATTCGGACACCTCCGGATCAACGTTCGGTTGACAACTCCCCGGAGCTTTTCGCAGCCACCCACGTCCTTCATCGCCTCTCGGAACCAAGGCATCCACCATACGCCCTTAGTAGCTTACTTACCTCTATCTCTCGTCCCACGCTCTGCCGTGACGGC
>JADGHL010000027.1:0-22500 GCA_019686135.1 Myxococcaceae bacterium | reverse complement strand
CTCCGCTTTCGCTTCGGAGCCTGCCGGTTTCGTCGAACAACCCGAAACCGGGACTGCATTCCGCCGGGTTGGAACCGCGGTTCCTTCCGACGGGGCCCGCGGCTTCTACTGCCTTCGCCGCTTCCCTGTCAACCCTTCGTCTTCGACCGATTCATCCGGTCCTGGACTCGACGCCACGTCGGCGTTCGAGACTGACACCCTTCGAGAGGCCTCCCTTTCGAAGGGGCGCGGCTTCTACAACCGCCGCCGCGCCACTGTCAACCACCGGTTCGCTCGGGCATCCAGCTCATGCCGTGCGGCACGCCGTGGATGCATCTGCTCACGAGCCGGGAACGATCCCCGCCAGACGAACGCGAAAGTTCGAAACCTTCCTCCGCCGTTCGCCCCTCGAGGAGACGGATGCGACCGACTCCGTTTCTCGACCGGGAGTCGACTTCATCGACCGCCTCGAGGGCCGCGCGCCCGCTGACTTCCGGTTCGCGCGGTGGCTCGTGCTTCCGAGCCGGGCTGACCTGCTATTGCTACGACCTATTCAGTTGTGGTGCTGCCAGACTGCGACAACCCGCTTCGACTCTGCTTCCCGTTGAAGCAGCTTCCCTCTCCTACACCTCGTACCGCCCGCCGAAGCCCTCCGTGCCGGAGGGGCGGCGTAGATACCCACGGGCCCCCTGCGTGTCAACAACTTGATCCGCACGCGCCAGCTTGATGGGTCCAACCCGCGCCGGGACGCGCTTCATCCCCCCGGCGCCGCTGAAGGTTTTCCGTCGGGCGCCGGGTCGAGGTGCAACCGGCCCAGATCCACGCGGCCGCGACGGCAGCGTTCGGCCACGACCACCGAGCGGAGCTCGGAGTACGCGCGGTCGAAGTCGTCGTTCACGATGATGTAGTCGTAGGAGGCGATCCCGCGCTCCATCTCCGAGCGCGCCACCAGCATGCGCTTGCGGATCGTCTCCTCGGAGTCGGTCTTGCGGTCGCGCAGGCGCCGCTCGAGCTCCTCCATGCTGGGCGGGAGGATGAACACCAGCACCGCCTCGGGGTACTTGCGTTTGATCGCCTGCCCGCCCTGGACGTCGATGTCGAAGACGGCGATTCCGTTCTTCGCCCGGGCCTGCTCCACCACCGAACGGGAGCTCCCGTAGAAGTGCCCGTGGACCTCCGCCCACTCCACGAACTCGCCGCGTTCGATCTTGTCCTGGAAGGACTGCACGTCGACGAAGTGGTAGTCGACGCCGTCCTTCTCCTTCCCGCGCGGCTGACGCGTCGTGTAGCTGACCGAGAACACCGCGTCCGGGCTGTCGGCGAGCAGGCGGCGGGCGAGCGTCGTCTTCCCCGCCCCCGACGGCGCGGAGAGCACGAGGAGCAGGCCCCGGTCGAGCTGCGGCTTGTCATTGGCAGGGGTCTCCATGGGGGCGCCTCTCACTCCAGGTTCTGGACCTGCTCGCGGATCCGCTCGAGCTCGGCCTTGAGCGCCACCACGCGGGCGGAGATCGCCGGGTGCTGGCTTTTGGATCCGGTGGTGTTGACCTCCCGGTGCATCTCCTGGACGAGGAAGTCCATCTTCCGCCCGGCGGGCTCGTCCGAGGCCAGGAGAGCGCGGAAATGTTCGAGGTGCGAGAGCAGGCGGGTCATCTCCTCGGCCACGTCCGTGCGTTCGGCGAAGAGCGCCACCTCCTGCACCAGCCGCTGCGGATCCACCGCCCCCTCGCGCGTGAGCTCGGCGATCCGTTCGCTCAGGCGCTTACGGTACTCCTCCACCGCCTGAGGCGCGAGCGCCTGCACCGCCTTCACGCCCTCCTCCACCAGATCGAGCCGGGACTTCAGATCCTGGGCGATCGCCGCGCCCTCCTGTTCGCGCATCCGCACCAGCGCGTCGAGCGACTGGGTGAGCGCGGCGTCCAGCGCCTTCTGCGCGTCTTCGGCCACCACGCCCCGCTCTTCGAGCCGGAGCACGCCGGGCTGCGTGGCGATCAGCTCCAGCGAGACGGTCTCCGGCGAACCGATCGCCTCCGACAGCTCGCGGAAGGCGCGCTGGTATTCGCGGGCCAGCGCAACGTCCACCACCGGGACCGCGGCGCTCACCGAGACCGCCTGGCGCCGGGCGATCAGATCCACCGCGCCGCGGGCGAGGCGGTCCTTCACCTTCTTCACCGCCTCGGCCTCGAATGGAGCCAGCTCGCGCGGAAGGCGCGGCTTGACCTCGCAGTACTTGTGGTTGACCGACTTGAGCTCGACGGAGATCTCCTCGGATCCGACCGTCGCGCGACCCGCCCCGAACCCCGTCATGCTCCTCGGCATGAACGGCTCTTAGGGGGATGTGCGGCCCGGGGTCAAGACACCGAGCGTGCGGAGGTGTTCATCGATCGCAGAGCGCGCGGCGCCCGCGGGATCTTCCACGGACGTGAGGTCGAGCATCCGGTGCGGCGGGTACGGGTGCCCCCAGCGGGCCAGTTCCATCCGGTAGAAGAACGCGAGCGTCGGCGCGCCCACGGCCACCGAGAGGTGCATCGGGCCCGTGTTGTTGCAGACGACGCACACCGCCCGGGACATGAGCGCGGCGAGCTGGTCGATCGTCGTGGGCGGGGCCTGCACGGCGCCGGGCGCGGACGCGACCACCTGTTCGGCCAGACGCTCTTCGCCGGGCCCCCACGTCACGAGGGGAACGATCCCGCGCAGAAGGAGCTCTCCACTGGCCGCCGCGAACACCTCGGGCGGCACGCGCCGGACATCGAGCCGTCCGCCCGGGTTCACCACCGCGAACGAGGAGGGCCCCACCGCGTCGCGCGCGCGACGGACCACCTCGTCCTCTTCCACCGGCCGGAAGCTCAGGCGTGCGCCCAACGCATCCACCGGGCCCAGCGGCGAGAGCAGGTGCGTGCGCTGCACGGCCTCGGCGCGGGTGTTGGTCAGGGCGGGGACGCGCACATCCGCGAGCAGCCGCACGGGCGCCAGGTCGGGGCCGATCACCGCCGCGTGCGCGCCCACGAGCCGCGAGACAATCGCCGGCCCCACCGAGGGCGCCTGCCAATTGGCGCAGTTCACCACGACGTCGTAGCCGGCGCCGCGGAGCGCGCGGACCGTCCGCGAGAACGGGCCCCACTTCCGTTCAGCCGGATCGAACGTGTGCACCTTATCGACGTCCGGGTGGCCCCGAAGCACGCGCGCCACCTTCGGGTGCACGAGGACGTCGACCACGGGGCGCGACGGCAGCGCCCGGGCCGCGCGGATCACCGGCGTGGTCAACAGCGCCTCGCCCACCCGGTTGTCGGTGCGCACCAGCAGCAACCGCTTCGGAGCGCGGAGGCGCGCGCGGGCGCGCTCCTTCCGCCCCGGCCGCCACAGAAGCCCCGCAGCGAGGACGGCGAGCAGGAGCTTTCCGGCGATCTCCAGGCGCTTGAGCACGGCCGGTGGATCAGGCGCCCTTCGCCGTGTCCAAGGGGCGGGCCTCTTCGATCAACAGCACCGGGATGTCGTCCTCGATGGCGTAGACGAGCCGGCAGGCAAGACAGTGGATCTCCTGCCGATCCTCGTGGAACTCGAGGTCGCCCTTGCACTTCGGGCAGGCGAGGATCTCCTTCAACTCCGGGTTGAGCGCCATGGCGCATCCGTAGCCAGAACCGCCCTGCGCTTCAAGCTCCGCGGAGCCGCCGGGCGAGCTCGGTGGTGCTGTGGTCCTTCGGATCGCCGGCGATGGCCACCCGGCCGCCGTAGGCTTCGACCTCGGCGCGCTCGGGGATGCTCTCGGCGGTGTAGTCCGTGCCCTTGACGTGGACGTCCGGCCGGAGCGCGCGGATCACCCCGCGCACGTCGGGCTCGTCGAACACCAGCACGTGATCCGTGCAGGCCAGCGCCGCCACCAGCTCCGCGCGCTCTGCCTCGGGGATGAGCGGGCGCCCCGGGCCCTTGTTCGCTCGGGTGGACGCGTCCGAGTTCACCGCCACCACCAGCACGTCCGCGAGCGCGCGAGCGCCTTCGAGGTAGCGGACGTGCCCGACGTGGAGGAGGTCGAACACGCCGTTGGCGAGCGCGATCGTCCGCCCCGCCCGCCGGTGGTCCTCCACCGCGCGCTGGACCGTCTCGAGCGTGCCGAGCTTGTCGATCGTCGCCATGGCGCTTCAGTGCCCCGGGGTCTTGCGGCGGAGCGGACGGGCACGGCGGGCGGCGCGCTCCATCGGGGCGATGGTGGCGTGCCCGACCAGCTCGGAGATGAGTTCGGCGTGCGCGACGGTGGCGGTGCCCGGCTTCTGCACCACCAGCGCTCCCGCGACGTTGGCGATCCGCGCGGCGCGCTCCACGTCCGCTCCGGCGGCCAGAGACAGCGTGAGCGCGGCGATCACCGTGTCCCCCGCGCCGGTGACGTCCACCGCTTCCGCGTCTCCGTGGGCGGCGATCAACCGCGCGCCTTCGGCGGTGAACACCGCCATCCCGCTGCGGCCACGGGTGACCACGAGGGCGCCGCACTCCAGCCGCCGCCGCGCCTCCGCGCCCGCGCGCAACAGATCGGCCTCGGTGCGGACCGGAATGCCCAGAAGCTGCTCGAGCTCCGGCTCGTTCGGCTTGCAGACGCCGAACCCGACGAACTCGCGCAACGCATAGCGGGAGTCGACGCACACCGGGAGCCCGTCCCGGGAGAGCCCCTTGAGCACACCGCGGACCTCGTCGCCCACCACGCCCGCGCCGTAGTCGGAGACGAGCACGGCGTCCGCATCGCGTGCGGCGCGTGCCACCTCACGCGCGAGCGCGGCACGGACCCTTTGCGGGAGCTGGGTCCGGGCGCCGCGGTCCAGCCGGAGCATCTGCTGACGCTTGGTGTTCACGCCGCCGGCGTAGATGCGCGTCTTGGTCTCCGTCTCCACGCCGGCGCCGGAAGCCGCGCGCACGGAAATCCCCACCTCGCCGAACAGCCGGCGCATTCGGCGGCCCATCTCGTCCCGGCCGAGCGCGCCGACCACGGTCACCTGCCCGCCGAGGCTGCGCACGTTCGCGGCCGCGTTCGCGCCGCCGCCGAGCTTCACCTCCGAGCGCTCGTACCGGACGATCAGCACCGGCGCCTCGCGGCTGATCCGATCCGTCTCGCCAAAGATGTAGTGGTCCGCCACCAGATCGCCGATGACGAGGATGCGCTTCTTCGGGAAGGCGCGGGCGATGGAGACGAGGGTCGGCTGCGGCGGGGACACGGGAGCCTTGTATTACGAGTCGATGGCGTCCGCGAGGAGCCGATCGAGCAGCTCGGCGCCCCATGTGAGCTCGACCTCCAGGCGCAGCACCCACGGGCGCTCATGGGCGGGCAGCTTGACCGCGTCCTTCTCGGTCGTGACCAGAAGCGCGCCGGCTCCGTCCGCACGCCTACGCGCCGACTCGAGCTCGCCGCGCGTCCACGCGTGGTGATCCTCCTGCGCGATGGAGGCGACCACTTCTGCGCCGAGCGACTCCAGCGTGCGCGTGAACGCACCGGGGCGCGCGAGGCCACTGAGCGCGACCACCTTCTGACCGCGCAGCGACGCCGCCGGCTGCGCCTGGCCGTCCGCTGAGAGGAGCAGCGTTGGCTCGTAACGGGCGCGCACCACGGGCTGACGGAAGGCGGGCAGCGGCGCAGGCACAGACGACTCGCGCAGCCAGATCAACCCGGCGCGCTCGAGCGCGCGCACGGGCTCGCGCAACGGGCCGCGGGGCAGCAGTCGCGCGTTGCCCAGGCCCACCGCTTCGTCGATCACCGCGATGTCCAGATCGCGCGCAAGCCGCCGGTGCTGCATCCCATCATCCAGAAGCAGCACCTCGGCGCCCTCCGCCTTCGCCCTTTTGGCGGAGGCGACGCGATCCGCGCCGACGTGGACGCGCACGCCGGGCGCGCGGGTGGCGATGAGCAGCGGTTCGTCGCCCGCCACTTCCGCCGAGGGCAGCGCGCCGGCGTCGAACACCAGGGCGCGCGTGGATGTGCGGCCGTAGCCCCGGGTGAGCACGGCGACGCGCCGCCCAGCGGCCAACAACCGGTTTGCCAGGAAGATGGTGGCCGGTGTCTTCCCTGCCCCGCCGACATGGATGTTGCCCACCGAGATGACCCGCACGCCCTCGACTCGGTGGGAGCGGAGGACGCCGCGGTCGTAGAGCGCGTTCCGTGCGCCGACGAGGGCACCGAAGCCGGCCGCGGCGAGCGACAGCGGCAGGTGGAGGAGCCGGTCGGACGGCGGGTCGGGCCGTGGCGGGTACCACAGGCGCTCCAGGTTCACCGGCACACCTCGTAGAAGGACAGGACCCGTTCGGCGATCTGCGCCGGACTTTCGAGGCGAACGCTCCGCCGCGCGCCACCGAGTGAGGCCTCGGCCACCGCGTCCGGATCGGGCGTGGGCACGAGCGCGTCGGCGTATTCGGCCAGCGCGCCTTCGTCCACGGCCACCACGCGGACCCCGCACGCGCGCGCCTGGGCGGCGGCACGGGCGGAGTAGTCGTTCCCGAGCCCGAGGATCCACACCTCGTCCAGCGCCTGGAGGAGCGAGACGAACGCGGGACCGGACCGGTAGCCCGCGAAGGTGACGCGCTGGCGCAGCTGCGGATCGCGTTCCACCTGCACTCTGAGCGCGGCCTCCCCGGCGCCATCGCCGGCGAGGAGGAGCCTCGCCCCGGGACGTTCGCGCAGGACGCGCAGGAACGCTTTCAGCCCGAGCTCGTGACGACGCGACGGCTTGAACGTGGAGACGATGCCGATGAGCGGTTCGCCGGAGAACCCCAGCTTTGCCCGGAGCGCGGCGCGATCCGGCGGGGGCACGAAGGCGGCGTCCACCAACGCAGGGAGAACGATCGCTCGGCGGTGGGGCACCGCGTTCAAGAGCGTAGCGCACGGGACGGTGTAGCCGTGCGCACGGGGAAGTCCCTTGAGCGAACGCGGCGCGTGGATCGATCGGATCAGCACCGCGGATCGGGGCGCGGCGAGGCGAGCGAGGTGGTGGTCGTGCGAGAAGTGCGCGTGGATGACGTCGACCGCGCGGCGCCTCAGCGCGCCCCAATCGCGCAAGAGGGCCAACGGTCCGGACTTCACCGAAAGCTCGAGGCCTCCATCGTCGAGGAGCCCGAGCGCCCGAAGGCGCGGGACGATCGGCTCTTCGGCGGGCGGGTGAGCGCGCTTGCGGTCCACGGCGATCCGCGCGTCGTGGCCGAGGGCGCGCTGCGCCGAAGCCAGCGTGGCGATCAGATCCGCCGGGCCGCTCCAGACCGGGCTCGCGAAAAGGTGAAGGAGGCGCATCGTGGGCGGGGCGTCCATACCACCTTGCGCGCGCATCAGCGGGGACGAGCGCGGCGGTAGACGTCGATCAGCCGCCGGGCCTCGCCGTCGATGCCGAGGCGCGCACGCGCGTCCTCCGCCGCTGCGCGGCCGATCCGTTGTGCCCGGACCGGATCCGCGAGGATCTCGGCGAGGATCCGGCGCAGCGCCTCGCGATCGTGCGGCGGGAAGAGAAAGCCGTTCTGTCCATGGTGGACCAGACCGCGCGTGTACGGCAGAGCGGAGGCCACGACGCAGCAGCCCGCTGCCATCGCCTCGAGCAGCACCAGCGAATAGCCCTCGGTGTGCGAGGGGTGAACCAGCACGGTGAGGCCCTGGTACCAGGGGAGGATGTCGGCGTGCTCACCGGCGAGCGTGACACGCGGACCGAGCCTGTGCGCGATGTCGGCGGCGAAGGGTTGATCCTTCGGCGCGGTCCACCCCACCAGCGCCACGTGCCAGTCCGGGTGTGCGGGCAGAAGCGGGGCGATCGCCTCGGCGAAGTCGCCCTGCCCTTTCGCCGGGCGGATCCGCCCCACGACGCCGATCCCATAGCGGCCCGGAAGCCCCAGCTGACGCCACGCCTCATCGCGATTCTGCGGAGGAACGAAGCGCGCGGTGTCAACACCGTGGCCCAGCACCTCGCTGTCGGGCGGCAGGTGCGGGAGCTGATCCGGGGTGAGGCAGATGAGCCGATCCGCGCGCGCGACGAGCCACCGGGTGAAGCGGCTGGGGGGGGCTCCGGTGTGGCGCGTCATCACGATCGTGAGCGCACGGGCGAAGAGGCGCAGCGCCAGGGCGAACAGCAGCTCGTTGTTGCGGTGCACGTGCATCACCACGGCCCCTGTGCGGAGCCGCCGCCACAGCGCGCCGAATTCGAGCCGCGGAAGGGTCGCGCGCAGCGAGGTCCCGAATGCCCACGCTTCCACGCCCGCTTGGCGCAACGCGGGGACGATCGCCTCCACGTGCGACGACGCGCCGGTGTGCCGGTGGTGCAGGTGCGTGTGGATGATGACCGGGAGCGCGGCGGCCTCCGGCGCCGGCGGAAGATCCGGCTGGGCAACAGGCGTCACGCGGCAGCCTCCTGCGACCGGCCGCAGCGGCTCGCCAGCGCCAGCTCGTGCGGCGGCGCGCGCATCGCAGCGCCTACTCCCTCCGGGCTGCGGCGCCTCGTCTGCTTCGTCATTCCGCTCCGAAGAGTCACCTGATCAGCTCCGCGCGTTGTGCACGCTTACGCTGCAGCCAGCCTGCTCTCGTCTGCCAGCGGCGCCCACCTGCTTCGTCATCGCGCGCTCAGGAACCGCACCAACTGCTGCATGTTGCGCGCGCCCGTGCTGGATACAGCCTTCACTCGTCTGCCTGCGGCGCCCACCTGCTTCGTCATCGCGCGCTCAGGAGCCGCACTATGTGCTGCATGTTGCGCGCGCCCGTGCTGGATACAGCCTTCACTCGTCTGCCTGCAGCACCTCGCCTGCTTCGTCATCCCGCGCCTGGGAGCCGCGCCATCTGCTGCCTGTTGCGCGCGCTTGCGCTCAAGGCAGCCGGCTCTCGTCGCCCTGCAGCGCCCCGCCTGCTTCGTCATCCCGCCCTCAACAGCCGCGCCATCTGCTCCACGTTGCGCGCGCTCGCTCCGGAGACCTGAAGGACCGCCTGCCGCGCGAGCTCTCCGAGCGAGGCGATCGTCTCCGGGCGCGAGAGCAGCTCGTGGAGGATCCGGTAGAGCTGGTCCGGATCGTGAACTTGGATCCCGCCGCGGCCGACGAGCACCTGCACGCTGTCGTGGAAGTTCTCCATATGAGGGCCGAACAGGACCGGGCGGCCCTGGGCGGCTGGCTCGAGGATGTTCTGGCCGCCGCGCGTGGTGAACGATCCGCCGACGAACACCACCGTGGCGAGGCGGTACGCCCGCGCGAGTTCGCCGATGGTGTCCAGCACCGCCACCTGACCGCGCCCGGGGTTTCCCTGCGACCTCAACCCGACAGTCAGCCCCGCCGCCTGTGCCAGCGCTACCACGCGCGGCGCGCGGTCGATGTAGCGCGGGGCGATCACCAGCCGCAGATCCGGATGGTCCACGAGGAGCCGGCGGTACACCTCCAGCACCTTCTCTTCTTCTCCCTCGTGCGTACTCCCCGCGATGAGGACCCGTTCGCCGCGCCGGAGCCCGAGCCCTTCGCGCAGCTCGTCGTCCTCGGCGGCCTGGGTCGGCACCGCCAGCGCGTCGAACTTGGTGTTTCCGGTGACCCACACCCGCTCCAGCGGCGCGCCCAGCCCGAGCGCGCGCTCGGCCTCGTCGTCTTCCCGCATCAACAGCAGGTCCACCTGCCGGAGCGGGTTGCCGATGAGCGAGAACAGCGTGCGGTAGCGCCCCAGGTGCGCGGGCGAGAAGCGGCCGTTGGTCAACACCACCCGCGCCCCGGCCTTCCGGGCGGCGGCGATCAGGTTCGGCCAGATCTCCGTGTACTCGAGCACCAGCAGATCCGGCTGGATCGCCCGGACCGCGCGACGGGTGGCTCCGGGGAGATCCCACGGCGCGTAGATGACCGCGTCGATCAGCTGGCGGAGCCGCTCGCTCCCCATCAGGTAGCCGGTGTTCGTGATGGTGGACACGATGATCCGGCAGCCGGGGAACCGCGCCCGGAGCAGCGCGAACATCGGCGAGAGCGAGAGCAGATCGCCGGCGCTCGCTCCGTGGAGCCAGATGGTGGGCCCGTCTCCGCGCGGCAGCACGCCGGGCCGATAGAAACCGAACCGCTCGGCGAAGCCGTTGCGCGTCTTGCGGTGCAGGCAGAGCACCGGGAACGCGAGCCAGAACAGCAGATAGCTGGCGACGACGTAGATGAAGCGCATCGGAATGTCCCGCGGCCTACGGCGGCGGTTCGGTGGAAACCGAGGGCGCGGGCGCGGGCGCAGGCGCGGCAGGCACCGCCGGGCGCACGCGCAGCGGATTGCTCACCAGCCACGGCTTCCATCCGTCCTGAAAGTACATCCCCGGGACCTTCGACCAGACCTCCACCTGCACGGCACCCTCGCGATCGAGGCGGACCGTGGTGCCGTCCGCGTCCAAAACGCCCGCGCCGTGCACGCGAATTTGGATCTCCTCCGGCCTCCGCGCGGGGAGCTTCACCTTCAGGGTGCCGCCGACGGAGGGGTCCTCCGCGCCCTGCAGCTCGAACCCGGCGCCGCCGGCGATCGCGCGGAAGACGCACGAGGTGTGGCCGTGGGCGATGGCGTCGGTGACGTGGCGCGCGGCCTCCACCGGATCCTCCGGCAGGCCGGTCTGCCCCGGTGGCGGCGCGATCTGGATGGCGAGCGTGCGGAACTCGGAGAGGTACGAGGGCAGCCCGTGCGCGTCGTGCGCGCAGATCGCCGCGAAGGGCGCCGCGGTGGCGAGCATCAACAGGCGGTCGCGGAGCGCGGGTTGATCGGTCACCACGGTCATCAGGCCGTGAATCGGGTTGGTGAGCCAGGAGGCCGTCGCGGGCGCGAACACGGTCACAGGGCTGCGCTGCGCGGTGCGGAACATCGAGTCCGCGGAATAGAGCTCGAGCCCGGCGGCCTTCGGCGCGCTCGGCCAATCGCGCCAGGGGTTCTTCTTCTGTTCGGGGTGCGCGAGAAAACCCGCCCCGCCCAGCGAAGTGATGGTGGCGAGCACATCTCCCTTCCGCTCCTCTTCGGTGAGCGCGCGCGGCACGCCGAGCGCGACGACGTGCCCGTGCGGCGTGCTCACCTCCACCGCGTCGATCAACAGCACGCCGTGTTCGAACCGGGGCGGCGAGGGATCCACGTTGTGGTCGGCGAGCACGACGAACTCGAGGCCCGCCTCCGCAGCGGCCTTCGCGATCTCCTCCGGCGTGCCACGCCCGTCTGACCGCGAGGAGTGGACGTGCCAGGCCCCCATCACCGCTGCCGGCGGCGTCGGATCTGGGGCGACCAGCGGGTAGCGGCGCAGGAGCGCCGTGAGCGCGAAGAAGCCCAGGTACAGCACCACCGCCACCCCCAGCAGGGTGAGCACGCGGCGTGCGGGTCCGAGCCGCTTCCGTCTGCCCGGTCCTGGGATCACCATCAACACCTTCACGCGACGCTCGCCTCCGCCCGTTCGGGCGCGTTCTGCAGCGCCCAGAGCTTCGCGTACAGGCCGCCCGAGGCAAGCAACTCTTCATGGGTGCCGCTTTGGGCGACCCGGCCGTTTTCGAGCACGTAGATCCGATCGGCGCGCTGGATCGTTGCGAGCCGGTGGGCGATCACGACCGCGGTGCGGCCGACGAGCACGCGCTCGAGCGCCCGCTGGACCTCCTGTTCGCTCTCGGGGTCGAGGCTGCTGGTGGCTTCGTCCAGCACGAGCACCGGCGCGCCGGCGAGGATGGCGCGGGCGAGGCACACGCGCTGCTTCTGTCCGCCGGAGAGGCGCACGCCGCGCTCCCCCACCCGGGTCTGGTAGCCCTCGGGCAGCGCGCGGATGAAGCCGTCCGCGTCCGCGATCCGCGCCGCCGCCACCACCTCATCGTCGGTGGCCGAGGGGCGGCCGAAGCGGATGTTCTCCGCGATGGTGGCGGCGAACAGAAGCGGCTCCTGCGTCACCAACGCGAACTGCCGTCGCACGCTGGCCACGGTGGCTTCGGCCGCGTCCACGCCGTCGAAGAGGATCCGCCCGGAGTCGGGCCGCTCGAAGCGAAGCAGCATCGCGACGAGGGTGCTCTTCCCGCCGCCGGAGGGCCCGACGATGGCCGTGGTGCGCCCTGCGGGGATCTCCAGGGTCAACCCACAGAGCGCGGGGCGATCGCCCCACGCAAAGTGCAGGTCCTCCACGCGGACGCCGCGGGTGATCGCCGGCAGCTCGCGCGCACCGGGGGCGTCGGCCACTGCCGGCGCACCGTCCAGAACCGCGAACAAGCGCTCGCCGGCGACCTGCGCCTGGAGGACGAACTGGCTCACGCGTCCCAGATCCTTCACCGGCTGGTAGACGAGGACGATCGCGGTCAGAAGCGAGACCAGCTGGTCGGGGGGGATGGCGTGGGTCCCCGCCGCAAACCCGAGCACGCCGGCGAGCACCGCCGCCGCCAGCACCTCCATCAATCCCGGCACGCCGCCCCGCACCCACGCGGCGCGGATCAGCGCGCGGACCTGCCGCTCCGCCTGGACCGCGAAGCGCTCGCGCTCGGCGCGCTGGGCGTTGAATGCCTGAACGGTGCGAAGCCCCCAGATGCCCTCCTGCACCTGGGCCGCCATCAGCCCCAGCCCCTTCTGACCCTCGCGCGAGCGCTTCATGAAGGAGCGGGTCATCCGCGCCACCGGCCAGGCGGCGACGGGGATGATCACCATGGTGGCGAGCGCGACCTTCCAGTTGAGGCTGAAGGCCACCGCGGCGAGCACCACCACCTGCACCGAGTCACGCAGATAGGACGCGACCGCGTAGGTGGCGGCGAGCTCCACTGCGGCGACGTCGGTGCTGAAGCGGCTGAGGAGATCCCCGGAGCGCTGCGCGCTCAGCTGCATCGGGGAGAGCCGCGCCAACACGAGGAAGAGCGCCCGGCGCAGATCGACGGAGATCCGCTGACCGTACAGCCCCATCCAGTAGAACTGCGCGAGGTACGCCACGCCCTTCACCAACCCGATCGCCACCACCACGACGGGAAGCAGCCACAGCGCGCGCGCGCGATCGACCTGCCCCAGCACCGACAGAAGCCGCCCCACGGCGCCGAAGCCGTGCTCGCCGCCGCTGAGGAGGAACTGCAGCGCGGGGCCGATCAGCCACGCATACGCGCCGGTGGTGACCGCGAGCACGATCATCGCCCCGAAGGCCTTCACCAGGAGCGCGCGGTGCGGGCGGCCCAGGGCAAGCAGCCGGCGCAGGATGAGCCACCGTCCGCTCACCGCCCGACCTTCAGCAGCGCCGCCTTCGCGGTCTTCGAGCCGGGGTTCATCTCCAGCACCTTGAGGAGCTTCTTGCGCGCGCCGGAGATGTCGCCACCCTCGCCTTCGATGATCGCGCTGATCACCAGCGCGCGTTCGAGGTACGGGTTGAGCCCGAGCGCCTTCTTCAGGAGCTTGAGCGCGCTTTTCGCGCGGTCCTTCCGGCTCCCGTTCCCGCCCTTGTAGGTGGCCCACGCCAGGTACGAGTAGTACTCGGGTTCGCGCGGGTTGAGGCTCACCGCTTCTTCGAAGGCGCGCACCGCGGAGGTGAGGTCGTTGCGCTTGAGCGCGGCCTCGCCCCGCTTGAGCGCGATCTCCGCGTCCACGTTCAGCGCGCCACTTCGGCCGACGTCCAGCCGCGAGAGGAGGAACTGCACGTACGCGCGGCGCTTCTCGTCGATCGACAGCACCCGGTACGACGCGGAGAGCTTGTCCTGCACCGAATCCAGCAGGTCCTTGATCTCGGAGGTGTCGTATTCGGGGTAGCTGTCGGGGTGAAAGCGGGCGGCCACCTCGTGGTAGGCGCGCTCCACCGCCTCGGTGTCGGCGGCGATGTCCAGGCCGAGGACGTGGAAGTACGAGCCGGTGATGATCTTCACCGCGGCCTCGCGCAGCTCGTCCAGCTTCTCCCTCGGGAGCGGCTTCTTGCGGCGCGGGGCGATGACGTCCGGAGCGGCGACCCCGGCCCAGCCTGGGTCCGCCCCGGCGGATGGCTCCTTCGAGAACGCGATCGCATTGGAGAGCTTGAGGAACCACATCAGGCTGTACGTCTGCCGGAGATCGCCGCGGCCGTGTGCGAGCAGATCGCGCAGGGCGATCCGCCCGTTCATCTGCATCGCCACCTTGAGGTCCTGCACGTTGAGCCCGAGCGCCGACAGGTCCTGGGAGAACTCGGCGGCGCGGCGGGGGAACTCGGCGAGGTGGGGCTTGAGGGCCTGGGCGAAGAAGCGGATGGGGAACATCCGCCGCGCGCCGTCGAGGATCGGCGCCAGCGCAGGAATCTCCACGGAAGCGACCTGGTCGCGGAACTCGTCGCCGGCGAAGAAAGCGTAGCGGCCCTCGCGCATCCCCACCACCTGCGCGGTCTTCTCGCGGGTGTAGTCGCGCAGCTTCTGGAGCAGCTCCTCGCCGGCGAGCTCGCTGCCGGCCTCCGCCAGCGCAGCGCCCACCCGAAGCCCCGACCGCAGCGCGGCGATCATCTGCTCCGCTTGGCGTTCGGAGAGATCGCCCTTCTCCACCAGCCAACGCGCGAGCGAGTCCTGACGGGCGGTGGAGTCGTAGTTCACGGGGCCGCCCTGGAGAAAGAAGACGCGGCGGGTGAGCTCGCGGAAGGCGACCACCAGCACGCCATCGCGGCGGAGGCGGAAGAAGGAGTGCAACAGCGCGGGCAGCGGCGCGCCCTTGAGCTCGCCGGAGAGGACCGGCGGTCGGGAGAGCGTGGTCTCTAGGCCCTGGCCGTGCGCCGCGGCGGGAGAGGCGGCGGCCAGCGTGGCCAGCTTGTAGGTGAGATCCGAGCCGCGGATCGGGTCGGCGACGTAACCGTTGGCCTTGATCTCGAGGATCGCGCTCACGCCCCGCGCGCGGCCCAGGTGCCCCTTGTCAACCGCCAGCATCGGCAGCCGCGCGCCGCGCTCGTTGGCGCGGATGAGCTGCCCGAGGTGGGCGTCGTCGATCCGCGGGAAGTCGACGGAGATCACCACCGCGTCCGGGTGTGCGGCGACGAAGTGCTCCATCGCCGTGGCGGGATCGGCGACGCCGTGCACCTGGTAACCCGCCTGCTCGAGCGCCAGCTGCAGGTGCTCGAGAGTGGGGCGATGGTGTTCGGCGATCAGAATCGTCTTCAACGGCGCGCACTATGACGCGATCGCGTTCGTGCTGCGTAGTAGGTAGTGCCGTAGAAAGTTCTTCCGGTCGCCCGGCGGCCGGGCAGGTGCGAGGGCGTGGACTCTTCTCCCGAAATTCTGGTCGTGGCCGGCGAGGCGTCCGGCGACGCGCACGCGGCGGGGCTGGTGCGTGCGCTGCGCGCGCTCAGGCCGGATCTCTCCTTCTTCGGGATGGGCGGCGCGCAGCTGGCGGCGGCGGGGGTGGAGCGGCTCTACGACGCGCGCGAGATCTCGGTGATGGGGATCACCGAGGTGTTGCCGAAGCTGTTCCGGATCCTCGGAGTGATGCGGGGCCTGGCGAGGGCCGCGGCGGCGCGGCGCCCGGCGCTGGCGATCCTCGTCGACATCCCGGACTTCAACCTGCGGCTGGCGCGCAGGCTCAAGGCGCTGGGGATCCCCATCGCCTGGTACATCAGCCCGATGGTCTGGGCGTGGCGGCCGGGACGCGTGAAGCAGATCGCCTGCGACGTGGATCGGATGCTGTGTATCCTCCCCTTCGAGGAGCCCTGGTATCGCGCACGCGGCGTGCCGGCGTCCTTCGTCGGTTCTCCGGTGCTGGAGCAGGTCCCCGCCCCCGCGGAGCCCGCGCACTTCCGCCGCGCGCTCGGGCTGGACGAGGCGCGGCCGGTGCTGGCGGTGCTCCCCGGCAGCCGCGCCAGCGAGCTGCGCCGGCTCGGGCCGGAGCTGGCGCGCGCGGCGGCACGGATCGCCGCCGAACGCCCCGGGCTTCAGGTGGTGGTGCCGGTGGCGCCGGGGGTCGACCGCGACGCGCTCGCTCAGTGGTTCGAGGCGGCGGGCGTCCACCCGGTGTTGGTGGACGGCCGCGCGCCGGAGGTGGTGGGCGCCAGCGACGTGGCGGTCGTCGCCTCCGGCACCGCGACGCTGGAAGCGGGGCTGATGCTCCGGCCGCTGGTCGTCGTCTACCGCGTCTCGGCGCTCAGCGGCCTCGTGGGGCGGCTGTTGCTGAAGGTGAAGCACGTCTCGTTGGTGAACCTCCTGGCCGGCCGCGCGCTGGTGCCGGAGCTTCTGCAGCGCGAGGTGCGGGCGGAGCGGATCGCCGCGGAGGTGGCGCGGCTGTGGAGCGGTCCGGCGCGCGACGAGGTGGTCGCGGGGCTGGTGCGGCTGCGCGAAGTCCTGGGCGAATCCGGCGCCTCGGCGCGCGCGGCGGCGGCGGTGCGCGAGCTGCTCGATTCGGGCGCCGCTGTATCCCGAAAAGCGCTTCCCGGGGTGGCCGCCTCTGCTATGTCCCGCGGGCCATGAACCCGGCGCTGGTCTGCATCCCCACGTACAACGAGCGCGACAACGTCGAGGCGATCGTCGACGCAGCGCTGAAGGCGGATCCACGGCTCGACATCCTGGTGGTCGACGACAACAGCCCGGACGGCACGGGGCAAGTCGCCGACGCGCTGGCGGCGAAGGAGCCGCGGGTGAAGGTGCTGCACCGCGAAAAAAAGGAGGGGCTGGGCAAGGCGTACCTGCACGCCTTCCGCTGGGCGCTCGAGCACGGGTACCAGTACGTGATCGAGATGGACGCGGACTTCAGCCACGATCCGAAGTACCTCCCGCGGCTTCTGGATGAGGCGATGGGCGGCGCGGATCTCGTGCTCGGTTCGCGGTACGTGAAGGGCGGCGGGACGGTGAACTGGGGCGTGGGCCGGCAGATCGTCAGCCGGGGCGGCTCGCTGTACGCGCGCACCATCCTCGGCGTGAACGTGCGCGACCTCACCGGCGGCTTCAAATGCTTCAACCGCCGCGTGCTCGAGGCGATCGACCTGAATCAGGTCCAGAGCTCGGGCTACGCGTTCCAGATCGAGCTGACCTACCGGACGCTGAAGAAGGGCTTCACGGTCCGGGAGATCCCCATCGTCTTCGAGGACCGCCGGGTCGGGCAGTCCAAGATGAGCCGGAAGATCTTCCTCGAGGCGTTGACCATGGTGTGGAAGCTCCGGCTCACGGTGTGACGTGACGGAGCTGGTGTCCTTCTTCCTGGTGTCGCTCTCGGCGGTGTTCCTCATCGTCGATCCGATCGGCTGCGTGCCGATCTTCCTGGCGATGACCGCCAACGATCCGCCCGCGAAGGTGCGCAGGATGGCTTTGCGCGCGTGCGTCGCCGGCGCGGGGATCCTCATCTTCTTCGCGCTCTTCGGCGGGGTGATCTTCCGGATCTTCGGGCTGACGCTCGGCGCGTTCCGGGTGGCCGGCGGGCTGCTCCTGTTGATGACCGCGCGGGACATGCTCAACGCCCGGCCCGCCACCACGCGCACCTCGCCCACTGAAACCCTGGAGGGCGCTCAGAAGGAGGACGTGGCCATCGTCCCGATGGCCATTCCGCTGCTGGCCGGCCCGGGCGCCATCGCCACGGTGATGGTGCTGATGTCGAAGGGAACGTCGGTCATCGGCGGCACCACGGTGGTGGTCTGCATCCTCATCACCTTCGTCGCCAGCTACTTCCTGTTGCGCGGCGCCACGCTGGTGCAGCAGGTCCTCCGTCAGTCGGGCGTGGCGATCCTCGAGCGGGTGATGGGCCTCATCCTCGCGGCGATCGCCGTGCAGTTCATCGCCGAAGGCGGCCGGGCGCTCTTGTTCCCGGGCGCGTGACCCGGGGGCCTACAGCTTTCGCCAGTTCGGCGGGAACGGCGTCCTGGCCAGCGTCGGCTCCTCGACGGCGATGATGTATTCGGCGCGGCGGTTCTTCGGCTCGTCGGTCTCGTCCGCGGTGCTCACGAGCAGCGCCTGTTCTCCGAAGCCCTCGTAGAAGATGGGGACGCGCAGCCCGTGCTTGCGGAACCACGCGCCGATGGCCCGGGCGCGGTTCAGCGAGAGCGTCCGGTTGGAGGCCTCCGTCCCCACCGTGTCGGTGTGCCCGGCGATGTACAGCCGCAGGTTCGCGAGGTGGCCGTACTTGCGCACCGCCTCGCCGATCCGCTGCAGGCTCTGCTCGAGCTTGGGCTCCTCGTCCGCGCGGATGTCCCACTGGCCAGAGTCGAAGTTGACCTCTTCGTGGGGGATGTCCACCTGCCAGGGGAAGATCTCCACGCCGTCGAAGAAGGTCGACGCGTCGTACGCGCGGATGGCGATCTTCATCACCCGTCCCTCGTCCTTCGGCCAGGAGATCTCGAACGGCGCGCCGGCGGTGTCGTTGTCGATGGGGATCTCCCGGTCCATCGCCACCGCGCCCGTGTCCATCACCACCTGCACCGCGGCCTTCACCACCGGCCGGTTGGCGCGCAGCTTCACCGTGCGGTTCACAAGGTCGACGTCCTTCTTGTCGAGGGTCAGCTTGAGCGGGCCCCACAGCTCGGCGTCGAAGTCGAGCGGCATGGACGCCGGCTCGGAGGACTTGAAGACCACCGTGAGTTCGCCGGTGTAGTGGAACTTCCCCTCCGGCTGCTGCAGCTCGATCCGCCGCACCTGGCCGGGGCGCCCTCCGCCCTTGAGGTCCAGCGTCTTGCCGTCGCTCCGGGTCAGGTGGACCTTGAACCCGGCGATGGGCTCGTGGATGGCGATCTCCAGGTACGGGAGCGACTTTCCGATCTGCGCGCGCCCGTTAAGGCCCACGCTGACCGCATCCGCGGCGGCGAGCGCGGGCCAGATCAGCGCGGCCACGGCGATGGACGGGATGAGCTTCATGGACGGCCGCGCATCGTAGCGTCGATCCGCCGAAAAGCGGCGCGGCGTGTGCCGGCTCGCCGGGCGGGCGTCTTCGGCCGTCAACGCCGCTTCGGGTGATTGGGCAGCGCGATCGCCGTGATGCGCCGCCACTGCTTGTGGTCGAACGGAAGCTCGGCGCGGCTCAACAGGTCCTTTTCGTGCGCCCACACCGTCTCGTGGGCGAACGGATCGTGCAGTTGGAACGCGCGGGTGCGGCCGGGCGGGGTGACCTGGAGCATCAACACCTGCCGGCCGCGATCGCCCTTCTCGCGGCCGAGCGTGACGGGCACCGGGATGCCGTTCTGCAACGCCTGCGCGGCCAGCTCGAGCGCGTGCTCCAGCGGCAGCTCACGGGTGTCGACCTCGTGGTCGCGAAAGGAGAGACCCAGGCCGCGCAGGGCTTCGTTCAGCGCCTCCACGTTCGCGCCCGCGTCGGCGCCGGACGCGCGCGCCGTTGGGGACCTGCGGACCGACGGGACATCCTCTCCGCTGGCGCCGAGCTCCAGGTGGGTGGCAAGCGGCCGTGCGCGCGCAGAAGAGGATTCGCTGTCGAACGAGGGCTTCGGCGGCGCGCCCACGCGCGGCGGTTCCGGCGGCAAGAGCAGCGCCGGCGGCGCCCGGAACGCCGGACGTGCCCGCGGAACCACGCCGTACACCGGCCCGGGATCGTCATCGCTCGGGGGCAGAAGGTGCCCGTTCAGCTCCATCGCGTAGAGCGGATCCGCCTCGGCGCGGAAGCGCGCGGTGACCGGGACGTCGGTCCGCCGCGGATCGATCGTGCACTGCTGGTAGAGCGCCTCGTCGTCAAGCGCGCGGATCGTGTCGGCGAAGGCGTGGACCTCCGCGCAGGCGTGCCGCGCCACCACCACGCGGTGGATCATCTCGCGCTGCAGCTCCGTGCGCGCGTCCTCCAACAGCTCGCCCAACAGCTTCCGGTCCGACGGCCTCCACTCCTCGAGCAGCGCCTCGACTTCGCTGGTCAACCAGTCCGGCGCGCCGGATGGGGCGCTCGTTTCGTGCCTGGTCCCGGTGCGCCTTCGCCGGCTCACCGGAGCGCACCTCCCACCACGCGGTCGCCGCGCCGCAAGACGCCGATCAACGCGCCGACGATGGCCAACTGGCGGAAGTGCTGGGCGAGCGCGGTCACGTCCGCATCCGTGCGCAGCTTCGCGGCCCAGCGCAGAAGGAGGCCGGCCAGCGCGGGCTGCGACTGGAACCTGCCCGAGGCGAGCTGTCGGAGCTTCGCCATCGCCTCGGTGGCGCGCAGCCCGGACAGGCTCTTCAACGCGGCCGCGCATTCCTCGAGCTGCCGCTGCCGGACGTCGGCCTCGCGCAGGTCGGCCAATTCCTCGAGGAGGATCTCGCCGTTGAGCTCGCGGTGGGCGAACGGCGCGGAGAGCGGTGACCGACCGGCGGCGGGCATGACGGCCGCAGTAAAGCAGAGCCGGGCGCGCCCGGCCTTCCGCTCACCGGCCGGAAGGTTCGTCGACGACGCGGTCCACGCCGACGACGGTCACGCCTCCCTCCTGCGCCGCAGCCACCAGACCCGCCGCGTCCAGGAGCACCGTCCGCCCCGCCTCCACCGCGAGCAGGGTCGCGCCCACCTCGCTCATCACGTGGATCGTCCCCGGGCCGACCGCGGGCAAATCGAAGCGCGCGTCCTGGCCGGGCTTGGACAACTTGACGATGCAGGCCCCCGCGCCGCCGTAGCGGCCGCCGCGGCGGATGGCCTCGTCAGTGCCCTCAACCGCCTCCAGCGCCAACACGTGCCCGTTCTTCACCACCACGGTCTGCCCGACGTCCGCGCGGCCCAGGAGCGCCGCCGTCCGAAGGCCGAGCGCGATGTCGCGCCGTTGCGCCGCGTCCGGAGGCGAACCGGCGATGAGGCCCTCCGGCGCCAGCACCTCGGGGAGAAAGTCGGTGGGCGCGACGATCCGCACGCCCTCGTCCTCCAGATAGCCGGCGATCGCACGCAACAGGGCGTCGTCCCCGAACGACCGTAGCCGGGCGACGACCTTCACCGCGCCCAGGTCCGGGCGGAACTCGGTGAACGCGCGCACCCGGCCGATCCCTCCGGCGAGCACCGCCTGGCGGGCGCCGAAGCCACGCAAGATGCGGGCGATTCGCCCCAGCTGCCCCACCCGCACCCACTCGAGCGCGTCGACCTTTCCCGCCAACCGGGCGTCGGTCTCGCCCCGGTGCGCCACCGCCACCACCCGCATCCCGCGCGACTTCGCCGCGTCGGCGAACAGGTGCGGCAACAGCCCGTTGCCGGCGATCAGGCCGATCGTCTGCACGGGTCCGGGCTACCTCGTGATGCCGCGCTCGCTCTTCACGATGAAGTCGAGCATGGCATCGATCTCCGCGTGACCGCCGTGCTGTGCGCGCAGCTTGGAGATCGCCTCGTTCAGCCCGAGCTTCGACCGGAAGAGGATCTTGTAGGCGTCCTTGATGCGGCGGATCTGATCCTCGGTGAACCCGTGCCGCGTCAGGCCCACGGTGTTGAGGCCCACCAGCTCGGCGCGATCGCCCTGGGCGGTGCAGAAGGGCGGCACGTCCATCGCCACCATCGCCCCGCCGGCGATGAAGGCGTGCTGGCCGATGCGGGTGAACTGGTGCACCGCCGAGAGCCCGCCGAGGATCACGTGGTCCTGCACGGTGACGTGGCCGGCCAGCGCCACGCTGTTGGCGAGCACACAGCCGTTGCCCACCTGGCAGTCGTGGGCCACGTGGCTGTAGGCCATGAACAGGTTGTTGTTGCCGATGCGGGTCACCCCGCCGCCGCCGGCGGTGCCGATGTGCAGCGTGGCGAACTCGCGGATCATGTTCCCGTCGCCGATCCGCAGCTCGGTGTCCTCGCCCGCGTACTTCAGATCCTGGGGCGCCGCGCCCACCGAGGCGAACTGGAAGACCTTGTTCCGTTCGCCCAGCGTGGTGCGCCCTTCGATCACCGCGTGCGGGCCGATCCACGTACCCGCGCCGATGGTCACCCGCGGACCAATCACCGCGTACGGGCCGACCTCCACCGACTCGTGGAGCTTCGCTTCGGGATGGACCACCGCCGTCGGATGAATCTTGCCCATGATGTGCTCCCTCTCCGTCGAGGAACCCGATCAGTGCGGCGCCGCGTCGGGCGTCGCGCCGGACTTGTCCACCACCGTCGCCAGGAACTCCGCTTCGGCCACCTTCGCGCCGTCCACCGAGGCGGTGCCCCGGGTCTTCCACACCGGCCCCTTCTGCTTGACCACCTCGACCTCGAGCTGCAGCCGGTCGCCGGGGACCACCGGCTTGCGGAAGCGCGCGTTGTCCACGCCCATCAGGTAGGTGACCTTCTGTTCGGGATCGATGCCCGCGCTCTTGTAGGCCAGCAGCGCGGAGGCCTGCGCGAGCGCCTCGACGATCAGCACACCCGGCATGACCGGGTGGCCGGGGAAGTGCCCCATGAAGAAGGGTTCGTTGGTGGTGACGTTCTTGAACCCCACCAGCTTCTGCCCTGCGACGATCTCGGTCACCCGGTCGATCAACAGGAACGGATAGCGGTGCGGCAACAGCTTCTGGATCTCCTGCAGATCCATCATCCTCGCCCCTCCTTTTCGAGCGCTTCGACGCGACGGCGGAGCTGGCGCAGCTCCTTCACCAGCGGGCCCAGCTGCGCGTAGGCCGCGGACGCCCTGAGCCACTCGCGGTGATCGAACGCAGGGCTGCCGGAGACGATCGCCCCGTCCGGGACGTCGTGGGCCACCCCACTCTGCGCGCCGACCTTCGCCAGATCGCCCACCCGGATGTGGCCCACCACCCCGACCT
>JADGHL010000115.1 GCA_019686135.1 Myxococcaceae bacterium | reverse complement strand
CGGTCAACGTGCGCCCCACAGGAAGTCGGCGCACGGGTAAGCCGGGCGCCGTGACGATCAACGTCTGCGGTCAACGGTGCGCGCTCCGCGAGAAGCGGCGCCGGGGCAGCGGAGCAATCCGATGACCGACGTCTGCGGTCAACGGTGCGCGCTCCGCGAAAGAAGCGGCGCCGGGGCACGCGGAGCAATCCGATGATCGACGTCTGCGGTCAACGGTGCGCGCTCCGCGAGAAGCGGCGCCGGGGCACGCGGAGCAATCCGATGATCGACGACTGCGGTGAATGTGCGCGTCCCGCGGTATGCCCGCGCCCGGACTCAGAACCATCCGACAATCGACGTCTGCGGCGTACGTGCGCTCCTCCCGTGCGGCGGGTCGTCTTCCGCTGACGGTGCCCTCCCAGGAACGCGCGCCGTGTCCGGTCCCGAACGTCTGCCCCCCCCCCGCCGGGGTTGTGCGGGGCGCGGGCCATCCGCACTTCGCTCGCGAGGGGGGAACGGCACAATGCGGATCCGCTGGGCGTCCGGGGTCGTGGTGGCCTGCGTGGTGCGGGGCTCGGTTGTGGATCGGATCCGCGGGTCTCGGGCGTGGAGGCCTCGGCAGCCACTTCGGACGAGCCGCCGCCCCGGCCCACCGTCTGCGCAGCTGGGACGCCCTGCAACTGCCGTCAGGTGTCCGGCACCTTCACCAACGTCTTCGTCACGGGACGGGACTGCGCGCCGATCTCACCGCTCGAGCAGTGCACAAGAGGCCCGCTCGAGCCGGTCCACGCCGATGGTCACGAACGGGAACAAGAGGCGCTTCACCAGGCGCGGCAAGAGCTCGTACATGTGCAGCGGCGAGAGCACCGACCGGAAACGCACGGCAGCGCGTGGTCCTCCTCGAAGGCGCAGGTACGGAGCGAAATCGGCGCATCGTTCCCGGGCTGACGGAGGATGGCGCCGTGCGGCTCGGAGAAGAACGGGCGGGAGCAGCTCGCGAATCGCCTCCGGGCCCTCGAACCGCTGCCGGAACGGCGGAACCGGCGCTTCTTCTCGCAGACCGGAAGCGGCCGCCGTAGCAAGGCCCTGGTGCTTGCAGACATCCGAAGTCATGCGTCAGCTCCGGTTGAGCTCAGGGAAAGGGAGGTCCGGCGCGGCGTCGCATCGCCGGGACGCGAAGCAAACGGCCAGGCCATCGTCCTTCGCCCGGCAAGCGCGCGGCGGCGTCAGCGACCGAAGATGATCCGCTCTTGATGGAGCAGCCGCGTGCACACCCACAGGCACAGCGCGCTCAGCGGGACGATGGCAGCGAGGCTGAGCAGCCACCGTCCCCCATTCAGCCCTTCGCCCGCGAGGATCCGGTCCACCAGCAGGTGCTGTCCGAGCACCGGCACCGCGTTCATCCCGAACGTGGGCTCGAAGGGCGCAAACGCGAGGATCATCCCGGGGATGGTCGGCACCAGCAGAAGGAGCGACAGCCAGGTCTGCGCCTCCTTGAACGATCGCGCGTACGTGGCCACCAGCATCTGGACGGCGGAGGCGAACAGCGTCAGCGGGAGGATCGCGGCGAGGATCCCCAACAGCTCCGGAGCGCCGAGGCTGGCTTTGACGCCCAGCTCCTCCAGCGGCACCTGGCCCACCGCGATGGCGAAGCCGACGAGGGTGATCACCACCGAGACGCACGCCATCCCCACGGTGATCAGCCACTTGCCGGCGATGACCGCGCCGCGCGGGACCGGGTTGGTCAACAGCGGCTCCAGCGATCCGCGCTCGCGTTCGCCGGCCATCGCGTCGATCGCCACGTTCATCCCGCCCACGAAGGCGGCGATCACCAGCAGGATGGGGATCATATTGAGCAGCAGCGCGGCCAGCTTCTCCGGCGTGGCCAGGTCGATCCGATCCACCTGCACGACGCGCGCGAGATCCGGGCTCACCCCACGCACCATCAATCGCTGCGCGGCGATCATCCCGGAGTACGACGCCAGAAGCTGCTCCAGTCGTTGCACCCGTGCGGCGGACGCGCGGCGGGATTCGTCGCTCACCAACTGCACCGTCGCCGGCCGGCCGCGTGCCCAGTTCTCCGCGTAGTCCTCGGAGATCACCAGCGCCGCGTCGATGTCCCCCTCCTGGATGCGGCGCTCGTAGTCCAAAGGAGCATCCCGCACTGCCGCCCCGTACTGCCGGAGGAAGAGGATGAGGTTGGGCGCGCGCTCGGCGCCCACCACCGCCACCTTCACCGACTGACCACCGGCCGCCCACCCCGCCATCACCTGCATCACGATGGTGAGGAGGACGGGCCCGAAGAGTGGGAAGAAGAGCGCGGAGGTGAGCGCGCGCTGATCGCGCAGGTGATCCTTCGCCTCCTTCAGGAACACCGCGAGGACGTAGCGCCTCATGCCGGGCCCTCGATGCCCACGAGCTGCACGAACGCGTCCTCCAGCGAGTGGTGCCCGGTGCGCTCGAGCAGCTCCGCTGGCGTGCCGTCTGCGACCACGCGCCCGTGCGCGACGATCACGATGCGATCGCAGAGCGCGGAGACCTCCTGCATCACATGGCTGGAGAACAGCACCGTGGTGCCCTGCTCGCGCAGGCGGCGGATCAGCGCGCGCATCGCCCGGGTGCTCATCACGTCGAGGCCGTTGGTGGGCTCGTCGAGGAGCACGTTCTTCGGGTCGTGCACCAGCGCGCGGGCGATCGCCACCTTCATCCGCTCGCCCTGGCTGAAACCCTCGGTGCGGCGGTGGATCAGCTCCTTCAGCTCGAGGAGCTCCACCAATGCGTCGATGCGCGCCTCCAGCGCCCTGCCCCACAGCCCGTGCAGCCGCCCGAAGTAGCGGAGGTGTTCGCGCACGGTGAGCCGCGGGTACAGCCCCTTCGCGTCGGGCAGCACGCCGATCCGCGCCCGCGCTGCCGCCGGATCCTGCGCCACGTCGATGCCGTCGACCACGGCGCGCCCGCGGTCGGGGACGATCAGGCTGTAGAGCATCCGCAGCGTCGTCGTCTTCCCCGCCCCGTTCGGCCCGAGCAGCCCGGTGACCGCGCCGTCCTCCGCCACGAAGGAGACATCCTCCACCGCGACCTTGTCGCCGAAGCGCTTGTGGACGTTCTCGACCAGAATCACGGCGGCGGCCCCGCGAAGCTGGTGAAGAACGGCGGTCGTTTCCGTTCTGCGCAGGAGAGGTCCAGGCCCTGCACGCTCCCGGCGTCGAGGAACTGATCGATGAGCGAGCGCACACACGCATCCGACAGCGTGCCGTGGCCGCTGCCGGGCACGACGATGTGCGCGCTGTGCGGCAGCGCTTTTGCGGCCAGCTCCCCCCAGCGCGGCGGCGTCACCGGATCCAGCTCGCCGGAGAACAGGAGCGCGGGGACGTCGCTCTTCACCTGTGTGCGGAAGCCCTCCGGCACCTCGCCGCGTGGCCACACCTCGCAGGCCGAGAGCACGTCGTCCGCGAAGCCCTTCCCCACGAACGAACCGTCCGCCCAGGACGTCTTGTTCTCCACATCCAGGAAAGGGACGTCCTCGGTGCACACGACCGAGAAGAACATCCCGTTGGACAGTCCCTTCGTCAGCCCGGCGGTCACCAGATCGGACTGGGCCGCGAACGGCCGGAAGTCCCCCGCCGCTGCGCGGTCGATCGTCAGCGGGACGAGGGTGGTCGCCTCGGGTTGGTAGAGCAGCGCGCGCAAGATCCGCACGAACGCGTCGCGGGTGACGACGATCGGCGACGGCGCGCCGGTGATCGGATCCGGCACCGTGGCGCGGGCGGGCGCATCCTCCAACGAGGCCAGCAGCGCGGCGAACTTCTGGCGCACGCCCGGCCACGCCTTCGAGCACTGCGCATCGTGCTCGCATTGATCGAAGAGCAGGTCGATCGCGCGCTGCGCGTCTTGGGCCATGTCCCGGGGCAGCACGAGCTGCAGCGGCGCCACGCCGTCCAACACCAGCGACCGCACGTGTTCCGGATGGCGGCGCGCGAATATCAGCGCGGCGCGGGTGCCGTAGCTGGCGCCCCAGAGGTTGATCCGTTCGTACCCGAGCGCGGCGCGGACGTCGTCCAGATCGTCCATCGCGATCGCCGTCCCGTAGAACCGCAGGTCGTGATCCTTGGACAGCGCGGTGGCGCACGCCCGCACCGTCTCCGCTCGGAACCCGGTGGCGATCCGTTCGGCGATGCCCGCATCGGGCGGCTCGAGCGCGCAGTCCAGCGGGGCGGAGGCGCCGGTGCCGCGTTGATCAACGAACACGAGGTCGCGCGTGCGGCGCACGCGGTCGAAGGCGGGCACCAGCATCGGCGCCACCGCGGTCGCCGCCTGCCCCGGCCCGCCCGCGAGGATGAACAGTGGATCCGGCTTCGGCCGCGCCGCGAGCGCCGGGACCACCGCCACGCGGATGCCGATCGTCCGGCCGGACGCCGCCGCCCGGTTCTCGAAGACCCGGAGCGTCCCACACTTGGCCTGGGCGGAGACACCCGGCAACCGGCAACGCTCCAGCACCAGGCGGCCTTCGCCCGGCGCCGCCGCCCGGCCGTCCGGCGGCGTGCCTGCGCGCGCGCACCCGAGCGCCCCGGCCAACGCGAACGTGCAGATCCACACCGACCGGGCGCTCAGCATCCGTCCCGAGTCTACCGGTCCCCGCTCACTCGCCAACCAGGCCCCGAAAGGAATCACGTGGCGCGGGGCCGGGCGTGATAGAGGCCGGGCATGGAGTATCTCCACAAGCTCATCGGGTTCATCCGCGATCCCGGCCCGCTCATCGATTGGGTCGGTTACCCCGGCCTGGCGGTCATCATCTTCCTTGAGACCGGCGCGCTGGTGTTCTTTTTGCCCGGAGACTCGCTGCTCGTGACCGCCGGGTTGTACGCCGCCGCCGGGAAGCTCACGCCCGGCGGGCCGATGGCGGTCGTCTACCTCAACCTGCTGCTGATCCCGATGGCGGTGCTCGGCGACGCGGTGTCGTATCTGATCGGCGCGCGAATGGGCCCGGCGCTGTTCAAGCGACCCGAGTCGCGCTACTTCAAGCCCCAGCACCTGCAGCGCGCGCACGCGTTCTACGAGAAGCACGGCGGCAAGGCGATCATCATCGCCCGCTTCATGCCGGTGGTCCGCACCTTCGTCCCGGTCGTGGCCGGCGCCGCGAAGATGCCGTACCGCCGGTTCGCCGCGTTCAACGTGATCGGCGGCGCGTCGTGGATCCTCTCGATGACGCTGATCGGCTTTCTGCTCGGGCAGGTCGTCCCCAACATCGGCCAGCACATCGAGAAGGTGATCGTCGTCGTGGTGCTGATCTCGCTCTCGCCGGGGATCGTCGAGTACGTGCGCGGCCGGCTGAACGCGCGCAAGCAGGCGGCCGGGGTCAAGTAGCGGGCGCTACTTCGGACCGTCCCCCGCGACGGCGGGCTCCTGGAACGACCAGTCCCCCTTCACCCGCACCACGCCGTCCTCCAGCACGACCTCGCGGGCGTGGCCTTGGGCGATCACTTGCTTGCCGTCGAGATCGATGGGGCCGCTGATGCCGGCGGGGATGCGGACCGGTTCGATCAGCTCGTCGATGCCGATCTCCAGATCGCCCGTGCCGGAGAGCTTCGCGCCGGTGAGCCTCCCCTCGAGCACGTCCTGATCCGGCAGCGCGCGCAGCTCCAGCCGGGGCGTGGCCGTCCCGCGGCTGGAGAGCCCGCCCGGCCCGTGGGCCTCGTAGTCCATCGTCACCAGCACGCCTTTGGGCGTCACCTTCACGCGCGGGTTCCGGAAGATGAGATTCACCTGGACCCGCTGGGTCAGCCCGAGCAGCGCAATCTCGGTGGTGATCGTCCGCTCGTACGGCGAGGCCGCCAGAAGGAAGTCCTCGATCATCTTCTCGGGGATGACCAGCTCGAGCGACGATGGGCGCGGCGTCTCCGCAGCCGCGCTCCGCGTGGCGGCGGGCGCGGGCTTGCGATCCCGCGGGGAGGGTCCGGCGGCCAGCGCGGCGAGGACGAGGATGGGGGCGATCATGCGCGCCAGCCTACCGTGCGCGGCGGCTCAGGGCGTGAGCGTCCACGCGCCGGTGTGCGCATCCCGCGCGTAATGTCCGAACGACGGCAGCGGATAGAAGAGGAAGTCGTACGGGTGCGCCACGCTCAGACCATCGGAGAGGCCCACCTCCGACGATGCGGCGAAGTCGAGGCCGAGCGCGCTGGCGTCCAAGCGCCGCCGTTCGCCGGGCTGGAGCGTCATTGCGGGAACGTTGGGCGTCATGAACGGCGGCGCCGCGTGCCGGAGATTCGTGGTGAGCACCATCCCCGCGGTGGAGACCGACTGGTTGCCACGGTTGCCGAGCTCGATCCAGCCCGCGACCGGATCGAACGCTTCGATCACCAGGCCCGGCTGCTCGTGCGAAAGCCGCGTCAGCTCCTGCGCCACGAAGGCGTTCCGGCCCGTCACGTACTGCTTCAGATACGGAAGGCCGAGCTCGAAGGCCTTGGGGTCCATGAACGGATCGTCCTTCAGGTGCGGCGCCACGAGCGCGTGCATCGCGTCCAACCACGGGTGCAGCAGCGCCGGATCCAGCAACTCGGTGCGCGCGCGTTCGGTGAGCGCCACCAGCCGCGCGCGCAAGGCCGGGTTGGCGACGATGCGTGTGCGCAGGTTGTCGAAGGTGGGCTCGTACCCCTCCGCCTCCTCCTTGCGCCGGTCGTACATGTCCTGCAGCCACGGGTTCTGGAGCGTGAACGGGTAGAGATCGTGATCGACGATCGGCTCCATGTCGTAGCCGTAGGTCGGCCACCAACGCGGGTCGGCGTTGTTGAGATCCCACGGCACGTAGTACCAGCGCCCCGTGACGCGGTCGTCGACCCAGTAGGAGCGCGAGTCCTCGACGAAGTTGTTGGAGATGATCGCCTCCAGCGCCATCACGCGAAGGAACTCGTCGACGTCCATCACCTCGCCAAGGCGGTCGGCGAAGTCCGGTTCGGCGGTGCGGTTGATCGCCACCAGCAACTGCTGAAGGCGGGTGGTGTCCAGCGACTCCTTGTTCGTCACCTTCGTCCACTCACCCTGCGCCGGGTGGCGCGGCCCCAGCTTCATCTCGCAGTCCCACAGTCCGCAGCGCCAGATGTCCGCGTCGCGGTCCGGCATCCCATGAGCCTTGAGGAACTTCTTGTCCACCTCCTCGATGTCGAGGAACACGCCCATGTACCGGCCGTTGATGACCAGGCGGACGTACTTCGTCCTGGGCGCGGGGATGCCCATCGCCGCCGCGAGGTCGTACGCCAGCTTCTCCACCAGCATCGTCTGGTCCTGGTACTCGGCCACCAGGTTCAGCTCCTCGCGCCCCTGGAAGCGGAGGTCGTTGAAGTCCACGTTCCAGCTCTTCTTGGGGAAGGTCCGGGCGGACTGACCGCGGAGCCGGATCGTCACCGGATAGCGGACACCGTCGAAGATGAAGGTCGCGGGCTGTTCGGGCGCGTAGACGTCGTCCTCGAACAGCTTCAACGTCGCTTCGGGAACCTCCAGCGCGTACGTCTCGAGGGAGGTCTGCAGGGGAGGCAGGGTCCAGGCGCCATTGCCCAGGCGCGGATGACCGTCGGCGAGGTGGCCGCCCGGGCCCGGCGCGGGCTCCGCGGGTGGGTCGGTGTTGCCCGAAGGCGGCGTGCCCGCGCCACACCCCGCCAGGATGATTGCGAGCAACGCCGCGAGCCCCGCCGTCCCCACTCCTCGTATCCGCATGCGGGACCCAGGCAGCAAGGCAGGTGCCGGCGGGGACGCTTCTTCCGGCGCCGTGGGCGCGGAACGGTGGGAACGCGCGTTCCCACTCCGGAGAAGGCGCCGCCCGTGCTACGCGCTCTCGTTCATCCGCCGCACGATCTTCAGCAACACCCCGCGCGGCGTGAACGGCACGGACCACGCGGCGAGCTTGTTCATCCCGCCGGGGATGACCAGCCGCGTCCCCTTCTTCATCGCTCGGTAGCCGACGAGCGCGACCTCACGCGCGTCGCCCTTCCCCATCGGGCCGCTGAACAACCGCGGGCGGTGGTGTTCGGCCGCGCGGGCCGCGAACTCCGTCTCGGTGTAGCCGGGGCACAGCGCGGTCACCGTCACGCCCGTGCCGCGCACCTCCTCCGTGAGCGCCTCGGAGAACGACACGACATAGGCCTTGGTTGCGTAGTACACGGCCATCAACGGCCCCGGCTGCATCCCCGCGGTGGAGGCCACGTTCAGCACCGCGCCGTGCCGGCGGGCGATCATCCCCGGGAGGAACGCGCGGGTCAGCGCGGTGAGCGCGGTGACGTTGAGGTCGATCATCCCCAGCTGCTTCTCCGCGTCGAGCTCGGCGAACGGCCCCGCCAGCCCGTAGCCGGCGTTGTTCACCAGCGCGTCGAGATCGAGCCCGCGCTCCTGAACGGTGCGGATCACCGTGTCCACGCCGGCGCGGGTGCCGAGGTCCGCGGCGATCACCGTGGCGTCCGTCCCATGCTTCGCTTTCAGCTCGGCGGCAAGTTCGGCCAGCAGCTCGGCTCGGCGCGCCACCAGCACGAGCGACCAGCCGTCGGCGGCGAAGATGCGCGCGAGCTCGCGCCCGATCCCGGCGCTGGCGCCGGTGATCAACGCGCGCTTCGCAGCAGAGGTGGACAGCGACGTCTCGGACATGGCGGCTCCCGGGTCGGTGAGGATCGTCCGGACAGGTTACGGCGATCCGACCGGGCGTGCGCGCGGGAACCTCGGGCGCCGGGTCATCGAGCGTTCCCCGGCCGGGGCACCCGCCTCCAGCACGCGGTTCCGGGGAGCCGCGAAGAGCCCGCGGCGCCTGCTTGCGCGCGCTGCTCCCGCGGGTGTCCAGAGAGCGCAACCGACGAGGTCGTCCACGCCGATCGGTGTCGAAGTCTTCGACCTCTCATCGACGGCGGAATCCTCCGGCCCTCCTTGACCACCGCTTCGGTGCGGGCGCGCGGATCGTCCGCAAGCCGTCCCCACCTCTCGCTGACGCCTTCCTCGAGCGCGGCACGCGTCGGACGGTGAATCGGCCCTTTCCGGCGTGAGGACCAGACAGAGACCGCCGCGGGGCGAAAAGGACCGCTCAGGGCGCCGCCCGCCTCACCTCGTCGGCGGGATCCACCGGCCCTCGGCGATCTCCACCGCGGTGCGGGCGCGTGGCTCGTCCATGACGCGCGCCCACCCGCGCTGGACGCCCTCATCGAGCGCGGCGCGCGCCGGCGCGTCCGGACGGAACGGCTTGCCGGACTTCATCCCCATCGCTTCGAGCACGGCCACCATCGGCTCCGCGCCGGGCGGCGGCGGATTGCCCACCAGCAGCTGACCGAGCCGGCTGAAGAAGGTGAGCCCGTTCATCGCCCGGACCGCTTCGACCGCCGAGACCGCGGCGCCGGTGGAGCGCGCCGGCTCGGCCCTCTTCGCCTCCTTGCCCCAGGCGCTCAGCGGCATCAGCCAGAAGCTGCCGACGTCCTCCTCCGTGCGCGCGACGATGCGGACGATCTCCGTGGGCGCGGACATCGCGATCGGCCCCGCGGGTACCTTGCCCTTCCAGTTCGGGCCCACCACGGCGAAGGCGCTGCGCCGGCCGCCGGTGGCCGCGTCATTCACCTCGCCGAACACCTCCGCCCAGGCGCTCACCATCGTCAGCGCGTAGGGCTTGCCGCGAGTGTTCGGAAGGCTGAGGACCAGCGGCTCGCGGGAGACGTCGAGCCACGCCGTCGAGAGGCCCGGCTCGGCCGCGGGGACGAAGCGCTGCGGCGTCGTGGGCGCCACGCCCAGCAACACGAGCGGATATCCGAAGACGAACGCCTGCTCCGCCAGCGCGGCGAGCTCTGCTCCGCTCCCCGCACCCACCTCCATATGCATGTCCATGCCACTCCCCCTCCGGCGCAATGCGCGCCCTCGCGGAACGTGTGAACCGCGCGCGGTCCCGTCCATCCGCGCCGCAGGGTGAGGCAACTGTGGGCCAGCGACCGGCCGGGCGGCTCGCGCAGATTGGCGGTCATCAAACCGGGGAGGTCGCCTACGCTGGCGGGCGCATGGGAGCTGACGTGCACAGCGCCGCCGAACCCGAAGGACGCGGCGGAACCCGCTCCGGCCGACCTGCCGGAGCACCCCGCGAGATCGCCTTCATCTCCGTGTTCGCGGCGTTGATCGCCGCGCTGACCCTGGTCCCCGCAATCCCCGTCGGTCCGCTCGGCGTGCCCATCACGTTGCAGACGCTCGGGGTTGCGCTCACCGCGCTCGTGCTCGGCGCCCGGCGCGCGTTCGCGGCGGTGGCGCTCTATGTGGTCGTCGGACTTGCGGGCGTGCCCGTGCTCGCGGGCTTCAGCGGCGGGCTCGGCGTGCTGGCCGGTCCGAGCGCCGGATACCTGCTCGCCTTTCCGTTCGCGGCGCTCGTCTCCGGCGGGCTGGCCACGGTCGTTCTGCGCAAGGTCACCCGGCGCCGCCCGTTCTGGCTCTTCCTCTGCGCGATGGCCGGGTCGATCCTCGTCACCCATCCCATGGGCATCGTCGGGATGAGCCACAACGCGCACCTGCCGCTGTGGCAGGCCGCCGGCTACGACCTGGCGTACTGGCCCGGCGACATCCTCAAGAGCCTCATCGCCGCCATCACCGCCGCCACCGTGTTCAAGGCGTTCCCCGCGCTGGCGCGCCGCGACGTCACGTAGATGGACGCGCCCGCTCCTTCCGAAGGCGTCTGCTTCCACGAAGCCGCGGTGGTCGTCCCGCCCGATCCTGGCGCCGTGCCGGGCAGCGCCGAGGCGCGGGAGCGGACGATCCTCCATCCCTGCACGTTGACCCTGCGCGAGCGGCGGGTCGCGGTGATCGGCGCCAACGGGTCCGGCAAGTCGACACTGCTGCGGCTCATCAACGGGCTTTCGCGGCCGTCTGCGGGCGCGGTGACGGTGCACGGACTCGATACCGTGCGGGACGTCCACGCCGTGCGGCGCCGGGTGGGCTTTCTGTTCACCGATCCGCTGGCGCAGCTCATCATGCCCATCGTCGTCGAGGACGTGGAGCTGTCGCTCAAGGCCACGCATCGCGAGCGGGCCGCGCGGAGACAGGCCGCGCTCGAGGCGCTCGCGCGCTTCGGGCTGGAGCACCTCGCCGCTCGCAGCGTCTACGATCTCTCCGGCGGTGAGCGGCAACTGGTGGCGCTGGTCAGCGTCCTCGCCGCCGGGCAGCAGGTGCTGGTGGCGGACGAACCCACGACGCTGCTCGATCTGCGCAACACCGCGAAGCTCCGGCGCGTGTTCGAAGGGTTGCCGCAGCAGGTGATCTACGCCACGCACGATCTCGACTTCGCGGCCGAGGCGGACCGGGTCCTGGTGGTGGACGAAGGCCGGATCGTCTTCGACGGCGAAGCCCGCGCGGCGATCGACGCCTACCGTCGGCTCGCGCTCGGAGGAGGGACCTGATGCGCGGCCACGTCTACCAGTTGGGGCTCCTCATCCCAGGCGCCTCACCCATCCACCGCGCTCCGCTCTGGCTGAAGTACGCCGCGCTCTCGGCCCTCTGCATCACCGTGCTGGTGGAACGCACCGCGTGGATCGCCGCCGGCGCGCTGGCCACCACCGTCCTGCTCTTCGCCCTCGCCGGCCGCCGCGTGCTCGCCCTCTGGCCCCGACCATTCCGCAGTCTCGGCTGGCTGTTCGCCCTTCTGGCCGCGCACCAGTGGTGGCTGAACGGATTCGACACCGCCGTCGGAGTCGTCGGCGGGATGGTGGCGTGTCTGCAGGCCGCGCGCCTGGTGCTGCTGACCACGCCCCAGTCCGAGCTGCTGGATGGGCTCGTGCGCGTAGCGCGACCACTGCGCTGGGTCCGCTGCGATCCCGAGACCTTCGCCCTCACGATCGCCGTCATGCTGCGCAGCATCCCCGCCGTGGCCGGCTCCATCCGCGACGTCTCCGACGCCGCCGCAGCACGAGGCCTGCGCCCGAACCCCGCGCTCCTCGCCGGCCCGGTGGTGGTCGCCACCGTCGACTTCGCGCACCGCACCGGCGACGCCCTGGCCGCGCGAGGCGTCATGGACCAAAGCGAATTCCGTTGACCGGCCAGTTGCGAACCGATCCTGCCGGCAACGCAGAAGATGCACGCCACAGCACCATCGTAAGACTGCCGATTCGTGCACTCCCGGGTTGGGCTGCGTTCACACCGACGTGAGCGCAAGCTGTCCCGCTCCGAATGCTTGCCAGATTCCCTTCTGTCATCCGGATTCCGGCTGCGGGACGACGCCCGTCGCCGACGGAACGCCCTGCGGCCCCGCGACCTGCGCCGGGGCCCACCTCTGCAGTGGCGGCGTGTGCGTCAGTGTTCCGGTGGATGCAGGCGTTTGTGGCTGCAACGACACCGTGCATCCACAGCTTCTGGCTGTGGGCTACGACCACTCCTGCCATGTTGTTGATGGCGGTGTCGTCGAATGTTGGGGCTTCGGCGTCCTCGGTGCGGTCGGTGACGGGACGTTTCTCAATCGTTCTACTCCCACCGTCGTGAACGGGTTGAGCGGGGTCGTCCAACTCTCGGCCGGAGGTCATCACACATGCGCGCGGACGGCATCGGGGCACGTCTGGTGCTGGGGAGGTAATGCGGGCGGGGCTGTCTGGCCCGGGCTGGGTCCGAGTGTTGGCAGCCCCTTCATGATTCCCGAAGTCGATGACGCCATCTGGGTTTCAGCCGGTCTACAGAACACCTGCGTCGTCCGCTCAGATGGCACCGTGTGGTGTTGGGGTGACCTTCCGGTCCCTGGGGCGGATGGATGGGACGGCGGCAAGCAATCCAGCCACCCCATCGCACGGGTACCTGGAATCGAACATGCCATCGCGGTGTCGGTGGACCTTGATTTTGCCTGCGCACTTCTCGAAGACAGCACGGTCCGGTGCTGGGGTGTAGACGCGTGGGGGCGGCTTGGAGGGGGAGATGCCCTTGGAGGTGGCAGCTTGATCCCGTCAAGGCCGTGACGCCCTCAGGCCTGCTTCACGGCGACGGCTGCGCAACGCAAATCTCGGGAGGCGTAGCAAACCACTGCGCTCGCCTCGCGGATGGCACCGTGCGCTGCTTCGGCTCCGACAATGATGCTGGAGAGATGGGGACCGGATCGCTGACCCTGCCTCCGAACGGAATGAGCAACGTTTCCGGACTGAGCTCTGTCGAAGAGATTCGGACACTGGGCTACCACACTTGCGCCACGTTCGTGGACGGCGGCTTCAGCTGCTGGGGCGCCAATTGGGCCGGCCAGCTCGGAGACGGCACGACGACTTCCAGGCCATATCCATGAACCTCGTCGTCGCCCCCCTCGTCGCCTCGCTTCGATTTCGGGTCGTGGCGAGGCCTTCCAGCCGCTAGAGTCGCGTGATGCGCAAGATCGTCTTCCACATCGGCATGTCGCTGGACGGCTACTTCGAGGGGCCGAACCGGGAAATCGACTGGCACTGCGTCGACGACGAGCTCCACCGCTACATGAACGCCGTGGTCCGCAGCTACGGCGGAATGCTCACCGGCCGCATCACGCACCAGCTGATGGTGGACTACTGGCCCACGGCGGACGCCGACCCCAACGCAGAGCCGACGATCCGCGAGTTCGCCGCGATCTGGCGCGACATGCCGAAGATCGTGTTCTCGAAGACCTGGTCCGACACGCGCTGGAACACGACCATCCGGCGCGAGGTCGACCCCGAAGAGATCCGCGCGCTCAAGGCGCAACCTGGCGGCGACCTCGTCGTCGGCGGACCGAACCTCACCGAGACGTTCCAGAGGCACGATCTCGTCGACGACCTCCGGATCTTTGTCCACCCCGTGCTCCTCGGCCGCGGCCGCCCGGCGTTCGGCGGCAACTTCCCGATGAAGCTGAAGCTCCTCGACACACGCCGCTTCGGAAACGGCGTGGTCGAGCTCCACTACACCCGCGTTCGTTAGGCCCGTCAGGGGTGACGGCCGCACGGAGCCGTCACCACACGGCGCGGGGACACGACGGCGCCCAGGTGCCCGCCGCGTGCCGTCCGGGCGTTACGCCTTCGCGAGCTGCCGCAGCACGAAGTTCAGGATCCCCCCGTGCTTGTAGTAGTCGAGCTCGTTCGGGGTATCGATCCGGCAGATCACGTTGAAGGTCTTGTCGTCCGCCTTCACCTGCAGCCGCTTGCCCGGCGCGAGGTCCTGGGCGATCCCGGTGATCTCGAACTTCTCCCTGCCGGTGAGCCCGAGCGAGGCAGCGTCCTGCCCCGGCTCGAACTGCAGCGGGAGCACGCCCATCCCCACCAGGTTGGAGCGGTGGATGCGCTCGAAGGATTTGGCGATCACCGCCTTCACGCCGAGCAGCATCGTGCCCTTGGCCGCCCAGTCACGCGACGATCCGGTCCCGTACTCGGCGCCGGCGACGATCACCAGCGGCGTCCCGTCCTTCTGGTACTTCATCGACGCATCGAAGATGGACATCTTCTCGTTGGTGGGCAGGTGCACGGTGACGCCGCCCTCCACGCCGGGCACGAGCTGGTTCCGCAGCCGGATGTTGGCGAAGGTGCCGCGCATCATCACCTCGTGGTTCCCGCGCCGTGACCCGTACGAGTTGAAGTCCTTCGGCTCCACCCCGTGCTCCATCAGGTACTGGGCGGCCGGGCTCTTCTTGGAGATGTCGCCCGCGGGTGAGATGTGATCGGTCGTGACCGAGTCACCGAGCAGCGCCAGCACGCGCGCGCCGCGGATGTCCGCCGGCGGAGGCGGCTCCTTGGGGAGCTTGTCGAAGAACGGCGGCTTGCGCACATAGGTCGACTTCGGATCCCACTCGAACATCGCGCCCTTCACCGTGGGCAGCTTCTGCCAGTGCTCGTCACCCTCCAGCACCCGGGCGTAGCGGGCCCGGAACTGTTCGGCCTTCACGTGCGTGCGGATCGCCGCGGTGACCTCGGCCTGAGTGGGCCAGATGTCCTTGAGGAAGACCGGCTTGCCGTTCTTGTCGTGGGCGATCGGCTCGTGGACCAGGTCGATGTCCATGGTGCCGGCGATCGCATACGCCACCACCAGCGGCGGCGAGGCGAGGTAGTTCATCCGCACGTACGGGTTGATGCGGCCCTCGAAGTTGCGGTTCCCCGAGAGCACCGCGGCCACCGCGAGGTCGCCCTTCTGCACCGCCTCCACGATGTGGTCAGGCAGCGGCCCGGAGTTGCCGATGCAGGTGGTGCACCCGTAACCGGCGATGTGGAACCCGAGCGCCTCCAGGTACGGCAGGACGTTCGCCTCCTTGAGGTAGTCCGTCACCACCTGCGAGCCCGGCGCGAGCGACGTCTTCACCCACGGCTTGACGTCCAGCCCCAGCTCCACCGCCTTCTTCGCCAGAAGCCCCGCGCCGAGCAGCACCGCCGGGTTGGAGGTGTTGGTGCAGGAGGTGATCGCGGCGATCACCACCGCGCCGTTCTTCAGCTCGTAGCTGACCGGCCCCTGCTTCACCGGCACACAGGCGCCCAGCTTCGCCTGCACCGCCGCCTTGTCCGCGTCGACGGCCGCCGGGAACATCGCCGGGAGATCCTTCTGGAACTGCGCCTTCGCGTCGCTGAGCGCGATCCGGTCCTGCGGCCGCCGGGGCCCGGCGATGGACGGGACTACCTTCGACAGATCCAGCTCGAGCGTGGAGGAGAAGGTCGGCTCGGGGCTGTTGGCGTCGTGGAAGAAGCCGGTCTCCTTCGCGTACTTCTCCACCAGCTTCACGTGCTCTTCGGAGCGGCCGGTGAAGCGCAGGTAGGAGAGCGTCTCGTCGTCGATGGGGAAGAAGCCGATCGTCGCGCCATACTCGGGCGCCATGTTGGCGATGGTCGCGCGGTCCGGCAGCGAGAGCGCGGCGATGCCCGGGCCGTAGAACTCGACGAACTTCGACACCACCCCGTGCTTGCGCAGCATCTGGGTGACGGTGAGGACCAGGTCGGTGGCGGTGGCGCCCTCCGGGAGCTTGCCTTTGAGCTTGAAGCCCACCACCTGCGGAATCAGCATGGTGATCGGCTGACCGAGCAGCGCGGCCTCGGCCTCGATCCCGCCCACGCCCCAGCCCACCACGCCCAGCCCGTTCACCATGGTGG
>JADGHL010000114.1 GCA_019686135.1 Myxococcaceae bacterium | reverse complement strand
CGCATGGATGTGGACCGCATGGATGTGGACCGCATGGATGTGGACCGCATGGATGTGGACCGCATGGATGTGGACCGCATGGATGTGGACTCCGTGGATGTGGACTCCGTGGATGCGCAACTGGGGACGCAGCGCAGGGAGAGTACGGTCGAGGACCTTCCGCCACCGACCGGGAACTCCTCGGCCTTCGACCGCTATCGCGAGTCGGCAAAGCCGACCCAGGCGCAAACCAAGGAGGAGAAACGCGCGCGCGGCAGAGCGGCGCAGGCGGAGATCGAAGAGCTCGTGTGGACGGTGGACGACACCCAACAGTTGGCCGACCACTTCAAGGAGCTGAAGTCCCGCTACGACCTGGAGTGGATCGACTTCGTCAAACTGGGCACGCCCGAAGCGCGAGTGGCGTTCAAGGTCAACCCCGAGTTTGAAGTGAAGCTGGTCGGCACGCACATGGAGATGCGAGCCCAGGGGAGGGACTCAACTCCCGCCGTTCCCCAGACGAAGGTTGAGTGGCATACGAACAAGCTGCCCTTGGATGGCCAAGGCGACTACGTCGTCGGCACGCACATGCTGGCGAACCCGCTCAGCATGGATCACCCCACGGGGACCGAGTCGAAGGCCGACACCGATCAAGACTGGATGCCGAAGCTGCTGCCCAGCGCCTCCGGCGCCAGGAGCGACGGCTATGTCAAGGGCCACCTGCTCAACCACGACCTCGGCGGGATCGCCAATCAGTGCAACCTGTTCCCGATTACCGGCTGGGCGAACAACCAGCACAAGACCTACGCCGAGCAGTACATCAAATCGGGGATCAACAACGGCTATGTGTATGCTTACCGGGTTGAGATCGGGAACGTCAAACAGGGCTACGTGCCCTCCTTGAGCAAGTACACCATCGACGCCGACCTGTACTTCGAATTCGCTCGGCTCGATGCGACCGGCCAGCCGATAACTAAAACTCACCACAAGGACAAACTGAAGTCCCGCTATGAGACCAACCAGAACAACCGCCCGCCTGGCCCCTGGCCGGACGTGAAAGCCGAGTACGCGAACGACTACACCGGTGGCAAGCCAAGCCAGCCAAAGGCTGTCGGCGGAGAGCAAGTCTTCAAACACAAGCAGGCGGGCCGGGGGACCTCCAACGCCGGGCTGGTGACATGGCTCCCCTCGGGTCAGCCGTTCAGCTACGGTACCCCTAACCCATTCGGGTCAAACCCCTTCGCTCCCGCGCAGACACTCAACCCTTCGCCCCTCGTCCTCCCGAAGAAGGTCTCGCTGGCGAATTCGCCGGACTCGATCGTGCAAGCGCGTTTCGCAAACCTAGTTTTCGGGTGGAGCGCTACGGACATCGGCACGTGGCTCCAGGCGGTGAGATCAAAAGGCCTGAAGAAGTGGGATGACGTCCAGAAGGAGGCAGTGGCCAACAACCTCGACCCGAACATCGCTGCCCAGTTGTTCGGCGCCGCAGGCGCGGGGCGCAAGATGATCACCATCAACGGCAAGCCGTGAGGAACCCACCGTGGCCGACGTGAGCGCTACCGTACTTCGCGACGTGAGCACCAGCCTCGCGGCGCTCATCCGCGCGCACGTATTCGTCGAACATCCGGGCGACGTCGACGTGGAGTTCCACTCGCCGAGCGCCGATGACCCGGTGAAGCAGGGCCGGCGGCCCCTCATCCTCGTCTACCTCTACCGGGTGGCGGAGAACCCGTACCTGCGCAACGCCCCCCCCGAGCTGGTCCGCACCCCGAAGGGTTTCGTGCGTCAGGCTGCGCCGGTGGCGGTGGACCTGCTCTACATGATGGTTGCCTATGCCCAGAACCCGGAGACGGAGCTCATCCTCATCGACGGGCTCAAGCGGCTCTTCGCCGACGTGCCGGCGCTGGAGGGTGACGCGCTCAAGGGCGGGCTACGCGAGGCGGGCAACGTGCGGATCGGCCTGGCACCCGATGACCTCACCCTCGATCAAATCCACCAGGTGTGGGCCTCGTTCCCCAACAAGGGATACCGGCTCAGCCTCTTCTACGTCGCCAGTCCGGTGCTGATTCCGCGCGCCACGCGCGAGCCGGTGGACCGGGTGCTCGAAGTGCAGACCCGGGTGCGGATCGGAGCGCCCGGCGGATCCGGAGAGCGGCCGTGAGCGCCTCGACCGGGGGATTCACCGAGCGGCTCGCGTTTGCGCTCCGGGTCAACGACGCCAAGACCGGCGAGGTGCTGCCCAGCGTCCGGGTGGAGTTCCTTCAGCCGGCCATCGCCCCGCGCCCGCACCGCACTGCCGATTTGTTCTGGGTCTTCGTCGGCCTCATGCCCGGCAGGTATCGCATCCGGGTGACCGCACCCGGCCACCGCACCCTGGAGCGGACCATCACAGTCCGCCGCACACCCACCCTCGCACGTTCGGTGCTGGAGCTGAACCTGCCTCCTTCCGCTTAGTCATGTCTTCGTTGACTGGTTGATTTTGGACCCCTAAGTTGCTTTCCCGGTTTCAAACATCTCTCCGGAGCGTAAAGACCCGTGCCTACCGCGTACCAGCACCCGGGGGTGTACATTGAAGAGCTCCCTGGCCCGCAGCAGATCGCCGGCGCCGGGACGAGCACCACGGTGTTCGTCGGCTGGACCGAGCGCGGGCCGCTCGAAACCCCGACCCAGATCGACAGCTGGAACGCGTTCACGCGGACCTTCGGAAATTTCGTCTGGGGCCGGAACACGGCCTACGCCGTCTACAACTTCTTCGCCGAAGGCGGCGCGCTCGCCTACGTGGTGCGCGCGGCCCCCAACCCTCCCACGAGCGAGACGACGGCGGTGCTGGAGCTGGGGAACCTGGCGATCTCCGCGTCCTCGCCCGGAGCGTGGGGCAACCTGCTGGGCGTGTTGATCGAGAACTGGCCTACCGAGACACCGCCCGCGAGCACCGCCACGCCCATCTTCGTCCTCCGGGTGGTCTATCCGCAGCCGACGGGGACGCCCAGCCTGATGGATCAGCTGGTCGCCCGGTTCGCGGAAATCAACCAGCTGCCTGTGGTGAACGCCAACGGCGCGAACTACTGGGTGGTGGAGCAGTTCCCCGGGCTCACCGCCAACGACCTCACCAAACCAGACGCCAATTCGGCGGCCCCGATCGAGACGCGGATCAACGCGCAGTCGCTGTTCATCCGGGTGGCGGTGAACGAGCCGGGCCCGGGCACGCGGCCGGAAAACGTGCTCACTCCGGCGATGCTGCAGGGCGGTGCGGGCGATCCGTCCACCACGCCCGTCGACTACGCGAGCGCGCTCGCCACGCTCGATCCGCTCAACGACATCAGCCTGCTCGTGCTGCCCGACACGGCGATGATCGAGGATCTCGGCAAACAACGCGCCACCGTGCAGGAGGCGATCTCCTACTGCGAGGGCCGTACCCCGCGGGACCTCTTCGTCATCGCCGACGCGCCCTTCGGGCTGGACGTGCAGGACGTGGTCAGCTTCAAGAGCGGCGCCGCCAGCCCGGACTCGGTGGTGCCGGCGGGCAACGCGCTCAACTCGTCCTACGGTGCGCTCTATTACCCGTGGATCGACTTCTTCAATGGGCTCACCTCGGTCAACATTCCCACGCCGCCGTCGGGGGCGATCGCCGGAACGTACGCGGAGACCGACAACCGCGTCGGCGTGTTCAAGGCGCCGGCCGGGATCACCGATGGCAAGCTCTCCTCCGCGGTGGGCCTCTCGAACCTGGTCACTTCATCGGACCAGGACGTGCTCAACCCCAACGGCATCAATGCGTTGCGGATGCTCCCGCGCTACGGGATCGTCACCTACGGCGCGCGCACCCTCTCCACCGACCCGAGCCTCACCTACGTCAACGTGCGCCGGCTGCTCACGTACATCGAGATGTCGCTGTACTGGGGCCTGCAATGGGTGGTGTTCGAACCCAACGACCAGAAGCTGTGGGGCGCGGTGAACCGGGATGTGACGCAGTTCCTCACCAGCGTGTGGCAGGCCGGCGGGCTGTTCGGCGCTCAGGAATCGGAAGCCTTCTTCGTGCAGGTGAACGCCGCGAACAACCCGCCGGAGACGCGCAACCAGGGGCTCCTCTTCGTCGACGTCGGCGTCGCGCCTGTCCGCCCGGCAGAGTTCGTGGTGATCCGCATCCAGCAGGCGACGCTGCCCACCGGGTGACGCGCCGCCCTCCTTTCCTGAGAGCTCCACGCCATGGCCACTACCCGAACGGACCCGTTCAAAAATTTCCGCTTCCGGATCGAAATCCAGGGAATCCAGGTCGCAGCTTTCGCCAACGCCACGCTGCCGGACGAGTCGATCGAAGCGATCGACTACCGGGAGGGGACCGATCCCTTCACCCGCAAGCTCTCCGGACAGAGCAAGGTGGGCACCCTCTCACTGAAGCGCGGCATCAGCCAGTCGATGGACCTCTATGACTGGTTCAAGCAGGTGAGCCAGGTCGGCGCAGGGAGCCCGGGCGGACGCAAGAACGTCTCGGTGATCCTGGTCGACGACAGCGGCGCGGACGCAGCGCGCTGGGACATCTCCGGAGCCTTTCCCACCAAGTACCAGCCGGGCGATCTCGACGCGAAAGGGAACGACGTCCTGATCGAGACCGTGGAGCTGGCGGTGGAGACCATCAAGCGCTCGCAGTAACGCACATCCGAGGAGACCCATGCCGGCGTTGATCACCGAGTTCCCCTTCACCCTGAAGCTCGGCTACGCGGACGAGAACGGAGATCTCCATCGCGAAGGCACCATGCGGCTGGCCACCGCGGCCGACGAGATCCTCCCCATGCGGGACGCGCGCGTGCAGCAGAACCCGGCCTACCTGCCGGTGATCCTGCTGTCGCGGGTCATCACCCGGCTGGGAACCTTGCCGATGGTCTCGCCCAAGGTGCTGGAGAATCTGTTCGCTGTGGACTTCGCGTACCTGCAGGCCATGTACAACCGCATCAACGAGCGCGGGATGAACACCATCGCCGCCACCTGCCCGAAGTGCTCGCACGCCTTCGAGCTGGATCCGGATCCGCCGTCCCCTTGATTGGCTATCCCCTCGACGCGCTCCACGAGGAGATAGCCTTTCTCGCCTACTACCTGCACTGGGATCGCTCGACCCTGCTCGAGCTGGACCACCGGGAGCGGCGCCGCTACTGCGACGAGGTGAGCAAAATCCACCGGGCCACCAGTCCGGGGGCGAAGCGCGAACGCTCGTTGCTCGATCTGTGAACCCCATCCGGGAGAAACGATGCCAGTGATCGGCGGAGGTGCGGCGAAGGCAGCAGCAGGCCAGCTGGGCCTGCGCGACGATCCGTACTTCGGCTTCAACTTCCTGATCGAGATCCAGGGCCTGGTGGCGGGCGGTTTCACCGAGGTCAGCGGGCTGGAGATCAAGACAGACGTGGAGACCCGCCGCGAGGGTGGTCTCAACAACTACGAGCACAAGCTACCGGGGCAGACGACCTTCGGAGACCTGGTGCTGCGCGGCGGCGTCACCGATCTGGACCTGCTCTGGGGGTGGTACCAGGACGTGGTGGCCGGCAAGGTGACCCGGCGGAACGGGACCATCTATCTGATGAACCGCGCCGGGGTCCCCACACGGTGGTGGAACTTCGTCCGCGCGTACCCGATTGCCTGGACCGGCCCCGAGCTCAACGCGGGCACCAACCAGGTGGCGGTGCAAGCCTTGACCCTCGCGCACGAGGGACTGGTCAACCCAAGAGGCTTCTAGCGTGACGCCCGACCCGAGCTGGCCGTCGTTGTTGCGCACGCTCGTGCGTCTCACCGAGCGGCTCAGGGCACGCTGGGCTGCAGCAGCCACAACGAGTGGTTGGAGACCGCTCACGCTCGTGCATCGTCCGGTGGTGCCGATCGCGTACGCGCTGATCCTCCGGGAGAGGCCATCGGTACCGGCTCCGTCGGCGCGCTCCGGTGCCGTCGCCGGCGATCGGGACGGCAAGCTGACGCAGCCATCGCGGGATCCGATGCGAGCACCCAGCGTCGAGGCAATCGAGGCGCGCTGGCGGTGGCGTGACGTTCTGCCGACAGCCCTGCGCGTCCTCACGTACGCGTGGCCGAGCCCTGAGCGTCGGCGTGACGGTGCTCATTCGCCGCACAGCGCGACCGCGCCGGCCACCCGAACCCACGCGCACACCTCCGACCTGAGGTGGTCCACGCACGCCCCGTCGCTCCAGCCGGCGACGCTCAGCCATGCGAGCCCTTCGGGAATCGCGCTGCGCACGCACCCCGGTTCGATCACTCTCACGACAACACCCGTTCTCCGCGTGCGGACCGTTGCGTCACAGCAACCGGGCGAGCTCGTTCTTCCGCACGCGCCCGACTTCGGCCCGCGCCTGCAGCGTGGCTCGATGCCTGTACGGACGCGCTCCCACGCGAGCGCGTCAGACCTCAGGCCGCGCACGCGCTCTGGTCCGATGCCATCGAGCCCGCCCTGGGACGCGAACACGCGCGACGTCCGCACGCCGCACTCCGGCTCAGCGCAGCTCCGTCTGCGCACGACCGGTGCTCCGCCACAGCCCGTCCAACTCACTCATGCGAGCCTGCCCGCCTTTGCCGCGCTCACGACTGCTGACTGGGCGCAGGCGACCTCGCTCACGCATCCTGGGACGGCCGACCTCCCCGCGCTTGCGCCTTCCGGCGCGACGGGTCCGCTCGCTCAGGCGACTCCGCCCGACAGCGTTCAACGGATCACTCCTGGCCGGAAGGCCGCGCCCGAGTTCGCCGCGAACTTGCGCAACGGTTCGGTGGAACTCCTCCACCCCGGAACACCCCATGGCGCTCCAGAGCAAAGACCTCTGACGCACAGAAGCACGCTTCGTGCGCGAACTCTGGCCATGCCGTTCGATCCGCGCGCGACGACGTTCTCGTCCGCGTCAGACTTCCGCACGCTCACGCATCCGGACACACCGGACTTCGAGCCCCCTGCTCGGAGCGCACGCGCCGGCCAACCCGACATGCTCCGGATCCTCCACCGGGACGCACCCGCCCTGGGCGCAGGCATCGGATCACGCGAGATCGTCCGCAGCGGCTGGACGCCGCTGGTGCTCACGCCGAGCGCACCGACCGCGGAAAGTGCGCCACAACCTCCCACGCGCCCCGGACCACCTCCCGCTCCGATGCGACCGATCGCGCCGCAGCACAGCTCCTTTGCCGCCACCGGACGTGTCGCCCGGCTACCCGCGGACACCGCGTCCGAAACAGTGCCCCCGACGTGGCCGCTCGATCCATCGACGCTCACCGGTTCCGAGACCCGCCGGCTGGCGGAGGCGCTCGCAGTGCAACTGGAGAAGCGGGACCGGCTGCGTGACGTTCGGAGGGCGCGGCGATGAGCCTTCAGAAGGCGCTGATCCAGAACCTCGACACGGGTGAACGGATCGAGGTGATGTACAACCCGACCGAGTACACCAGCTCCACCCGGGTGGTGACCGCGAAGGTCGGTTCGATGGTCCAGTTCCAGCGGACCGAGAGCCCGACCTTCACCGTCCATCTCTTCTTCGACACCTACGAGCAGGGCATTGACGTCCGCACGCTCACCCGCAAGGTAGCGGCGCTGCAACAACCCACGGTCGGCACCGGAGAGCAGCGGGAGCCGCCGACGTGCGTCTTCAGCTGGGGTGGCTTCCAGTACACCGGGATCGTCACCCAGCTCGACCAGCGCTTCACCATGTTCCTCCCCTCCGGAGTCCCGGTGCGCGCGGAGCTGACGGTCACCTTCCAGCAGATTCTCACTGCCCGTCAGGCCAACGAGAACGCGGGGCTCGACAACTGCCGCAAGCTCCACGTGGTGCGGCAGAGCGATCGGTTGGATCTGATCGCCGCCCAGCAGCTCGGCGATCCGAACGCGTGGCAAAGGATTGCCACCCTCAACAACATCGACGATCCGCTCGCCTTCCCCACCCCGGCGCAGATCGGCATGACGCTGATCATCCCGGATCGGGACGAGAGCGCAGAGCCCGTGTCTCCCGCGCAGAACGGCCGCCTGTCGCGTGCGAGGTCCGCGTGATCGCCGTGCGCCTGGGCGGCTCGCGCTTCCCGGAATCCATGGAGTCGTCGCTCGCCCACGCCGAGGTGGACCTCGAGCTCAACCTGCCGGCGCTCGCCATGGTGGAGGTGAGCGCTGACGACTTCTCCACTGCGGACTGGCAGGGGCTGGACCTGAGGAGCATCACGCTGGGCACGGCGCTGGAAGTGGCGTTCGGGAACAACCCGGTGATGCTGTTCACCGGCGCGGTAGGTGAGCTCGAGACCTCCCTGGCCACAGAGCGCACCGTCGAGTTCCGCGGGTTCGACGCCCTGTATCGGCTCCAATTCGGCACGCGGATCCAGACGTACGAGGGAAAAACCGACTCGGAGATGGTTCAGGAGATCGCCCTGCGCAACGGGCTTGACGCCGCTGCGGAGGCCACCCAGGTGATCTGGCCCTATGTGCTGCAGGCGGGGGAGAGCGACTTCGACTTCCTCCGCGCGCGCGCCGAACGGCTGCACTACGAGTTCTTCGTGCAGGGGCGCACCCTCCACTTCCGCGCGAGCCGCGAGGGTCAGGCGGCGGACCTTACGCTGAACTGGAAGGAGGAGATCATCACCCTCAATGTGGTGCTTCGCGCCCTCAAGCAGGGCAGCACGGTCCAGCGGACCGGTTGGAATCCGCGCCAGAAGCAGTCGATCGTAGCGACGGTGGACAATGGACCGTACACGGTTCGCATGGGCGGCCAGCAGACCGGCTATGAGCTCTCCGCCGTTTACGCGAGCTCGCCGGTGTCGGCGCCGGATCCGGAGATCGGAGATCCGGAGACCGCGACGACGCTCGCCGCGGCGAAGTGGGAGGCGGGCCTCGATGGCTTCATCGAAGCGCGCGCGACGGTGCAGGGCGACCCGCGGCTCGTCCCCGGGATCAACGTGCGGGTGGCGGGAGTCGGCCCGCGGCTGAGCGGGCTCTACTACCTGACGGCGGCGCGCCACGCGTACTCACCCGAGACGGGGTACCGGACGCACTGCACGCTGCGGAGGACCGGCGCATGATCCCGGGTGTGGTGGTGGGCCTCGTCGAGCAGACCACGGGCGACCCGGATGGGCTCGGACGGATCCGCGTGCGCTACCCCTGGCTGGGGGCCGCCGTTCTCTCCAACTGGTGCCGGGTGGCCGCAGTCTTCACCGGCAACGGCACCGGTGCGTTCTTCCTTCCCGCGAGGGGCGACGAGGTGCTGCTGGCCTTCGACGCGGGGAACGAGAATGTGCCCTACGTGATCGGCGCGCTCTGGAACGGCAGGGACCTGCCACCGGTGCAGGGCGAACAGGCCCAGCAGAACGTGCGGATGATCAAGACCCGCGGCGGGAGCATCATCCGGATCGACGACACGGCGGACCAGGAGCAGATCGAGATCGTCGACCAGGCGGGAAACAGGCTGCTGCTCGATGCAGCGAAGAAGAGCGTGACCCTGACCGCGGCGCAGGATCTCACGGTGACGGCCAGCGGGACACTGACCCTCCGGGCTGCGCAGATCGCCCTCTCCTCGTCGGGTGCGGCCGAGCTGAAGGCGAGCGAGGGGGTGACGATCGAGGCCGGCGGCGAAGTCTCGGTGCAGGGCAGCGTGATCCGCCTCGGATAGGAGCGCAGCATGGGGAAGCCGGCAGCCAGCGCGGGAGATCGGGTGGAGGCGACCGACAACCACGTCGTCCTTGTCCCTTCGCCCAGCGGAACGACGCCGGTCGACGAGTCGCTGCCGTTCGCGGGGATCCTCGACGGCAATCTCTGCGACAAGGTGCTGATCCAGGGGCGGCCCGCGGCCGTGGTGGGCTCCACCGCGACGAATACGCCGCCGCACATCCCGATCGGCGGGACTTTCGCCAACCCACCCACCAACCAGGCGCAGATCGTGAGCGGCAGCGGCAAGGTGTTCTTCCAGGGCCGCCCGGCGGCGCGGGATGGCGACACGGCGCTCACCTGCAACGATCCTGCTCCCGAACCGGTGGGCCGGGTGATCGCTTCGAGCACGGTGCTGATTGGAGACTGACGATGCCCGACGATCCGAACGACAGAGACTTCCTCGGCAGCGGGTGGGCATTCCCCATCGGGCTGTCGGGCGGCAAGGTGGCGATGGTGCACGGCGAAGCCAACGTGCGCCGCAGCATCGAGCTGATCCTGGGCACGGGCCTGGGCGAGCGGGTGATGCGCCCACAGTTCGGCGCCGCGCTGCAGGAGCTGGTGTTCACGGCACAGAGCTCGGCGGCGCAACAGCTGGCGACGCACTTCGTGCGTCAGGCGCTCGACCGCTGCGAGCCGAGGATCCGCGTCGACGACGTGCAGATCTCCCCCGATCCGGCGCGCGAGGGCGTGCTGCTCATTTCGATCGACTACACGCTCCGCGCGCGAAATCAGCGGCAGAACCTCGTCTACCCGTTCTACGTGAATCAGGGCTGACCAGGCGGACGAACAGCCGAGGAGACATGGATGCGAGAGCGGGCGATCCAACGACTGCAGCAGCTCCGGGCCGAGCTGGAGCTCGGCCAGAAGCAGATGGGGTTGCTCGAGGCGCGGCGCGACCAACTCCAGGCGACCCTCTTGCGGATCACCGGAGCCATCCAGGTGCTCGAGGAGCTGCTGGCGGCGCAGCCGGAGGTGCACGCAGTCGCCGCGCCCGAAGAACCGGACCGCGCTCCCGACCCGGTGCTCCTCTCCGGCTCGCGCTGAGCAGCGGTGCTCCCGGCAATGAACTCTGGCGACGCGCGCACTCCGGAATCTGCAGCGGAGTCCACGCCGACACGTCCGTGCCCCTTCCGGGTGACCTTTTGACCGCGAAGAGGGTTCTTGAATCCGCCGCGGAAAATCGGGGCTGGCCGGACGCAATGCCGATGATCGTTCCGCGGACGGCATGCCCGCCGACCGAACGCGCTACGATGACCTGCCGATGACGGGCCCGAACGGTGGCAGCGCGCGCGATCCGGACCACGCAGCCGCTTCGGCGCCCGGCGAGCTGGATCCTGCGAAGGCGGAGCTCCGTCGTCGCATGCAGGAGTTCCTCCGCGACTCTGCGCCCGACGCTCCCCGGCCGAACGCCTGGCTCGACAGGCTGTACCTGGCTCATCTTTTGTTCGCGCCGCTCGGGGCCACGGTCCTCGCCGTGGTCACCTACAAGGGCCCCGGCGACTTCGTGCTGGCGCTTCTGTGGCTGGGCGGCGCGTCGACCGTGGCCGTCTACGCCGCCTTCGTGGGGCTGTACTACTCCCTCCCGCGCGGGCGCTTTAGACCGATCCTGGCGATCGTCGACGGTCCGCTGTGGGTGCTCGTGGCCGCGGTCACGCTGGACGGCTGGGGCGTGCTGGACCTCGCCACGTGGCTCTTCGTCTCCGAGTCGTTGGCGATCTTCATTGGAATCGCCGTGCTGGCCCTCCGCAGCTTCTCGCCGAAGGAGGCCGCGCCGTCCGTGGGCATCATGGTCGTGTGCATCGCCGTGGTCTGCTTCGCGTGCGGCTGGGCCTTCTGGCCGCACCTGCTCCGGAGCCTGAAGGACGCCGCGCTCTTCTGTCTCGGCCTCACGCACTCCACGATCGGCGCCTACCGCGCTGCGGACAACGAAGCGCAGGTGCGCAGCCAGGAGATGGACTCCAGAATCATCCTCGCGACGGTGGGGCTGTTCCACGTCGCCATCGGCGTCGGCGCGGCGCTGCGCTTGTGGCTGCTGCGTTGACTCACGGCTCGAGCAGATACGCCATCGACAGCCCGAGGTAGTTCGCCACGGCCACACCGGCGAGCGCGGCGGCAATGCCCGCGGCCAGTACCTCCCTGTTCCGCAGCGACTTCGCCACCGGTCCGATGAACGCGGGCCCGAAGATGGTCGCGGTGGAGGTGATGAGGACGGTGTCTGCATCGACGCGGAACAGCGCGCACAGCAGAAAGTGCAGGCCGATCGCCGTGAACTGCACCGCGGCCACCATCGCCAGCAACCGGCCGTCGGTATGGGCCAGTTCGCGAAGGCTGGCCAGAGAACCGATCGCCACGCAGAACACGAGCTGGAGGTATTCGCCGAGCTCGTAGCCGGTGGCGTTCTCCCTGAGCCGCCGGACGAACGACGCGACGATCGCCAGCGTCGTCACCACCACGAGCACGGTGGCGGCCTCGAGCTTCTGGTACAGCACCCACGAGACGCCGGCGCCGGCTGCGCAGATGGTCAGCGCAGCGGCCAGGGCGATGGTTCCTTCCCGGAGCTTCGTCGCAATCGCCATCCGTCCGGCGCTGTCATCCGTCTCCGGCCACCCATCTCCCTCCACAGCGCCGCCGGCGCTCTGGAACTTCGGAAGAAAGGTCCACACGACCCGCTGCGCGATGGTGAGGAGGAACAACAAGTACGCGCCGCCGATGACGACGTCGGAGGCGTTGAGCACGACGAAGGTCTCCTCCTTCACGTGCAGCGCCAGACCGATCACGCTCATGTTGGGCGTGCCGCCGACGTACACGCCCACCAGCATCCCGGCGATCTTCCACGCTTCGGCGACGGTGTCGCGGAAGACGTTCCCGTACAGCGCGGCGCTGGCGACGGTGGCGACGATCGCGGACCCGAACGCCAGCAGCGTGGGCCTTGCCAGCTTGAGCCACGATGACGCCTGCGTGGCGAAGAGCAACAGCGGGATCGACAGCGGCACTGCGACCTCCGCGGCGTGCATCGACACGGAGCGATTCAGCGCCGCACCGACGCCAGGGAGGTTGGCGGCGATGAGGCCTGCCAGGTAGCAGAGCCCCACCGGCCCGAGCCACCGAAGCGGCTTCACCCGCCGGCTGCCGTACAGCGCCAGGGCGGGAAAGAGCACCACGAAGCCGAGCTGTAGCGCGGCGCCCATGGTCGTCGGCGCCTACGCGGGCGTCCCGTACAGTCCGTCGATGAAGTCGAGCAGAAAGCCGTCCAGCGCTTCGGCCGGCATCGCTCCCGCCATCCCGTACATCGCCGCGCTGCCCTCAGGCGCGGGTTCACCGCGTTGCAACGACGCGGCGCACGCGCGGAGGTCCGCGAGGAACTGGTCGGCGATCAACGCGTGGGCGGGGGTGATCATCAAATGGAGCGTGGGCGGGCGCTGCTGGCGATCCAGCTTCCAGCCTTTGGCCTCCATCGCATCACCCAGCGCGTACACGTCGAAGTCCGTGGCCTCGAACGCGAACACGCTCATCGCCGGCTCGCCGCAGATCCGCAGCCCGGGGATGGCAGCGATGCCTTCGCGGAACGTCCGGGTGGTGTCGAGGATCTGCCGCGCCAGCTTGAGGTAGCCCTCCTCGCCGAGGAAGTGCATCACCGCCCACGCCGCGGCGATCGCTCCGCCCGGCCGAGTGCCGGTCATCGACGGCGAGGCGTACAGCCCGCCCGGCCACTCGCCGTACGTGAAGAACTGATGCCGGCGCAGGGCCGCGTTCCGGAAGACCAGCACCGAGGCGCCCTTCGCGGCGAAGCCATACTTGTGGAGGTCGGCGGAGATGCTGGTCACGCCGTCCACCTCGAAGTCCCACTTCGGGATCGGGTACCCGAGCCGCTTTGCCCACGGCAGCAGGAACCCGCCCACGCACGCGTCGACGTGGCACAGCAGGCCCCGCCGCTTCGCCAGCGCGGCGATCTCCTCGATCGGATCGATCGCCCCGTGCGGATATGCGGGTGCGCTGCCGACCACGAGGATCGTCCGGTCGGTGATCCGCTTCTCCATCTCGTCGACGTCCGCGCGAAAGTCCCGACCGATCGGCGCGTGAACGGCCTTGACCCCGAAGTAATGCGCCGCCTTCTCGAAGGCGGGGTGCACGGTGATCGGCAGCACCATCTCCGGCTCGGTGACGCCGCGCTCGGCGCGCGCCCAGTCGCGCGCGGTCTTCACCGCCATCAGGATGCTCTCCGATCCGCCGGACGTCATCGTCCCCGCCGCTTCGGTCCCGCCGTGGAACAGGTCGGCGGCCATCGCCACCACCTCGGTCTCAAAGCGCCGCAGCGAGTTGAACGCGAGCGGGCTCAACCCGTTCTCCGCCATGAACATCGTGTACGCGTCCTTGACCAGCGCGGAGATCTCCTCGCCCGCGTAGTAGACGAGGCTGAAGGTCTTCCCCTCCTTCCAGCGCGCGTCCTCGCTGCGCATCTCCTTCATCCGCTGCAGCACCTCATCGTGTGCCAGCCCCTTGTGCGGGACGCTCATCGTTCCGTGGCTCATCGCCTCCCTCGCTTCGCCGCGAAGCGGCGCTTCAGGCCTTCGAGCAAAAGGTCCAGCCCGGTCTCGAAGTGCGTGTCGAAGTAGGCCGGCGACAGGTACGCATCGACCTCGGCTCCGGGGCCGCTGAACAGCCGCCGCCGGCTATGGCCCGCGTGCGTCATGATCGCCAGCTCGTCCAGCGCCATCCCGTTGCAGTAGTTCCCGACGGTCCGGAAGATCAGCGCCGCCTCGGCCGGGCTGAAGCCCTCCTCCAGAAGCGCGGCGAGGATCTGCTCCACCACCTGCAGCGACTGCGCGTTGGACAGGCGCCGCGTCGCCAGCAGCGGATAGGCCTTCGGGTGCACGCGCGCGATCGCCCGGTACTGGCGGGCGAAGTCGCGGATCCGTTCGATCCACCCGAGCTCCTTCGGCGGCAGGGTGAGCTCGGAGAGCAACAGACCCGCCACCGCATCGAGGATGTCCTCGCGCGAGTCGTAGTGTTTGTAGAGCGCCATCCCCTCCACCCCGAGCTCCTTGCCCAGGCGGCGGGTGCTCAGCTCGTCGATGCCGATCTCGTCGATCAGCTCGAGCGCGGCGCGGGCGATCCGCTCCGGGTTGAGCGGCTCCCTTCGCGGCTTCTTACGGGCTGCGGATGACAACGCCATGGTTTTCAGTGTAAACCCATCACGAGCTTTCGGGAAGGGGCCCTTGAATAGAAAGCACTATCGCCTCAGCTGGATTGCAGCGCAAACATGGGCGCTGGGCCTGTGCGCCCTGGCGTGCGCGCCCGCGATGCCGCCGCCGACCCGGGAGGTGCTGCATCTGCGCGGGAGCGCGTATGAGCGCGGCCTCCAGCACGGCCAGCAGCTCCGCAGCAAGGTGCGCTCCTTCTATACGACGCTGCTCACCGCCTCGATCCTGCCCAACCTCAACCGCGAGCAGCCGGAGCTTGCGGAGGTGTTCCACGAGTACGCCGGGCCGCGCTACGCCGGCGGGCAGTTCAGCTACGAGCTGTTGCTCGACAGCGCGCAGTCGATGGAGAAGAGCATCCCGCTGGAGCTGCGCGAGGAGCTGCGGGGGATCGCCGACGGCGCGGGCGTTCCCTATGAGGAGGTGCTGATCCTCAACACCTTCGTCGACGGGCTGCTGGCGATCCGATCGGTCGCGAACGTGGCGAAGGCCTCGGGCGCGCCGCTCCTGGAACGGGTGGAGATCCTCGGCGGGCTGGAGTCCGACGGCGTGGACAACGACGGCGATGGGACCGCAGACGACGCGGACGAAGCCGCGTTCGACTACGCCGCCTCCCCGTTCTCCACCCGCGTGGAGCTTCCCGCCGACGCGCGCTTCCGCTTCGTCTTCGCCGACTCCGATGGCGTCGATCCGGCGACCGTCCGCATCACGCTGAATGGAACCCTGTACGTCGAAGGCGATCCCGGCCTCGAGCTGCGCATGCTTCCGGACGATCCCTCCCGCCTCGAGGTGACGCTGACGCCCACCGCGCCGCTCCCCGAGGGCGCGTTCGCGGTGCTGGTGCAGGCGGGCGATCGAAGCCTGGTGACCTCGCCCCCTCCCGCGCACGCGCGGTTCATGCGCGACGAGGTGCTCACCTTCACGCGCGCCCGCACCAAAAAGCAGCCGTGGGAGGTGGACAACGTGGGCGTGGGCGTGCCCCACGGAAAGCCGCCCGCGTGGGCCTTCGCCGCGCGCGGCGCCTTCACCCGCAACGGCGCTTCCGTGCTGGCGCAACAGCTCGCGCTCCTCGACGGGAACACCGCGCACAAGCACACGGTCCTCTTCGTGCACCACCCCGACTCCGGCCCCGCGTATGCGGTGGTGGGCTGGGCGGGGATCGTCTGGGGCCTGTGTCTTATAAACATCTGACGCTGCCGACGATAT
>JADGHL010000113.1 GCA_019686135.1 Myxococcaceae bacterium | reverse complement strand
CAAACGACTCACGAGTCACCACCGACCGCTCCTCATGTCGCCGCCGATCGGGTGACTCCGTACTCCTTCAGTTTGCGGTAGAGCGTCGCCGGACCGATGCCCAGCTTTTCGGCGGTGCGTCCGCGGTTACCGCCGGTGGCGTCGAGGACGGCGAGGATGTAGTCGCGTTCCACTTCTTCGAGGGTGCGGATCTGGCCCGGGATGTAGGTGGCCGGTAGGGCCATCCGGACTTCGTCGGCGAGATCGTCGACGTCGATGCGGTTGCCCGTGGCGAGCGCGACGGCCCGCTCCATCGCGTTCTCCAGCTCACGGACGTTTCCCGGCCAGTCGTAGCGGACCAATTGCGCCGCGGCGTCCGGCGTGAGGCCGGTGATTTTCCGCCCCGCGCGCGCGGCCGCTTCCGCGAGGAGCACGCGCGCCAGCGGGAGCACGTCGTCCTTGCGTTCGCGCAACGGCGGCGTCTTCAGCTCGATGACCCGGAGGCGATAGTAGAGGTCCTGCCGGAACGTGCCGGCGGTGACCGCCTGTCCGAGATCGCGGTGCGTGGCGGCGATGATGCGCACGTTGATGGGCCGGCTCCGGTTCTCGCCCACGCGGCGGATCTCCCGCTCCTGCAGCGCGCGGAGCAGCTTCACCTGCATCGGCAGCGGCAGGTCGCCGATCTCATCCAAAAGCAGCGTCCCGCCGTTCGCCGCTTCGAAGAGCCCCGCGCGATCCTGCACTGCGCCGGTGAACGCGCCGCGCACGTGGCCGAAGAGCTCGCTCTCGATCAGGTTCTCCGGCACCGCGCCCACGTTCACCGCCACGAACGGTCCGGCGGCGCGTGCGGACTCCTCGTGGATGAAGCGCGCGATCCGCTCCTTGCCCGTGCCGCTCTCGCCGGTGATGAGCACCGTGGAGTCCACCTTCGCCGCGCGCCGCGCCAGGTCCACCAGCTTCTTCATCTGCGGGCTGCGCGCCACGATCCCCGACGGCGCGTCGTCCTTCGCGCCCGCCGCCCGCGCCAGCGCGCCCCGCCGCGAGCGCAGCTTCCGTTCGGTCTCCTTGAGCGACTGCGCGGTCATCGCCAGCGACTCGGTGAGGCACCGAGTGCGGAAGTAGGGGAGGAACTTCTCGGCCTCGGCGCCCCAATCCTCCAGCGACCGCCCCACCATCCGGCACACCGCGTTGCCCTTCCCGCGGCAGCGCTCCTCGACGCAGTAGATCTCCCGCCCGTTGGCGCGGCTGAGGTACCCGGAGGCGAACCCGGTCAGCGTCCAGCACACCGCCTCGTCGGACTGCCCGAAGTAGAGCAGGTGCTGATCCGCCTCGTACGACTCGTGCCAGATCGACTCCGCGAACGGTGCCGGTCCGCCCTCGCGCGGTTCCACCGGCTCGAAGCGCACCATCCCGAAGAGGTGGTGCAGCCGCCCGCCCGCCACCTTCCACTCGCGTTCGGAGTCCCACGGGTACGCGTCCTTCATGGTCTCCGCCACGCGCCAGCCGTGCGAGAACCCGAGCCGGGTGAGGATGCCGCGCGCGCCCGTCAGGCCGATCGACTCCACCAGCTCCTTGCGCAACAGCCCCAGCGCGGTCGCGTCCATCAAGACGACGCGCTCGCCGCCGAAGTGGATCGGCCCTCCCGCGGGGTCGAAGTCGAGCAGCTCCTCGAGGTTCAGGTCGGTCGCACGCATCTCAGGCAGTCCCTCTCAAATCGAGAACCCGGGCTCTCAAATCCGCACTCAAGTAGCCGTGTGGTCGCGCCACCGCAACGGGATGCGCATGGTGAAAGTCTGGCCCGCGGGTTGCTGAAGAATCCGGGGCGGAGGCCTTTCATGATCACCCATCGCAAGGCGCAGGATCGCGGCGAGTTCGACTTCGGCTGGCTGCACACCCGGCACAGCTTCTCGTTCGGCGACTACTACGACCCGGCCCACATGGGCTTCCGGGCGCTCCGGGTCATCAACGAGGACACGGTTCAGCCCGGCCAGGGCTTCGGCACCCACCCGCACCGGGACATGGAGATCCTCTCGTACGTGCTGGAGGGCACCCTCGCTCACCGGGACAGCATGGGGACCGGCGCGCGGATCGCCGCCGGCGAGTGGCAGCGGATAACCGCGGGCACCGGCGTGCAACACAGCGAGTTCAATGCGTCGATGTCCGACCCGGTGCACTTCCTCCAGATCTGGATCGTCCCCGAGGCGCGTGGCCTTCCGCCCTCCTGGGAGCAGAAGCGCTTCGACGATGTGCCCTCCGGCGTCTTCCGCCTGGTCGCGTCCCGCGATGGTCGCGACGGATCGCTCACCGTGCACCAGGACGTCGCGCTGTACACGGCGCGGTTTGACCCGGGCCAGCGCTTCGAGCTCCAGCTTGCGCCGGGGCGCCACGCCTGGCTGCAGGCGGCGCGCGGCGAGGTGTCCGTCAACGGTCAGACGCTGCGCGCAGGTGACGGCGCCGGGGTGTCGGACGAGACGGCGCTCCGCTTCGAGGGGCGTTCGGCCGGGGAAGTGCTCGTGTTCGACCTCGCCTGACGGCCGCTGATGGCCGCGTCCCGCCCGGCTGCGGACGTTTCCGACCCGCGGACCCTTCGCCGGCAGCGTGGGCTGAGCAGAATCACTGGCCCACGCGCTCAGCACACGGAAGGATCTCCCCATGGCCACTGTCGCAGAAACGCTCTCTTCCCCGGCGGTCTCGCCGCGCGCGCAGCCGCAGACGATCGCTTCCTCGCACGCCCTCGATACGCCCGAGGCGGTGCACCGGCTCTTCGCGCTCCAGCAGAGTCACCGCTGGACGATGGCGCGCACCACGGCCGAGGAGCGCATCCAGCGCCTCCTCAAGCTCCGCGCGGCCATCCACGCGCACCGGTCCGACCTGCTCACCGCGGTGCACCAGGATTTCCGCAAGAACCCGACCGAGTTCGAGCTCACCGAGCTGTACATCGTCCTGCAGGAGCTGCAGCACACCGTCACCCATCTGGAGGAGTGGCTCACGCCCCGCCCGGTCCGGACGCCCGCGGTGCTGTTCGGCACGCGCTCCGAGCTGCGGCTAGAGCCGAAGGGCGTGGTGGCGATCCTCTCGCCCTGGAACTACCCGTTCCAGCTCACCTTCGCGCCGCTGATCGCCGCGGTCGCCGCCGGCAACTGCGCGATCGTCCGGCCGTCGGAGAAGACCGCCCGCACCGCTCACGTGATGGGGCGGATCGTCCGCGACGCGTTCGACGAGCGCGAGGTGGCGCTGGTGAGGGGCGGGCGCGACGTCGCCGACGCGATGCTGGACCTCCCGTTCGGTCACTTCTTCTTCACCGGGTCCCCGAAAATCGGAAAGAAGGTGATGGCGAAGGCCGCCGAACACCTCGCCTCGGTGACGCTGGAATTGGGCGGCAAGTCGCCGGCGATCGTGGACGAGACCGCGGACGTGAAAGCTGCGGCCGAGCGGATCGCCTGGGGCAAGCTGGTCAACGCGGGCCAGACCTGCGTCGCGCCGGACTACGCGCTGGTGCACGAATCGCTGCGCGACCGCTTCATCGACGCGCTCCGCGCCGCCATCGAACGCACCTGGGGGCGGACCGAAGAGGCCCGCCGGCAGAGCAACGACTTCGCGCGGATGATCGACGACGCGTCGTTCGCGCGGGTGAAGGCGCTGATCGAAGAGGCGCTGGCGGTCGGTGGCCGGCTCGAGCTGGGCGGGCAGTTCGACCCGGAGCAGCGCTACATCGCGCCTACGGTGATCTCCGGGCTGACGCCCGCCGCGGCGATCATGAAGGAGGAAATCTTCGGCCCGGTGCTGCCGGTGCTCACCTTCCGCACGCTCGACGAGGCGGTGTCGCTGATCCACCGCCTGGGCAAGCCGCTCGCGCTCTACCTCTTCAGCCGGAAGGAGAAGAACGTGGAAGCGTACCTGGCCCACACCACGTCCGGCGGCGTGTGCGTCAACAACGTGATGGTGCAGTTGTCCAACCCGGATCTGCCCTTCGGCGGCGTCGGACAGAGCGGCATGGGCAGCTACCACGGCGAGGCGGGCCTGCGCGCCTTCTCCCACGAGCGTTCGGTGATGCGGCAGGGTCGCCCGGTGAGCGCGCGCCTCTTCTACCCGCCGTACACGAGCGCGAAGAAACGGCTGGTGGCGCTCCTGATGAAGCTCACGGGCTGAGACATCGGCAGTCCGTTCACCCGTGCAGATGGGTCGCGGGTGAACGGGCCCCTCCCGATGCGGATGGCGCGCGCCAGGCGCCGCCACTCGTCTGCGCGAAGCGACGCCGGCTTGCGCGCGGGGTGGATTCCGGCGCGGAACAGCGCCTCGTGGGGAGGCAAGAGAGCGGCCCGTCGTGGGGCCGTGATGGCGGGTGGGATCCATGCATTGCAGCGCGCGCACGACGTCAGAGTGGCGCGGTGCGCTCCTACGGAATCGTCGTCGCTCTGGAGGAGCTGCGGCAGTTGCCCTGGACCGAGCCCGCCGATCTCGGGCCGATCGTCGGCCCGAGGCGCGTCTTCCTCCGAGGGACCTAGGGACGATCGCCGGAGGTCAGCTCACGGAAAGGCCCCCGGTCAGCGCCTCCTGCGCGTCGAGCACCTTCTTCACGGCCTCCTCCGGCGTCATGCCGGTGGCTGAGAGGTGCCCCATCTTCCGGCGCGGCCGTGCCTCGCGTTTGCCGTACAGGTGCAGACGCACGCCGGGGATCTGCAGCGCGCGGTCGAACCGCGGCGACTGTCCGCCCACCCAGAGATCGCCCAGCAGGTTGACGATCGCCGCCGGCCGCACCACTTCCGTGCTGCCCAGCGGGAGATCGCACACCGCACGCACCGCCTGCTCGAACTGGCTGGTGAGGCAGCCGACCTCGGTGGCGTGGAACGAGTTGTGCGGCCGCGGCGCGAGCTCGTTCACCAGCAGCTTTCCGTCGCGCGTGCGGAACATCTCCACCACCAGCAGCCCCTCCACGCCCATCTTCTTCGCCACCTCGCACGCGAGCTCCGTCGCCTCGTGCCGCAGACGCTCCGGCACCGGCGCCGGCAACACGCTCCAGGCGAGGATGCGCTGCTCGTGGTGGTTGAGCGCCGGCGGGTACACCGCCACGTCGCCGGACGGAGCGCGCGCCACCAGCACCGAGAGCTCCGCCTCCAGTTCGAGCGCCTGCTCCACCACCACCGGTACGCCGCCGAGCTTCGCGTACACGCCCCCGGCCTCGTCCGCGGACCTCAGGTGCGCCTGGCCGCCGCCGTCGTAGCCGCCGGTGCGCGTCTTCACGAAGCAATGCCCGCCGAGCGCCGCCACCGCCGCCTTCAGCTCCGCGTCGCTGGACGCCATCTTCCAGGGCCCGAGCGGAAAGCCGCTCTGCTCGAGCCACGTCTTCTGCACGCCGCGATCCTGGATCCGCTCCAGCACCGCCCGCCCGGGGCGCACCGGTGCGTACTTCGCCGCCGCGTCCAGGCTCTGAAGGCCGATCTTCTCGATCTCCAGCGTCACCACCTGGCATCCGCGCGCGAGCACCTCCGCGGCCTGCGCGTCGTCGAACGCCGCGGTGATGCACCGGTCGACCACGAAGCGCGCGGCGCAGGACGGATCCGGGTCCAGCGTGTCGACGTGGTAGCCGAGCGACCGCGCGGACATCGCCATCATCCGACCGAGCTGTCCGCCGCCGAGGATGCCGAGGGTCGCGCCCGGGAGAATCGGGTTACGAGCGTTCACTCGATCACCTGGCCCAGCACTTCCCGGGTCCTCGCGTCCTTCCATGCGCGCAGCCGTTCGCGGAGCTCGGGGTGTTTGCCCGCGAGGATCTTCGCCGCGAACAGCGCCGCGTTCGCCGCACCCGGCTTGCCGATCGCCATCGTCGCCACCGGGGTGCCTTTCGGCATCTGGACGATTGACAACAGCGCGTCCACGCCCGCCAGCGCAGTGGCCGGGATCGGCACGCCGATGACCGGCAGCACGGTCTTCGAGGCCACCATGCCCGGAAGGTGAGCGGCGCCTCCCGCGCCCGCGATGATCACCTCCAGCCCGCGCGCTTCCGCGGTCCCGGCGTACTCGAACATCCAGTCCGGGGTGCGGTGCGCGGAGACCACCCGCGCCTCGTGCGGGATGCCGAGCTCGGTGAGCACCTCGCGCGCCGGCGCGAGCGTGTCCCAGTCGTTCTTGCTGCCCATGATGATGCCCACGAGCGGATCCGCCATGCGGTCATTCTCGCCTCAAACCGCGTGGCGGAAAGCGCTTTTCGAGGGCGGCAGCCGGAGCAGGCCCCGCAGCTCTTCGGCGTCCAGCGGCTTGACTCGGTGCTCGTCGAACCCGGACTCCAGCGCCACCCGGCGATCCTCCGGCTGGCCGTAGCCCGTGAGCGCGACCAGCACCAGCCGCTCGCCCGTTCCCCGGGCGGCCTCCGCCTCGCGCACCCGCCGCGCGACCTCGTAGCCGTTCATCCCCGGCAGCCCGATGTCCACCAGCGCGAGGTCGAACCCGCCGCGCAGCGCCAGCTCCGCCCCGGTGATGCCGTCCTCGGCGGTCTGGACCACGTGCCCCCACAGCTCGAGGAGCTCGCGGAGGAACTCGCGCGCGTCGGCGTTGTCCTCGCAGATCAGCACCCGGCGCACGTCGGAGGGCCATGCGGGCGGATGTCCTTCGGCGTGTGTGCCCGGCGCTTCGGCGGCCGGCCCGGGCGGTTGCGCCAGCGGGAGCCGCACCACGAACACGCTGCCTGCGCCCGGACCGTCGCTCTGCGCGATGACCGACCCGCCGTGCATCTCCACCAGCCGCCGCACCAGCGTCAGCCCCAGCCCGAGCCCGCCCTTCGAACGATCGAGCCCGGGGTTCACCTGGACGAAGAGATCGAACACGCGGCGCAGCATGTCGTGAGGGATGCCCACGCCCGTGTCCTTGACGCTGATGCACGCCTCGCCGCCGTCGACCCAGCCGCGCAGCGTGATGTTCCCGCCGGGCTCGGTGTAGCGCGCGGCGTTGTTGAGGAGGTTGGTGACCACCTGCTCCAGCCGCGCCGGATCCGCGTCCACCGGGATCGGTTCCTCCGGCAGAAGGATCTCGAGCGTGTGCTGGCGGTGTTCGATCACCGGGCGCGAGGTCTGCACCGCGTTCTCGAGGATCTGCCGGAGGTCGACCCGCTCGCGCCGCAGCTCCACCTTCCCGCGGGTGATGCGGGAGACGTCGAGGAGATCCTCCACCAGCCGGACCATGTGGCGCGCCTGCCGCTCCACCACGGCGTGCGCGCGCCGGAGCTGCGGATCCGTGGTGCCCGCGTGCCGGGCCAGCTCCATCGCGGTGAGGATGGGGGCCAGCGGGTTGCGAAGCTCGTGCGCGAGCATCGCCAGGAACTCGTCCTTGCGCCGGTCCGCCATCTGCAGATCGTGGTGCAGCCGCGCCGCGTCCAGCGCCAGCGCGATGCGCCGCGCGAGATCCTCTGCGAGCGAGAGATCGTCCGCGCGGAAGCGGCGGCCGTTCTTCCCGGAGACCAGGGTGAGCGCGCCCAGCATCCGCCGCCGGGTGCGTACCGGCACCACCATCAGCGACGAGAACCCGGCCGCCTCCAGCCGCGCGGCGATCTGCGGTTCGGGCCCGGCGCGGCGCAGCTCCTCGGGGCCGATCTCCGGGAGCAGCAGCGGAATGCCCACCGCCGCCATTTCGCGCGCGAACGGCAACGGGCCAATCTCCCCCAGCCCTCGCCCCACGAAGGTCTCCACCACGTCCCGGAGCGCCGGGTTCTTGTGCCACGACGCCGCTGGGTAGAGCACCTCGTCCTCCTCCACCACGCACAGAAGCGACCAGTCCGCGAGGAACGGCACCGGCAGTCGCGCTGCGGTGTGCAGTGTCGTGAAGTAGTCGATGGACGCTGCCAGCTCCGCGGACGCCTCCGCCACGAAGCGCAGCGCCTGCTCGGCGCGGCGGCGCTCCTCGCGCGCCTCGGCCTCCCGGAACGCCCGCCGGACCGACGGGAGCAGCCGATCGAGATGATCCTTCAGCACGTAGTCGGTGGCGCCGCTCTTGAGGACGTGCACCGCCAGCTCCTCGCCCAGCACGCCGGAGACCACGAGAAACGGCGTCTCCGGGCGGATCCTCTGGGCCAGCTTGAGCGCGCTCAACCCGTCGAAGCTGGGGAGCTGCTGGTCGGCGAGGATGAGATCCCACGGGCGGGACTCGAGCGCCTGCACGAACTCGAGCCGCGTGTCCACGCGGGTGAACTCGAACTGCAGATCGTCGCAGGCGACGGCCTCGCGGATCAGCTCCGCGTCCAGCGGATCGTCCTCGAGCATCAGCACGGAGAGCGCCTTCTTCATCCATGGCCCTCCTTCTCGCCCCCGCGCTCACCGTCACGGCCCGGCGGAACGATCGGCAGCGAGAAGCTGAAGGTCGCGCCCTTTCCCGGCTGCGCCTCCGCCCACGTCCGGCCCCCGTGGCGGGTGACGATCCGCCGCACGTTGGCGAGGCCGATCCCGGTGCCCTCGAACTCGTCATCGCGGTGCAGCCGCTTGAACACGCCGAACAGCCGGTCGGCGTAGGCCATGTCGAAGCCCACGCCGTTGTCCCGGACGCGGAAGACCCAGACGTCGCCCTCCTGCGTGCAGTCGATGGAGATCCGCGCTTCGGCCCGCGGCCGCGTGTATTTGAGCGCGTTGGACAGGAGGTTGCGGACGGCCAGCCGGAGCATCGCCCCATCCCCGCGCACCACCGGTAGCCGGCCGACGCTCCAGGTGACGTTGCGTCCTTCGGCTTCGTGGGCCAGCTCCGCGCGCACCTCGTTCACCAGCTCCGCGAGGTCCACCTCGGAGCTGCGCAGCTCCGCGCGGCCCATCCGCGAGAACGAGAGCAGCTCGTCCACCAGCGTGGTGGCGCGCTGGGCGGAGTCGGAGATGGTGGTGAGGTAGTGGCGCGTCTGTTCGGGCAGCGACGCGCCCACGCTGCGCCGGAGCAACGCGGAGAAGCCGCTGATGTGCCGGAGCGGCGATCGCAGGTCGTGCGAGACCGAGTAGGAGAACGACTCCAGCTCGCGGATCGCCTCCTCCAGTTGCGCGGTGCGTTCCTTCACCCGGCGTTCGAAGGTGGCGGTGAGCCTGCGGATCTCCTCCTCGGCGCGGCAGCGCTCGGTCAGATCGCGAACCAGCACCCAGCGTCCGCTCGCCGGCTGCTCCGGAAGCCAGCGGACCTCCACGTTGCGGCGGCCGCCGTCCGGGCGCACGGCAGAGCTCGGCGCGGCGCCTTCATCCACCGGCGGCTCGAGCAGCGCCGCCAGGCGTTGACGTTCGAGCGCCTCCGCGGAGCGGCCGAAGATCGCCTCCGCCGCGGGATTGGCTTCGAGCACCCTGCCGTCGGAGTCGAGCATCAACCACCCGTCCGGCGAGTGTTCGAACAGGAGACGTGCGCGTGCCTGTGTGGCCGAGAGCTCGTCGGTCAGTGCGGTCACGCGTCGCATCGCCCCGGCCGTACGGCGCGCGTGCGCCAGCCAGGTCCGCCCGCCCCAGATCGCGAGCGCGATGATTCCGCCGGCGACAGCGATTCCGGCCGAAGTGTTGGACGTGCGGCGGATGGTCGGGACGTGCACGCCGATCACCGCGGCCACCGCCGCTGCTGCAAGCGCCACCATCAACAGGACCCGAAGCGGGGCGCGCCGGAATCGGGCCGGATCGATCCGGAGGAGGCTCAAGCAGCGAGGTGAGTACGCGCGCCACCGCGAGCGCGGCAGCGGACCGCAGTTCCACCTGCGTGGAATTTGACGGTTTGCGTCAACCCTCCCTGCGCAGCAATCCGCTATGCGACGCCCGTGCGCAGCGCCGTCCTGGAGGCGAGGCAACCTGACCGGAGATCAGGGATACCAGCTGATGGCACCCTGACAGGCCAGCGCCGCCGCGGAGGCGGTCATCTCCGGACGGCGCGCGCCGAGTCCGTCCCGGCTGAACATCAGCCGCCGCATGCAGTCCTCCAGAAAACGCGAGGCCTCCGCGCCCTGGGGGGGCGCGCAGAGCGGCGTGTACGGCCAGGGGAACAACGGCGGCGGGGCGATGACACTCTGGCACGCGTACGCGGCGGTGGTGGGGCTCACGTCGGTGCGTTCGTGCCCCAATCCACTGCGCGTGTAGAGCATCCGCAGCATGCAGTCTTCGATCAGCTCCGCGTACGGCTCGTTGGTGGCGTAGCGGCAGGCGATCGCCGCGTCGGCGCCGGAGATGAATTCACGGCGCGACCCAAGCCCGCTGCGTTCGTACATCAGCGACCGCACGCAGCTCTGAAGCGCGTCCGAGTTGTCCGCGCTTCGCGACCGCCGGCACAGGAGCGCGGCGGAGTTCACGTCCACCTCCGCCGCCTCGCCGCCGGCGATCCCCCGCGGGTGCATCACCTTGTCCATGCAGTCGGCGATCGACCACGCGAGCTCGGTGGTGGAGTCCACGCACAGCGGGAAGCTCCAGGTCACCAGCGGCGCCGACGAGGTGACGGTGATGGACTGCGCGGACGCCACCTCGGGGTCGAGCGCGAACAGCGCGCCCGCCATCACGCCCGCGACCGCGAAGAGCAGGGCGTTTCGGAGCGTGCGGCGGCGATGGGACATGTCCGTTCCTCTATTCATTCCGTGCCGCGACCCACAGTGTCCCGGGGGGCCCGCACCCACGCGCGTCACCGCCTCGGCGCGACCAGCCTCCGCCCGTCCTTCGCCCTCAACACCTCGCCGTCGTCCGGTAGTCCCTTGAGGCGATCCCACAGCTGGCAGGTCACCGCGCGGTGCGCCTGGTCCAGCCCCTCGCAGTAGTTGGTGAACAGGCAGCGGCGGATGGTCTCGCCGCGGCCTTCACGCAGCTTGAGGAACCAGTCCGGGTCCGCGAGCGACTGCCGCGCGGACGCCACGATGTCCGCATCCCCGCGCGCGAGGATCTCCTCCGCCTGCCAGAAGCTGGCGATGCCGCCGCACGTCACGATCGGCGTGTCGAAGCCCGCCGCCCGCACGGCGCGCCGCACCGCCGCCGCCAGCGGCACGTTGCGCCCGAACGGTCCCGGCGGGCCGATGTGGGTGGTCGGCATGCACTCCGCGCCGGAGACGCCGGTGTACGGATACGCGGCCTGCCCCACCTTCGGTTGGCGCGCGTCCTCGAACTTTCCGCCCTTGGAGAGGCTGAGGAAGTCCATCCCGGCGCGCGCCAACTCCACGCCGAACCACGCGGCGTCGTCCACCCGGTTGCCGCCGGCGATCGCCTCGTCCCCGAGGAAGCGGCAGCCCACCGCGAGCGACGGTCCGGCGGCGTCGCGCACGGCGCGGTAGACCTCGAGCGGCAACCGCACGCGGTTCTCGCGCGACCCCCCGTAGCCGTCCTCGCGCGTGTTCAGCGCGGAGAGGAAGCTGGCCATGGTGTACGCGTGCGCGTAGTGCAGCTCCACGCCGTCGAAGCCGGCGGCGCGGGCGCGCGCGGTGGCCGCGGCGAACAGCCCCGGCAGCAGCTTCGGCAGCTCGGCGATGTGCGGCAGGTGCGTGTCCGTCACCCGTTCGCGGTAGCCCATCCGGTAGCTCTCGAGGTCGCGCGGGGTGAGCACCTTTGCGAGCGTCGGCTCGTCGCACGCCATCAGCCGCGCGCGGATCGTCTCGTCCGAAGCGCCGGCCAGCTCCGGCTCGCCGAGCACGTCCGCCATCCGCGCGCGGTACGCGTCGTCGAGCGTAAGGAAGCGCCCGATGAACGTGTCGCGCGGCGGCCGCCGTTTGATGGCGAGGAAGTCGATGAGCTGGATGAACAGCCGGGTGCGGCCGCCGCTCGCGCGCCGGACCGTCTCCACCAGCTTCGACAGTCCTTCGATGTAGCGATCGTGACCGATGCGCAGCAGCGGCCCGGACGGCACGTCGCGGATGCCGGTGGCCTCCACCACGATGACACCCGGCTGCCCTTCGGCGAAGCGCTCGTACCAGGCCAGCACCTCGGGGGTGACGAAGCCATCTTCGGTCGCGCGCCACGGCACCATCGCGGGGATCCACGTGCGCGTGTGCGCTTCGATGGGGCCGAGTCGCACCGGCGAGAACCAGCGCGACGACGCGGCCTCCTCGCGGGTGGGCCAGCGGGGAACGGGGAGCAGCTTCTCTCGGCGGCGATCGTTCGGCGTCAATACGGACCCGGGTCGTGGCTGCGCAATCATCTACTCCGGGCGCAATCGGGAGGCGACGGAAGATGACGGGAGCGGCTATGGTCCGCGTTCCATGTCCCCTCTGCTTCGACTCCGCGTTGCGGTTGTGGCGCTCACGCTCGGTCTCCTCACCCTCACCGGTTGCCCGTCGGACCCGCCCCGCTGTGGCGACGGCACCGCCGAGGGCGCCGCGCGCTGTCAGCCGACCTGCGGCAACGGCACACTCGACGAAGGCGAGGCGTGCGACGACGGGAACCAGGTCTCCGGCGACGGCTGCGAGCCCGACTGCACCGCGACTCCGCCGGGCACCTGCGGGGACGGCGTCAAGGACTGGGACGAAGCCTGCGACGACGGGAACTCCGTCAACGGCGATGGCTGCAACAACGACTGCACCGCCTCGGCGGTGTGCGGCAACGGCGTGAAGGAGGCGGAGGAGGCCTGCGACGACGGGAACCAGGTCCCCAACGACGGGTGTGAGAACGACTGCACGCTGACCGTCCAGCAGACCTGCGGGAACGGCACCCGCGAGGGCACCGAGGCGTGCGACGACGGCAACGATGTTCCAGGTGACGGCTGCGAGCCCGACTGCACGCTCTCCGGCTACACGGTCGAACAGTGCGCGGAGCTGGCGCCGCTTCCGAGCGGCACCTGCGAAGTGACCGGCAGCGGCACCAACACGCTCATCGTCGGCAACATCCTCACGCCGGGGAAGGTCTACATCGGTGGCCAGGTCTCGTACGACCAGACCGGGAAGATCACCTGCGTGGCGTGCGACTGCACCGCCACCGCCGGCGCCGCGCGGACGGTGACCTGCCCCGAAGGCATCGTCTCCGCCGGCCTCATCAACAGCCATGATCACATCACCTTCCAGGATCCGCCGTACGTGTCGACGACGGGCGAGAAGTACGAGCACCGCCACGACTGGCGCCGCGGACACGACGGGCACACCGAAATCAGCAACGGCGGCAACGTCTCCGCCGACCGGCAGCGCTGGGCCGAACTCCGTCAGGTCATGGCGGGGACCACGTCGCTCGCGGGTTCCGGCGGGGTGGATGGGCTGCTCCGCAACGTTGACATGAACACCGGCGGCAACCCGCAAAACAACGAAGGACTGGGCGCGCCGTCGCCGATGTACGACACCTTCCCGCTGAAGGATTCGGGCGGCATCGAGCTGACCTCGAGCTGCACCTATCCGGCGTACACCGACAGCGACGACCGGACGCCGGGCGGCCCGGACAACGCGGGCTGGCTCCCGCACGTGGCCGAGGGCATCGAGCAGTCCGCGCGCAACGAGTTCCTCTGCATGACCGGCGCGATGGGTGGGTCGGAGGCGATCAACGTGAAGACCGCCATCATCCACGGCGTGGGCCTCTCCGCCGCGGACATCGCGAAGGTGTCGTCGCTCGGCGCGAAGCTGATCTGGTCGCCGCGCTCCAACATCATGCTGTACGGGAACACCGCGTCGATCCCGCTCTTCCACCGGTTCGGCGTGGACATCGCGCTGGGTACCGACTGGGTGCAGTCCGGTTCGATGAACATCCTCCGCGAGCTCAAGTGCGCGGACTCGATGAACCGGATCTACTTCAACAAGACGCTGCGCGACGACGAGCTGTGGGCCGCGGTCACCTCCACTGCCGCGAAGGCGCTCGGGATCGATTCGCGCACCGGGAAGCTCGCGGTGGGGATGGTGGCGGACATCGCCATCTTCCGCGGCGACAAGGCGCAACCCTTCCGGTCGATCATCGACGCGAAGCCACAGGACGTCGTGGCCACCATCCGCGGCGGGAAGATCCTCTACGGCGACGACGCGGTGGTGCAGGGGCTCAACACGTCCGGACCATGCGATTCCATGGACGTGTGCGGCGTGAGCAAGGCCGCGTGCCTCCGGCCGGAGATCGGCAAGTCGCTCGCCGATCTCCAGTCGGCGAACGGCTCGTCGTATCCGCTCTTCTTCTGTGACACGCCGAAGGACGAACCCACCTGCACCCCGTCGCGCCCCGAGGCGTGGGCGGTCCAGAGCTCGAACGCCTACTCCGGCGCGATCGACGGGATGGACTCGGACGGCGACGGCATCTCGGATGCCATGGACGACTGCCCGAACGTGTTCAACCCGATCCGGCCGATGGACCAGGGCCGCCAGGCGGATGCCGACAACGACGGCGTGGGCGACGTCTGCGACATCTGCCCGCTGGACGCGAACACCAACGTCTGCTCGGAGATCGTCCCCGGCGACTCGGATGGCGACGGCGTGCCCGACGTCACCGACAACTGCCGCAACGACGCCAACCCGACGCAGGAGGACAACGACGGGGACGGAATCGGCAACGTGTGCGACCGCTGCCCGGACGCGGCGAACCCGAACGGCGCGGCGTGCCCGGTCACCGTCTACGACATCAAGGCGGACGGCCCCAACGGCCCATGGGTGGGCACGCCGGTGAAGGTGAGCGGTCTCATCGTCACCGCCGCCTTCGGCAACGGCTTCTTCGCGCAGGTGCCGCCGACCGATCCGCTGTTCGCCGCCAACGGCTCGGACGACTCCGGCATCTTCGTCTTCGGCACGTACACCGTGGCGCGCGGCGACCTGGTGGAGGTCTCGGGCACCGTTCAGGCCTACGCTTCCCCGGGCGGGACCTCTCCGCAGCTGCAGTTCACCGCGGGCAGCACCGTGACCGTGCTGAGCTCCGGGAACCCTGAACCGCCGCCGGTGCTCGTGCTCCCCAGCGACATCGCCAACGGTGGCGCGCGCGCGGACAAGCTCGAGGGCGTGCTGGTCCAGGTGCAGAACGTCACCGTGACGAACGATGCCCCGGCGCCAGGCGTGGGTGAGTCCGCGCCGATCTGGGAGTTCGAGGTCGACTCCTCGCTGCGCGTGAACGACTACATTTACCGGATCTCCCCCTTCGTCAGCGTGGGCGAGCAGTTCGCTTCCATCACCGGCATCGCCGAGGTCCGCAACGACAACCACAAACTCGAACCGCGCGACGCGAACGACTTCGTCAGCGGCGCGCCCACGCTGACCGGCTTCGGCCCGTCGCAGACCTTCACCCGCGAGGGCTACAGCGGCGACACCTTCCCGGATGCGCTCACCGTGACGATCGCCCGGCCCCAGGCCGCGGACGTGACCGTGGCGGTGACCTCCGGCGATCCGACCTCGCTCGTGGTGGACAACGCCGGGATGGTGACCATCCCCGCCGGCGCCGTCTCTGCGACCGTCCCGGTGACCGGCGTGGCGCCGAACCCCGCGGTGTCGCTGACTGCGACGCTGGGGACGCAGATGCTGACCACAGAGGTGCGCGTGCTCGGCGCGACCGAGCCGTCCAATCTCGTCTCGCTCACGCCGTCTCCGGCGACCATCAACCCCGGCGGCACGCTGGAGCTCACCGTCCACCTCGACCTGCCGGCGTTTCAGGACACCGTCGTGGACCTGGCGATCTCCACGCAGGGCTTCGGCTCGCTGCCGGCCACCGTCATGGTCCCCACCAACGCCACGTCGGCGTCCTTCACGCTCACGGCGGATCCCTCGGCGATGGGCACCACCACGGTGACCGCCACCCTCGGCAGCCAGACGGTCACCGCGGACGTCATTGCGCAGATCGGCCGTACCGGGCTGGTCATCAACGAGATCGACTACGACCAGCCCAACACGGACACCAGCGAGTTCATCGAGCTGTACAACTCGGCGCCGGCTCCGGTGAGCCTCGCGGGGATCGCGGTGGTGGTCATCAACGGGGCGGGCTCCGCCGAGTACAACCGGTGGGATCTCTCCCCGCTGGGCTCGCTCAACCCCGGCGAGTACCTCGTGCTGGGGACGAGCACGCTGCTCGCCACGCTCCCGCCGTCGGTGACGAAGACCATCCAGTTCGCGGGAGCCTCGGACAACATTCAGAACGGGGCGCCGGACGCGGTGGCGATCTTCGACACCAACACGCAGACCGTCATCGACGCTCTCTCCTACGAGGATTCGATACCCACCGGGCTGGTCGGGAACTTCGCCAACGGTGGCGGTGCGCACCCGGTGCGCGAGGGCGGGAACACCGCGGCGCTGGTCGATCCGAACAACGCGGTGGGCTCGCTGGCGCGCAACGCGCAGTCGCTGGACACCGACGACAACGCCGCCGACTTCCACCTGACGGCCACGCCGACGCCCGGCCTGCAGAACTTGTAGAACGGACGAGGAGAGACGGATGCCGCTTCAGATCGACGACGTGAAGGTGGGCACCGGCGCGGAGGCGAAGCCTGGCCAGAGCGTCACCGTGCACTACGTGGGCACGCTCACGGACGGAACAAAGTTCGACAGCTCGCGCGACCGCGGGAAGGGGTTCACCTTCCAGCTCGGTGCCCGGCAGGTGATCCGCGGGTGGGATCAGGGCGTGGCGGGGATGAAGGTGGGCGGGGTGCGCCGGCTCACCATCCCGCCCGAA
>JADGHL010000026.1 GCA_019686135.1 Myxococcaceae bacterium | reverse complement strand
CGTCCACGCTGCATTCAGGGGGGCCGCTGTAGGGTGCTGAACGCGTTGTGGGCGCTCGCTCTGCAGCCGTGCATGCAACGTCCAATTTCCCTACAATCGGCGGCCGCTTGCGCCCCTCCAACGCCCGCTGGCTGCTCGCCGTCCCCCTGGTCGCCTCCCTCCTTCATTACGGGTGTGGTCCGCAGGAGAGCACTCCGCCGCCGCCCCCGCCTCCGCAGAAGATCCACACCACCTGGCGAATCCTTTCCGGCGTCTCGATGGGGGCCATCGGCACGGCTGCATTGGGCCTGTCCCGGCCGGATCGCTTCGACGGCGTCGGCATCCTGGGGGGGCCGCTCGACGCGGCGCTCCTGTTGCGGACGATCGATCGCTTTCACCTCGGCGGGTTCTGCCGGCTCGAGGATCTCGAGGCGATCGCCGCGGAGGATCCCAGCAAGCTCAACGACCCGGCGACGATCCACGCCTGCGAGCGGCCCGCCACGCCGATCCGCTGGGAGCACCCGCAGGACTTCAACCACTGGGTCTTCACCACCAACGGCGGGACGTTCGATCGCTCGAGCTACCTCGATCTCTTCAAGGACCTGACGCTGGCGTATGGGAACGTGCTCTACGACAACCCGGAGTCGCCGTTCGCGCCGCCCGGCGTGCCGGTGGAGCGGCTGCGACACCCGCCGCCGGATTTCTGCACGAACCCGGTGGTCGTCAAAGGGCTGAAGAACGCCGAGTACAACCCGACCGGGAAGTACGACGCGATCACCTTCTGCGACGGCCAGCCGCGGATCTTCTACTGCCGCGCCGACCTCTCGATCGTCGACTTCTGCTCCGACCCCGCCAACGTCGCCCAGCCGATCCCCGCCGGTCCTGCCGAGGAGGCCTTCGCCAATGAGTACTGCAAGGACAAGGGCGGCGCCGCCGTCGCCAACAAGAGCGATCTGCCGCTGGTGATGCTGGACCACGCCGGCCAGGTGGACGCGTGCCGGCAGATGAACGAGCCGGTGCTGGTGGCGCTGGCGGTGGACATCAACGGCAACGGCCGCCGCGACTACGGCGAACCGCTCATCAACAACGGCTACGAGCGCTTCGACGACGTCGGCGTGGACGGCTGCGCGAACGTCTTCGAAGACGGAGCCGGCGGCTGCACGCAGACGCCCAACCCGTCCGCGGACGACCCCAACGGGGACGACTACGACGCGGACCGGAACCCCCTGGGCACGGAGAACAACTGGATCCACGACGACGGCGAGCCGTTCCGCGACGACGGGCTGGACGGCGTTCCCGACACGGGCGACGAGGGCGAGGGGAACGGCGTGTACGATCTCTCGCGCGGCCGGCAGGCGATGTTCGGCTACGACGCGCGCACCAACTACCGCCGGCTCGATGACGCCGGGCGCCACCGGATCAACGTGCTCGCCGACGGCGGCATCCGGGACCTGTTCAACTTCGGGCTGGCGTCGAAGCAGGTGTTCGGCCTGGTCAAGCACTTCCGCGGCCCATCCGAGGCGCAGGAGTACCGCGACTTCGTCGAGATCCCGAAGATGGTGGACGAGGACACCGGCGCCTACGATCCGTGGGGCCGGCGCTGGACGGACGTGGGGCCCAACCTCGCCATCTACTACGGCAAGGAGCAGCCCAGCGATCAGGACCGGATCGACGGGGAGGGCGATCACGTCGGCACGCCGACCCAGGCGGTGAACCGCTTCTACACGCTGTTCAACTGGGCCGCGGCGCAGTGGCCGTCACTCCCCCGGCCGAAGACGCCGTTCGGCGGCAAGACGTACTCCGAGCGCGCGTACCTCGAGACGTACGACTCTGCGCTCCTGGGCGGCAAGCGCGAGTACGCGATCTACCTCCCGCCCGGCTACGACCTGCCGGAGAACGCGGAGACCCGCTACCCGGTCCTGTTGATGCTGCACGGCTACGGGATGGAGCCGAAGGGCTTCCTCGACACGGCGCTCATCGCCGACTCGTACATGCTCGGAGACCACCCGAAGCTTCGGCCGATGATCATCGTCTTCCCGTCCGGGCGCTGCTGCTTCACCAACGCCGCCACCGGCGCGCGCGACTGCCGCGAGCGCGACGATCAGGGAACGCCCTTCGAGAGCCTCCCCGGGTGGGAGCGCGAGTGCGAGTCCGGCTCCTTCTACGTCAACCGGCACGGCTTCACCGGCGACGACGCGGTGCCCTACGGCGACGCGGTCTTCGAGCTGATGGACCACATCGACGCGAAGTACCGCACGCTGCGCCCGGACGACGTGGAGGCGCGGTGAACGGCCCGGGGCTCAAGGTCGGGCTCAAGCGGATGACCCTGGGCGAACGCGTGCTCGGCGACGCGGAACTGGTGGGGTGCCCGCTGGTACGGCTGCTCGGCCCCACCGCCGCGCAGTACGTCCTGGGTCAGTCGACCGCCCGGCGCTTCGTCGACGGGGCGCGCCTCTTCCTCGAAGGCGATCCGGGCGATGCGCTGCTCCTCGTGATGAAGGGCGATGTCCGCCTCTGGGTGGGCGCCGGCGCGACACCGGTGGAGGTGGCCACCGCGGGCAAGGGCGAATTCATCGGCGAACAGGAGGCGCTCGGCGGATCGACCGCGCGCGCCTGGTCCGCGCAGGCGGTGGGGGAGGTGGAGGTGGTGGAGATCCCCGGCGCGCTGGTGCGGCAGTGCGCGGCGAAGTTCCCCGCGTTCGCCGACCACCTGCACACGCTGGCCAGAGCGCGCCAGGAGGCGCGTTCCGCCATCACCGACTTCCTGAATCGCTGGTAGCCGACCTACGAGGAGCCACCCATGCCGATCGACCCGTACGACTTCGACGACGACGACCACGCAGAGAAGGGGACGTCCGGCGCCAACACCCGGTTCAAGGAGTTCGACTGCCCCTCCTGCAACGCCAACAACCCGACGGACCCGCCCTTCGGAGACGGCGACGAGATCCTGTGCAACTACTGCGGCGAGCAGTTCCTGGTGAGGGTCACCGACGAGGGGAGGCTGAAGCTCAAGGAGCTGTGACCGCGCCAGCCTTTTTCGGCCGCTCGCCGAAGATCGCCGTGCCCACCCGGACCACGGTGGCGCCTTCTTCGATCGCCACCTCGAAGTCCGCGGTCGTACCCATCGACAGCTCGCGCAGCCCGAGCGCGCGCGCCAGCGCGGCGAGCCGCCGGAAGTGCGGCCGCGCTTCATCCGGATCCGCGGCGGGAGGAGGCAGCGTCATCAGCCCCACCACCTCCAGCTCCGGCAGCGCGCGCACCTTCTCGAGGAGCGCCGGCGCCTCCTCCGGCGTGACGCCGTTCTTGGTGGCCTCGCCGCCCACGTTCACCTCGAGGAACACCTTGAGCGGCGGCGCGCCCCGGCGGCGACGGGCCAGCTCGCGGGCGATCTCCACGCGGTCGAGCGCGTGGAAGGCGTGGGCCACCGGCGCCACGTACTTCGCCTTGTTCGTCTGCAGCGGGCCGATGGCGTGCCAGCGCAGCCCCTCGAGGCCGGCCAGCGCCGCCGCCTTGTCGCGCAGCTCCTGGGCGTAGTTCTCCCCGAAGTCGCGCTGACCGGCCCGGACGGCCTCTTCGATCAGCGACGCAGGTTGGAGCTTCGAGACGGCCACGAGGGTGACCTCGTCCGGCGAGCGCCCCGCGCGCGCACACGCCCGGGCGATCCGTTGGCGCACCGCCTCCAGGTTCTCCGCTACGCCGCTCATGGCCGCACGTCCCACGGGAGCGGGAAGCGGGCCAGCTTCAGCATCCCGATCGTCTCCGCGAGAGGGAGCCCCACCACGTTCGAGTAGCTGCCGTCGATCGACAAAACGAGGCTCCCGCCCATCCCCTGGATCCCGTAGGCGCCCGCCTTGTCCAACGGTTCGCCGGTGCCGACATACCACTCAATCTCCTCCGCGGTGAGCGGGCGGAAGCGGACCGTGGTCTCCACCCGCAGCGCGGAGCGCTCGGCGCCATCCAGGGCCACCGCGCTCATCACCTGGTGTTCTCGGCCGGAAAGCCGCGTCAGCATCGCCCGCGCCTCGTCCGCGTCCTTCGGTTTGCCCAGCACGGTCTCGTCCACCACGACCGTGGTGTCCGCGGCCAGCACCAGCGCGCCGGGGTGCCGCGCCGCCACCAGGGCGGCTTTTGCCCGGGCGATCCGCACGACGTAGTCGCGCGCGGTCTCACCTTGAAGCGGCCGCTCGTCCAGCTCCGCGGGATCCACCGAGAAGGTGAGGCCCAGCTGCCGTAGGAGCGCCTGCCGGCGCGGCGAGGCGGAGGCCAGCACCAGCTTCGTTTCAACGCTCGAAGTCCCCATGTAACCTGTGCGGCGTGTAGCAGATCCGGCCCCTCGCCGCGCGCGCATGAACCCGACGGACCTCCTCAGCGCCATGAAGCGGACGGTCGAGCAGGTCGCCGCGTTCAACGAGCTCGCCAAGGCGCTCACCTCGACGCTGGACGTGCACCAGGTCCTCCAGCTGGTGATGCAGAAGGTCTCCGAGCTGCTCCGGCCGACCAACTGGTCGCTGTTGTTGTTCGACGAGAAGACCGGGGAGCTGTACTTCGAGATCGCCGTGGGCGCGAGGGCGGAGCGGCTCAAGTCGGCGCGGCTGTTGCCGGGCGAGGGGATCGCCGGCGCGGTGTTCCAGTCCGGCGAGCCGCGTCGGGTGGATGACGTCCGATCGGACCCGGCGTTCGCCGGCCGCTTCGACGAGGTGTCCGCCTTCGAGACCCGGTCGGTGATGGCGGTGCCGCTTCGGGTGCGCGGGCGCTCGCTGGGGGTGATCGAGCTGGTGAACGGTCCGGAGGTGCCGCCGTTCACTGACGAGGACTTGCAGACGCTTCAGGGGATCGCCGAGTTCGCGGCGATCGCCATCGACAACGCGCGCAACTTCCAGGCGGTGCAGGAGCTGACCATCTCCGACGAGCACACCGGGCTCTTCAACGCCCGCCACCTGCGCGCCTTGCTCGAGGACGAGGTGGAGCGCGCCGACCGCTTCGGTCACCCGCTCTCGTTGATCTTCCTCGACCTGGATCACTTCAAGCAGGTCAACGACACCTGGGGGCATCTGGTGGGCAGCGCCCTCCTTCGGGAGGTGGGGGAGCTTCTGTCGGCGTGCATCCGCGGCGTCGACTCGGCGTTCCGCTACGGGGGCGACGAGTTCGCGGTGTTGTTGATCGAGACCGACGCCCAATCGGCGCGTGCGGTGGCCGAACGCATCCGGGACCGGTTCCGTGCCACGACGTTCCACGGCGGACGCGGGCTGAAGATCCGGGTGACCGCCAGCATCGGCTACGCCTCCATGCCGGACCATGCGCGCTCGCCCACGGCGCTGCTGGAGGCGGCCGACCGCGCGATGTACCAGGTCAAGGCGCACGGCCGGGACGGCGTGGCCGGCGCGACGGCGTGAGCCGGCACGTCACCTCAGCGGGCCGCCGAACTGGGTCCCCGCATCGTCGCCCTCGCCGGGGCGTGGCGCCGGGAGGACGTGGACCACCGCCCGAAGGCGCGGGTCCTCGGGGAACAGAAAGTCGAAGAGCCGGCAGCTGCGCGGTCCGCCGGTGACGGTGGCGACGAAGGTGTCGCCGGGCATCAGGATCGGCGCGTCGAGGAACTGGCAGTCGGAGCGTTTGGAGTTGGGCGCGGAGGTGGGCTGGTGCGGCGCCGAGTCGGTGTTGGAGTAGAAGACCACCCCGTCGGTCTGCACCGAAAGCTCGGTGGGCGACAGCCCATCCACCGAGTAGGTGAACACCGCCGCGCCCGTGGGCGCCCCCGCCGGTGCAGCCTGCGCGTTCGGGTCGATGAAGCCAGCGTCCGGTGGGGCCGCGTTTCCGCTCCCGAGGCACCCCAGCGCCGCCCCCGCTCCCAGCGCCGCGACCGTGCGCAACCAGCGCCCCATACACACCTCCCGGTTCGGGAAGGTGCGAATGGGCGGGCGGCCGCCTGGAGTGGGACCGCGGAACGAGCCGTCGGAACGCTACGAAGGCTGCGCCGGGCCGACGATCTCGTCGATCACCGCCTCGTTGGTCTTGATGTCCCCGGCGGCTTTCAGCGACTTGATGAAGGCGTCGCGCAGCTCGTACTGCTTGGCGCGCCGCGCGTCCGAGGTCAGCTGATCCTTCTGCTTCGCGAAGTCCGCCTCGGATGGTTCCTTGCGCGAGGTGACGGTCGCCACGACGAAGGCGTCGTTCTGTTCGAACACGCGATCCAGAAGGCCCGGCTCCTTGCGCGCGAACACCTCGGGGAGCAGCTGGGGCGAAGGGCCGAGCCGCGGGATCGCCTGGGCCGCGGCGTTGAACTCCTCAGTCTCCACCGCCACCGGTTGCGTGGGGGCGGTAAACGAGCTCGGCTTCGGCGCGCCCTCGGGCGGCGGCGGGAAGAGCGTCTTCCAGTCCTTGCCCGCCTTCGCGTCCGCCAGCGCCTGCTCCGCGGCCTGCTTCGCCAGCTCCTTGGCCTTCTCCTTCTTCCAGAAGGTGGTGGCGATCTCGTCGGAGACGGCCTCCAGCGGCTTGTTCATCGGAGGCTTCTTCTCCTCCAGCTTGATCAGATCCCACCCGTACTGGGTCAGCACCGGCTGGGAGACCTCGCCCTCCTTGAGGCCGGCGGCCGCGTCGGCGAACGGCTTCGGCCACACGTCGGCGGTGTTGAAGCCCAGGTCACCACCCTGCGCGCGCGAGCCCGGATCCTCCGAGGAGGCCTTCGCCACCTCGGCGAAGTCCTTCTTCTCGTCCACGATCTGCTTGCGGAGGTTGTCGATCTTCTTCTTCGCCTCCTCCTTCTGCGCGTCGGTGGCGTTCTCCGGGACCTTGATCAGGATGCGGCGGACGTGCAGCTGCTCGGGCTGGCTGTAGAGGAACTTGTTAGCGTTGTAATAGTCCGCGATCTCCTTCTGGTGCGCGTCCTTGTATGCCTTGAGCTCCTCGGGCGTGGGCGCGGGCACCTTGTCCGCGAACTGCGTGGGCGCGAAGCGCACGAAGGTGATCTGCGCCTTGTTGCCCTCCTTGAGGAAGCGCGAGCGGATCTCGTCCTCGGAGACCGCGGCGGACGCGTCCACCATGTCCAGCATCTTCTGCGCGGAGAGCTGGTGGCGGAGCTCTCGTTCGAACTCCACGTCGGTCTTCCGGTAGTACTGCTGCAGCGTCTGCCGGTAGGCCTGCAGGTCGAACTTGCCGTCCTTGTGGAAGCCCGGGTTGTTCTGGATCAGCCGGGCGAGCTCCTCGTCGGAGGCGGTGACCCCGTGCTTCTCCGCGGCCTGCGCCAGAAGCTCGGTGTTGATGAGCTGATCCAGCACCTGCTTGTGGAAGCCCAGCTGACGCGCCAGGTCCTCCGAGAGGCCCTGGCCGCGGTACTGGTCCAGCATCATCCGGTAGGCGCGGCGGAACTCGCTCGCCGGGATCTCCTTGCCGTTGACGGTGGCCACCACGCCCGCCTTGTTCTCGGGCGAGACGAGCGGGGCTTCGCATCCACGGCTGCCGGGGCCGAACTGCAGCGTGAACACCACGGCGATGCCGACGATGAACAGCAGCGAGAAGAGCTTGCGGAAGTCGTACGAAGATTTCTGCATATCCAGACGCCGTCCTGAGCGAGCGAGTGGCAGCCGACCGGCCAAAGACGGGTTGTCCGGGTCGTTTGCGGGCTTGACCGTCTAGGATCCCGGGGCCGAAAATGCAAGCCGTTTCCCGACGTTAGCCGCTGCTCTCTCCCCCTCAGCAGGTTCCGTGTTCGCGCTCCTCAAGCGGTATCGAGAGCTCATCGTGGTGAGCGCGCTGCTGCTCGTCCCGTTCGGCCTCTTCCTCGCCCATGGCACCGTGCCGCGCGAGCCCAACTTCGTCGACCGGACGGTGCTGGCGATCACCGCGCCGCTCGAGCGGGCTTTGGGCTTCTGCGTGGACTCGGTCGTGGCCGGCTGGAAGGGCTACGTGGATTTGCGCGGAGTGCGCGAAAAGAACCAGGCGCTCGTCCGGGAGAACGCCGAGCTGCTCGACAAGGTCCGCGCGCTCACCGAGGCGGAGCTGGAGAACCAGCGGCTGCGCGGGCTGCTCGACTACGCGCAGACCCACGAAGGCCGGGAGATCGCCGCGCGGGTGATCGGCGTGAACCCCGCGGGGACGCCGCTGTCGATCCGGCTGGACCGCGGCAGCGACGACGGCGTGGAGAAGGGCGCGGCCGTGATCACCCACGCGGGGATCGTGGGCCAGGTGATCCGCGTGACCGGGCGCACCTGCGACGTGATGCTCCTCACCGATCCCAACTCGCACACCGCGGTGATGGTGCAGCGCACCCGCTCGCGCGCCACCGCGACCGGCGCGGGCGGCGGCCAGAACCTCATCCTCGAGTACGTCCGGCGCACCGACGATCTGAAGGAGGGCGACACCATCGTCACCGCTGGCACCGACGGCGTGTTCCCGCCGGGGCTGCTCGTGGGCAAGGCGATCGACGTCGTGAAGAAGAGCGCGGGAATGTTTCAGTCCGCTGAAGTGGTTCCGGCGGTCGACACGACCCGGCTGGAGGACGTGCTGATCCTCCCGCTGGTGCACTGGGAGGCGCCCGCGGAGACGGCGGCAGTGACCGCCCGGGACGGCGGTGCGCGGGAGGCGGGACCGTGAAGTGGATCGCGACGGTGGGGTTGGCGCTTCTGCTGCTCACCGTGGAGTCGGTGGCGGTGAAGTACCTCGGCTTCTCGGTGACGCGCATCGACGTCACCGTGACCATCATCGCGTTCCTCGCGCTCAGGGCGGCGGTGGTGCAGGGCGCGGTGTGCTCGTTTCTCATGGGCTACCTGCTCGACGTGATGAGTGGACGGCCCACCGGGCTGTACGTGTTCCTCGCGGTGCTCGTGTTCCTGCTGGGGCGCTTTGCGAACAACTTCGTCGACGTGGGCGGCCGCGCGTCCTTCGCGGTCTTCGCGATGGGACTGGATGCGCTGCACATGCTCCTGGCGTTGTCCTTCACCTGGATGGCGTCCCGCGACGCCGGCGCGATCGGGTTTTCGATCGGCGGGCTCGTCCTGCAGGTGTGCCTGACCGGTCTGGCCTCGGTGCTCCTCTTCCCGCTGCTGAAAAAGGTCGTCCCCGAAGGCAGCGAGCGCACCTCCGAGATCGGGCTGCTGAGGTGAGCGCGCCATGACCCTCGGGCAGAACAGCCCCGGCAAGGACCTCAAGGTCCGCTACCTGTATCTCGGCGGTGTGTTCGTGCTCGGGCTGCTGGTGCTGGCGGTGCGCCTGTACCGCCTGCAGATCACCCGGGGCGAGGAGTTCGCCGCGCGCTCGGTGGCCAACTTCGTCAAGGAGATCCGGATCCCGGCGGACCGCGGGATGATCCTCGACGACACCGGGCGGATCCTCGTCGACGGGCGGCCGTCGTTCGACGTGATGGTGACGCCCGCGTTCTGCGCCAACTGCCGGGACGAGGTGCTGCCGAAGCTGGCGGCGTGGCTCGGTTGGGACGACGCGCAGCTGGACGAGGTGTGGAAGGTGGTGCAGCGCGCGCGCCGGGACGCGCCGTTCCGCCCGGTGCCGGTCAAGATCGACGTGTCGCGCGACCTCGCCGACGTCCTCGACGCGCACCTCACCGAGCTGCCGGGAGTGGAGGTGCAGGCTACCCCGCACCGCAACTACCGCACCGGCACGCTCGCCTCGCACGTGATCGGCTACATGAACGAGATCACCACCGAGGAGCTGGACCGGCTCAACGCCAAGGGCGGCAGGTACGCCCTGGGCGACTACATCGGCCGGCGCGGGATGGAGAAGGCGTTCGAGTCGTGGCTGCGCGGCACCGACGGCGAGCGCAAGCAGGTGGTGGACGCCCGCGGCAAGCCCATCCCCGGGCTCTCGGACCTGGTGGGCAGCGACAAGGTGATCCCGCCGATTCCCGGCAACAACGTCGTGCTCTCGCTCGACATGCGCCTGCAGGAGGAGGCCGAGCGCGTGTTCCCGGGCAGGGCGGGCGGCGTGGTGATGGTGGAGGTGAACACCGGGTTCGTGAAGGCGCTCTGGTCGAAGCCCGGTTACGACCCGAACCTGCTGACCGGCCGGATCACCGCGGCGCAGCTCGCCGAGCTCACCGGCGATCCGCTCCAGCCGATGATGAACCGGATCACGCAGATGCACTACAGCCCGGGCTCCACCTTCAAGGTGGTCACCGCGCTGGCTGCGCTGCGTGAGAACGTCTACACCGCATCCACCCACGTGAACTGCCCCGGCGGCTATCGACTCGGGCGGCGCGTGTGGCGCTGCGACAAGGAGTCCGGCCACGGCCTTCTGGACGTGACGCACGCCATCCAGCAGTCGTGCGACGTCTACTTCTACAAAGCCGCCGATCTGATGGGCATCAATCCCATCGCGCGCGAGGCGCGCGAGCTCGGGCTGGGCGCGCCGACCGGGATCACCGGCCTTCTGGAGGAGCCGGGGATCATCCCCGACGAGGCGTACCACGACCGGGTCACGCCGGGCGGCTACCAGAAGGGAATGGCGCTCAACACGTCGATCGGCCAGGGCGACGTCAACGTCACGCCGATCCAGCTGGTGATGCTCTACGCCGCGCTGGCCAACGGCGGGAAGCTGTACCGGCCGCAGCTGGTCCGCCGCATCGAGGCGCCGGACGGCCGGGTGCTCAAGACCTTCGAGCCCGAGCTGGTGCGCACCGTGGAGATGAAGCCCGAACACCGGGCGCTGGTAATCGAGGGGCTCCGGATGGTCGTGAACGAGCCGGGTGGGACCGCGTACTGGCGCCGGCTCAAGGACATTCAGGTGGCGGGGAAGACCGGCACCGCGCAGGTGGTGCGGCTGGGCGACGTGCGCCACAAGGCCGAGGACCTCGACTACTGGGTGCGCGACCACGCCTGGTTCGCCGCCTTCGCGCCGGTGGAAAACCCGGAGATCGCCGTGGTGGTGCTCAACGAGCACTCCGGCTTCGGCGCCTCCAACGCGGCGCCGGTGGCGATGGCGATGATCCAGAAGTACTTCGACCTGAAGAAGGAGGACGCCGCGCGCGCGCTGATGGCGAAGGAGGGTCTGTCGGGCGAGGCGCCGGAGGTCACCACCGTCGCGACCACCCTCGAGCCGGAGGCGGTGACTGCACCCGCGCCCGGGTCGCCGGTGCCCACGCCGGACGAAGATGCGCCGCCAGCAGAGGCCGAGAAGAAGGAGGTGGCGCAGATCGCTCCCGAGACTGCGCCCGGGGCGCGGACGCTTCCGGCTACTTTGATGGCGCCGGGAATCGGCGGAGGGCCGACCAACGGCGCGGCCGGACTGCTGCCTGTGGCGGCCCATCCGGCGAGTGGAATGGGCAGCGGAATCGGAGGAGAGCAGGCGCCCGCTGGGTCGCCCGGAGCTGATTCCGCGCTGCGTCCCGCCGGCGCCACGTCGTCGATGGAAGGTGCGCTGCGCCCCGCCGGAGGTCCGCCGGCGGGTGTGCCGGCTGGCCCCGCGCAGTGGACGGAGGAAGGTGGCGCGGCGGTCTGGCCCGCGACAAGTCCCACGCAACGACCAGCCGGATCCACGGCGACACCCGCGTCGGCAACGGTTCCTGCCCACCCTCGCGGTGTCGGCGCGGCGGGCTCGCCCCCAACGAATCCCGTGCAACCTCCCCCGGCCGCAGCGACGCCCGCGTCGAGCGCGACTTCTCCGCAACAGTCTGCTGGCGGTGCGGTGGCGCCAGCCACGCCGGTCACGTCTTCTGCGCAGCATCCTGCCGTCGGCGCGGCGGGTGGGCTCGCGGCGAGTTCCACGCCGCATCCGGCCGGGTCTTCGCCGACGCCTACGTCGGCGACGCGTTCTCCGCGACATCCCGGCATCGGCGCAGCGGATGTGCCGACCACGCCCGCGAGCACCACTCCCGTACAGCACTCCGGTGTCGGCGGGCAGCGCCCCGTCGAAGCGACGACGGCTCCGCCGCGTCGTGCGGCCGGGCCGGATGCCGCACGTGGTCCGCTCGCGCCGGAAGCGGGTTCCGCGCAACCGCAGGCGAATGCCACCGCCGGAGCCAGGGCGGCTTCGGAAGCGCCTCATCCGGAGTCGGGATCGCGCGACGGTGGCCCGGCGGTTCCCGCGAAGCGCCGGCCTCCGAATGACGCAGCGAATGCAGGGCCCGTCCCGGCTACCGCCGAATCCGAGCCCGAAGGAGCGCCGTAGCGATGGCGGTGCTCCAGGTCCGCTTCGAGCGCAAGATGCTCGCCCACGTTCCGTGGGGGCTGATCTTCACGACGCTCGCGATTGCGGGGATCGGCATCTACAACCTCGCCAGCGCGGCGCGCGTGCCGACGATGTGGATGAGTCAGTCCGCGTACCTCGGCGTCGGGCTGATCGCGATGGCGGCGGTGTGCCTGGTGGACTACCGGTTCTTCCACCAGTGGGCGCCGGTGCTCTACGGGCTGAACCTTCTGGCCTGCTGCGCGCTCTTCGTCATCGGCCACAAGGCCAAGGGTGCAGTGGGGTGGTTCGTGATCGGCCCGCTGCGGTTGCAGCCCGCCGAGTTCATGAAGATCGGCGTGATCCTGATGCTGGCGCGCTACTACCACGACACCCACCGCCCCTCGGAGCCGAGCTACGGGCTCGTGCGCCTCATCCCGCCGCTGTTGATCGTCCTGGTGCCGGCGGCGGTGATCGTGATCCAGCCGGACCTCGGCACGTCGATGATGATTCTGCTCGCGTCGGCGACGGTGATCCTCTTCGGGCGGCCGAAGCTGTGGATCGTCGTCGCGCTGGCGATGGCGCTGCTCTCGGTGTCGGTGGTGATCTGGAACGATTTCGTCCGCGATCCCTCCGACAACCACCGCACGCTGATCCGCCACGCGATGAAGCTGCACCAGCAGCAGCGGATCGTCTCCTGGCTGAACCCGGAGGCGGACGTGCGCGGCGCCAGCTATCACGCGGTGCAGTCGATGATCGCGGTGGGCTCGGGCGAGCTGACCGGAAAGGGTTGGCGCCAGGGCACGCAGACCGGGCTGTCGTTCCTCCCCGAACAGCACACCGACTTCATCTTCTCGGTGTGGGCGGAGGAGCACGGGTTCCTCGCCTGCCTGCTGCTGCTCTTGCTCTATGGCGGGATGTTGCTCGGCTCTCTGGGCGTGGCGTTCGGCGCGCGCGATCGGTTCGGTGCGTTCGTGGCGGTGGGCGTGGCGGCGATGATCTTCTGGCACGTGTTTCAGAACATCGGGATGGTGATCGGCCTGTTGCCGGTCACCGGGATCACGCTGCCGTTGATGAGCTACGGCGGTTCGTCACTCGTCTCGGTGCTGATCTCGCTCGGACTGGTGGTGAACGTCGGCATGCGGCGGCACATGTTCACGTAGGTCTGCTATGACCGCGCCTCCAAGGAGGCAGTGATGGCCCGGCGTCCCGCGCCGCTCATGGCAACCGACAGGATCGAAGATCCGCGCAGGCGGCTGCGCCCGATTCCAGAGATGGAAGACCACGGTCCCGATGGTGACGAGCACCGGCGGTTCCCGCGCGCCCGGGTGCACCTGCGTTTCCACTGCCGGGTGGGACCGGAGGACAACCCGCGCTTTCAAGCGTCGCTGACCAGCGACAACGTGAGCGTGTCCGGCGCGTTCCTCAACTCCACGTTCTTCCTGCCGATCGGCACGCAGCTCGACGTCCGCTTCCGGCTCGACGAGAAGGAGGAGGTGAACGCGCGGGCGGAGGTCGTCCGAGACGAGCGCCCCGACGAGCGCGGCCAGGGCCGCACCGGGATGGGCATCCGCTTCATCCAGTTCGACGGGCAGTCCGAGGTCGCGCTGGCGCGGGTGTTCCTGGCGCCGCGGCTTCGGACCTTCGTCGAGAGCTACCTGAAGACGCGGCGCGCCCGGAAGCTGCAATCGGAACTCGACCGCGTGGTCGACGCGCTCGCCGCCTGGGAGCTGTTGCAGGTCACGCAGCCCGAGGATCCGTGGAACCCTCAAGGCCGCGAGGAGGAGTAGGGCGCGGCGCCTACGCCTTCTTCTGAAGCGCGTCCCGGCGCGCGGCCTGGTAGTGCCGGGAGCACAGCCCCCTGGAACGCGACGGGTTGGGGCAGCCGCTCACGCTGCAGCGCTTCTCGGGTGGGACGGGCACGAGCGGGTACTTCGGCGGACGGCCGCGCCGCCCGGTGGACTGCGGAACGCCACTGCCCAGCGCGGAGGTGAGGCCGGTCAGGCCGTCGTTGATGCCACGGGCCACCCCGCGCCCCAGCGCTTCGCCGAGGGATTCGGCCCACAACGAGAGGTTCGCCGGCAATGCTCCGGGGAACCCGGCCAGAGTGTTCTTGCGGGGGCGGGCCATGTATCACCTCGTGTGTTGAAACATCCAAAACGACAAAACGCGGGCGCGTAATTGCGCACCCGCGTCTGCGTTGTCAACGCTCAAACGAAGCGGAATCTGTACAGATAATCAGAGAACCTTCCGGGCCACGTCCTCGAGCTTCGCCTTGTAGGCGTGAGAGGGCAGCGAGCCCACGATCGACTCCACGACCCGGCCGCCCTTGAACATCAGCACGGTGGGGATGGACCGGATGCCGAACTGCTGCGCGATCTCCTGGTTGTCGTCGATGTTCACTTTCGCCACCTTCACCTTGCCTTTGTAGGCGCCGGCGAACTCTTCGATGGTCGGCGCGATCGCGCGGCACGGCGCACACCAGGTGGCCCAGAAGTCGACCAGCACCGGGGTCGGAGAGTCGAGGACCTCCTTCTTGAAGTCACTGTCACCGATGTTCACGACGTCTGCGCCTGCCATGGCTCTCCTCGAAGGAACGTGCCGCCGTTTCGGCGGTGCGAATCCAATAGTACGCACGCTCCAGCGCCGCAAGCAGCGTTGCGTCGGCGGGCCGGCGCTGCGGGTCCCCGGGTGCTAGAGTGCCCGCGATGCGTTTGTTTCTCCCCCAGACCACGCTCGAAGAGTGGGCGCTCGCCGACAAGGCGGACTTGAAGGACGGAAAGCTGGTGGTGCCCGGCGAGAAGACGCCGTTCCCGGTGCACCCCGCGGTGCACTTCACCCGGCTCGTCTCCGGTCAGGACGAGAAGAAGCTGTTGTCGCGGGTGAAGACGCAGGAGCAGCTCGAGGCGCTGGGGGCGGACCACTTCGCCGACTCGGTCGTGCTGGGAGAGACCGCCTATGAGGTAGTGCCCGGCTATGTGACCGAGGTCCAGACGACTGGTGGAAAGTTGGACCCGCGGCGTCCGAACAATCCGGAGGCCGACCTGCTGGCCGCGTTCCTGCTCAACAAAATGTCCTGACCGCGATAGCGGTTGACCGGGCGGCTCTGATGACGCGGATGCTCCTCTCCATCGCCTGTCACGTGTACGGGCTCGCGACGATCGTCTACCTCACGCACCTCGTGCGGCAGCTGCGAGGGCTCGCGGTGGTGGGGCGGGTGGTGCTCGCGGTGGGGCTGGTGCTGCACGGCGCCGCGCTCGTCGTCCAGGTGACCGGGCAGGGAGGCGTGCCGCTCGGGATGGCGCAGGGGTTGTCGCTGCTGTCGTTCCTGCTTCTGGCAATCTTCTTCGCCATCGATCTGGTGTATCGCCGGCCGGTGATCGGCGCGTTCGTCACCCCGCTGGCGCTGGCGATCCTCGTGCCGGCGTTCATCGTCCCCGCCGAGCTGGCGCCGCTTCCGGAGCCGGTGCGCGGGCCGCTGTTGCCGGTGCACATCGCCATCGCGCTGCTCGGCGTGGCGGCGTTCGCGGTCGCCGCCGGGGTGGGCCTGATGTACGTGGTGATGGAACGGCAGATGAAGGGCAAGCGCTTCGGCCTTCTGTTCTCGCGCCTGCCGCCGCTGATGGTGTTGGACGAGCTCAACCGCTGGCTGGTGGTGCTGGGGTTCATCGCGCTGTCCATCACGCTGGCCACCGGCGCGTTCTTCGATTCGACCTTCGGCTTCCATTTGGATCCGAAGCGGATCGCCACGCTGATCGGCTGGATCCTCTTCGCCCTCTTGCTCGGCGCGCGCTCTCTGGCCGGCTGGCGCGGGCGGCGGGTGGCGCTGGTGACGATGGCGGGCTTCTGCATCCTGCTGGTGTCGTTCCTCTCGTCGTACGACCCCGGAAGGTTCGGCGGCGGAGGCGTGCACTAGATGGACCTTCTGTGCATCGGCGTCTCCCACAAGAGCGCCCCGATCGAGCTGCGTGAGCGGCTGGCGCTCTCCGAGGAGGCGCAGGTGCAGCTGCTGCAGAGGTTCGCGCCCATCGGCGAGGCGATGCTCCTGTCCACCTGCAACCGGGTGGAGCTGTACCTCGCGGCGGAGGATCTGGCCGCCGCGCGGCAGTGCGCGACCGCGGCGTTGCAGGAGGTGGCCGGCGCTCCGGAGGTGCTCCACCACCTCTATGAGCACCAGGGCGAGCGCGCCGCGCTCCACCTCTTCCGCGTGGCCTCCAGCCTCGACTCGATGGTGGTGGGCGAGCCGCAGATCCTCGGGCAGGTGAAGGACGCCTTCGAGCTGGCGCAGAAGATCGGTTCGGCGCGCGGGGAGTTGACCCGCGCCTGCAACGCGGCGTTCGGCTGCGCCAAGCGCGTGCGGACCGACACCGGCATCGGCCGCGCCGCGGTGTCGATGGCCTCGGCCGCGGTGGAGCTGGCGGGCAAGATCTTCGGCGGGCTGGCGGGAGCGAACGTGCTCGTGGTGGGCGCCGGCGAGATGGCCGCGCTGGCGGCCCGGCACCTCCAGCACGCCGGCGCGAAGCGGCTGGTGGTCGCGAACCGGACGCTGGCCCGCGCGGAGGCGCTGGCGAAAGAGGTGGGCGGGGTGGCGCGGTCGTTGGACGATCTGGGGGCGCTGCTCGTGACGGCGGACGTGGTGGTCAGCTCCACGGGCGCGCTCAGGCCGCTGTTCACGCGCGAGCTGGTGGCGCAGGCGCAGAAGGCACGGCGGCACCGCCCGCTGTTCCTGGTCGACCTCGCGGTGCCGCGGGACATCGCGCCGGATGTCCATGAGCTCGACGGCGTCTACGCCTACGACGTGGACGACGTGCAGAAGGTGGTGGCGGACAACGCGGCGGCGCGCGTGGCGGAGGCGGCGAAGGCGGAGGCGCTGGTGGCGGAGGAGCTGGCGCGCTTCGTCCGCGCAAGGGCGGTGCGGGCCCAGGTGCCGGTGCTGGCGCAGCTGCGCGCGCACGCCGAGAAAATCGCCCGTGCCGAGGTGGAGCGGACGCTGGCGAAGCTGCGCGATTTGGACGAGAGGGAGCGCCAGAGCATCGCCGCGATGGCGCAGGCGATCGTGAACAAGATCCTCCACGCGCCGACGATGCGGCTGCGCGCGCTGGACGACGGCGGCGAACGCCTCGCGGATGCGGCGGCGCAGCTGTTCGGACTGGCCGCCGAGCCCGCGGTGCTCCCGGAGGCCGATGACGCCGCGAACCGGGAGGCGCCGAGGGCCCAGGGGGTGAAGGGATGAGGGTCCTGCGCATCGCCACGCGCAAGAGCCCCTTGGCGCTCTGGCAGGCGAAGCATGTGGCCCAGCTCATCCAGGCCCGCCATGCGCTGAAGGTGGAGCTCGTGGAACTGTCCACCGAGGGCGACCGCTTTCTCGGCGCGCCTCTGTCGCGCGTTGGCGGCAAGGGGCTGTTCGTCAAGGAGATCGAAGCGGCGGTGATCGACGGCCGCGCGGATCTGGCGGTGCACAGCCTCAAGGACATGACCTCGCAGATGCCTTCGGAGCTGTGCCTGGCCTGCGTCCCCGAGCGGGAGGATCCGCGCGACGCCTTCGTGGGCGCTTCCGGACACTCCCGCCTCTTCGAGCTGCCGAAGGGCGCGCGGGTGGGGACGTCCTCTTTGCGGCGCAGCTGTCAGCTCTTGTCGCGCCGGCCGGACCTCGACGTGGTCAGCGTGCGCGGCAACGTGCAGACGCGGCTGCAGAAGATCGAAACGCTCCAGCTTGCGGGCGCGGTCCTCGCCGTGGCGGGGCTCAAGCGGCTCGGGCTCGAGGGGCGGATCTCGGAGGTGCTCGAGCCTTCGGACAGCCTGCCCGCGGTGGGGCAGGGGGCGCTCGCGGTCCAGTGCCGGACGGACGACGCCGAGCTGCGCGCGTGGCTGGAGCCGCTCGAGCATCCGCCCACGCGCATCGCGGTGACCGCGGAGCGGGCGTTTCTGGCGAAGCTGGAGGGCGGCTGCAGCGTGCCCTTGGCGGCGCACGCCACGCTCACGGGAGATCGGCTCGAGATCCACGGCCTCGTCGGCAGCCCCGACGGCAAGAAGGTCGTCCGCGGCCGGCTCGACGGACCTTCTGCGGACGCGGCGAAGCTGGGCGAGGCGCTGGCGGCGGATCTGATGGCCAGGGGAGCGAAGGAGATCCTCGACGCTCTGAAGACCGGATGACGGCATGCCCGACGACACCTCTCCACTTCCCGGCCCCCGCCTGAGCGGCGTCCGCGTCTGGGTGACCCGGCCGCGCGAGCGTTCGCAGGACTTGTGCTTTCTGCTCGAGGACGAGGGCGCGGAGGTCACCGCGCTTCCGCTCCTGGAGCTCGTGCCACCCGACGATCCCCGTCCGTTGCGTGCGGCGGCGGAGCGCATCGAGCGGTACCACTGGATCGTCTTCTCCAGCCCCTCCGCGGTGCAGGCGTTGGTGGAGGCGGTGCGCGAAGCGGGTTCGACCGAACATCTGTACCGTCCGCACATCGCCGCGGTGGGACCGAAGACGGCGCAGGCGGTGCGCGAGTACGGGCTTGCGGTGATCGTCCAGCCGGAGGAGGCCACCGGCGCGGCGCTCTTCGAGGCGCTCCGGCCGCAATTGCAACCGGACCAGGAGATCCTCCTCCCGGTGGCGCAGGAGGGCCGCCGCGAGCTGGGCGATGCGCTCGAAGAGCACGGCTTCCGGGTCACCCGCATCGCGGCGTATCGGAGCGTGGTCGCCCAGACGGAGGCGGGCATCGCATCGGCGCTCGCGTCCGGCGCGCCGGGGGTGATCCTCTTCGGTTCGCCGCGCACCGCCGAGGCCTTCCTCGAAGTGGCCGGGCCAAAGGGCCCGGAGCTGATGCAAAAGGCGCGGATCGTCGCCATCGGCCCCACCACCGCGTCGGGGCTGCAGCGGCTGGGCTTCGAGGTCGCGGCGATCGCCGAGCGCCCCAGCGCCGAAGGGCTGGTGGAGGCGGCCATCCGCGCGGTTCACGGCTAAGCTCCCCGGAATGTCCCGGCTGACGATCGACGGCAGAGGCTGGCCCGGTCTGTTCGCGCTCACCTTGGCCCTCATCTGTGGTGGAGCGCGGGCCACCTCCACCCCGGCGCTGACGCTCGCCCAGCGCGCGCAGCGGTCGGACCGCGTGGTGGTGGCGAAGGTCACCGGCCTGCGCGAGCAGGCGCTGCGCTGCGACGGTGGGGCCGATTGTCAGCGCGCGCTCAGCGTCGCCACGCTCAGCGTGTCCGAAGAGATCAAGGGCTCCGGCCCGAGCCTGGTGGAGGTCGCGCTGCCCGCGCACGCGGACATCGCCGGCGGCGCGCACTTTTCCCTGGGCGAGCGCGTGCTCGTCTTCCTCCGCTGCGTCCACTCGCCCGGGCTCGACGGGGCGCGTGCGCGGCTCGGTGACACGGTGGCAAAGGGCGCGGAGCGGTGCGCGCTCTACGGTTTCGCCGATGCCCGGCTTTCCATCGCCCGGCAGGGATCGACGGACATGGTGCTGATCCCCGCGGGCCTTCATGCCGCGGCCCCGCGGAGGCTGGCCGACGTGAAGGAGGAGCTCCGCGCGGCGTTACGGAAGGAGCCGTCGCACTCCGCCGCCCCCGCCCCGGTGATGTCCGTCTCGCCCCGCACCGCCGCGCCGCACACCGCAGTCGACGCGAAGGATCGCGGGCTCTTCGTGCCCGCATCCGGGAGCGCGCAGCCATGAGGAACACATTCGTGCTCGCTGCCGTGGTGGGGATGCTCGCCGGCGCGGCCGCGTGGGCGGATGAGGCGCTGCCGTACGGCGTGCTCTCGCACCGGATGCTCAACACCTCCAACGATCCGTTCCCGTACTGGGTCGACGGGCGGAACCTGCAGCCGCCCACGGTGCTGATTGGCGATGTGAACGCCGCCGTGAACGCGGCGTACCAGACGTGGGAGGCGGTGAGTTGTGCCGCCCCGGCGTTCCAGGCGAACGGGCTCACGTCCAACAACCCGCAGATCACGGAGCCGCGCGACGCGTACGACCTGTTCAACGTCAGCGCGATCTGGATCACCAGCGCGAGCGATCCCTGGTACGAGTACGCGCTCGGCGGCGGCGTGGCGACCGCGGCGTCCATTCCGCTGAGCTACGCGGGGACGCTTTATCAGTGCGACATCTACATCAACGCGGTGGACTACAAGTGGTCCACGCTGACGCCCACGCCTTCGGACGCGCTGGACCTGCAGACCTTCGTGCTCCACGAGATCGGCCACTGCATGGGGCTGGGGCACAGCGAAGATCCGGACGACGTGATGTCGCCGAGCGCGGAGTACGGCCGCCAGCGCCGGACGCTGACCGCGCGCGATGAGGCGAAGCTCTGTGAGATTCTTCCGCAGACCGGCGCGGTGGGATCGCCGTGCATGGACGACGCGGACTGCTCGAAGTCCAACCTCCACTGCGTGGCGCCGCCGCTTCCGGACGGCGGCACCGCCGCCAAGGTGTGCTCGCAAGGCTGCACGCCCACCGTGCCCGGCGGCTGCCCGGAGCCGTTCGTCTGCAAGCCCTCCAACCTGATCTCCGGGGCGAGCGGCGCGTGCCTGCCGACGCGCGGCGACTTCGTCACCCAGGTCGGCGCGCCCTGCACGTCGGACGGCCAGTGCGGGTCGGCGATCGGCCTATGTCAGCCCGAGGGCGAGCTCCCCTCGGGGTTCCCGCTCTGGCAGGGCGGCTACTGCACCCAGAACTGCGCGCCGGGGAGCGCGCCCTGTCCGGCCGGCTCCGAGTGCCTCGACTTCGGCGGCGGCAACATGCGCTGCATGAAGTCCTGCCGCCTAGGCACCGGCGACTGCCGCCAGGGCTACTCCTGCGAACGCTTCACCGATCAGGTGAACCTCTGCGTCCCCTCCTGCCACTCCAACGCGGACTGCGGCGGCACAGGCGACTACCTCTGCCGCGTCTGCGACGGCACCTGCCAGCCCACGCAGAACGTGTCCGCCACCATCGGCGATGCGTGCCAGAACGGAGACCAGTGCGGCGCCGGCCAGTTCTGCCTGCTCTTTCAACTGAACAACCAGCTTCTGGGCGAGTGCTCGCAGACGTGCGCCACCGCGGCCTGCACGTGTCCGCCGGGTTCGTCCTGCCACGCGCTCGGGGATGGGGAGCGCTACTGCCTCCGGGACTGCAGCGGAGGCGGGCAGTGCGCGCCCGGGTTCCAGTGCGGGCTGCTCCCCGGCGGCCGTGCGTGCATCCCGATGTGCGTGGACGACTTCGACTGCCCGGTGGGGACGCGGTGCCTGAACGGCACCTGCACGCCGCCCAACATGGACGGCGGCAGCTGCGTGCTGTGCACCACCACGCGGGATGCGGGGAACGTGACCCCGAAGCCGATCCACCCGGACGCGGGCGATGGCAGCGGGAGCGGCGGCTGCGGCTGCCAGGCCGACCCGGGTGCGATCGCCGCGCTGTTGCCCATCACCGTCGCTGCGCTGTTCCTCGGCGCCCGTCGGAGGAAGAGGAGCACTTGAGACCCCCCCAGACCGCCGCCGCGTTCACCCTGACCTTCGTCCTCGACGCGCTGGTGTCGGCCGGTCTGCTCGGCCCGGAGCAGGCGAAGGAGCTGTTGGCGCGCGAGCAGGTTGGCCGCGCGCGCGTGCTGAAGGCGCTGGGCGATGCGCGCGAGGCGGCGCGCTACGACGTCTCGCCGGTGGAGATCGTCGCCACGTTCGGGCTGCCGATGCCCAATGGGCGCGGGGTCATCGACCAGGACCGCATCACCGAGGCGGTCGCCCGCGCGGCGGGGATGCCCTACAAGAAGATCGACCCGCTCAAGCTGGACATGAACCTCGCCACCCGGAGCGTGTCGCGGCCGTACGCCGCGCGGCACGTGATCCTCCCGCTGGAGAAGCGCGAGGACGGGACGCTGGTGGTGGCGGTGGCGAACCCGTTCGGCGAGGAGCTGTTCCAGAACATCCGCAACCTCACCGGCGAGAAGGTGCAGCCGGTGCTGGCGGCCAAGGCGGACATCCTCAAGTCGATCGCCGAGATCTACGGCTTCAAGACCACGCTGGCCCGCGCGGCCGACGAGTTCCAGCCCGCGGGCGGGCAGGTCCAGAACTTCGAGCAGCTCGTGAAGCTTTCGGGCAGCCGCGAGCTCGAGGCCTCGGACACGCCCATCATCCAGGCCGTCGACTACCTGTTGCGCTACGCGTTCGACAACCGCGCGTCCGACATCCACATCGAGCCGCGGCGGATGGACACGCTGGTGCGCCTGCGCATCGACGGCGTCTTACACCCCATCTACACGCTGCCCGCCGGGCTGCACGCGCCGATCCTCTCGCGCGTGAAGATGATCAGCCGGCTGGACATCTCCGAGAAGCGGCGCCCGCAGGATGGGCGGATCAAGACCGAACGCGACGGCCGGGAGATCGAGCTGCGCGTCTCCACGCTGCCCACCGCCTTCGGGGAGAAGGCGGTGATCCGCATCTTCGACCCGGAGATGCTGGTGCAGGATCTGTCGGAGCTCGGCTTCGAGCCGGACGAGAAGGCGCTCTTCCAGAGCTGGATCGAAAAGCCCCACGGGCTCATCCTGGTCACCGGCCCCACCGGGTCCGGGAAGACCACCACGCTCTATTCGGCGCTGAGGGCGCTGGCCGGCCCGGACGTGAACGTCACCACCATCGAGGATCCGATCGAGATGGTCTGGGAGGCGTTCAACCAGGTGCAGGTGCAGCCGAAGCTGGATCTCACCTTCGCCACCGCGCTGCGCCACATCCTGCGGCAGGACCCGGACATCATCATGGTCGGGGAGATCCGCGACGGGGAGACCGCGGAGAACGCGATCCAGGCTGCGCTCACTGGGCACCTCGTGCTCTCCACGCTGCACACCAACGACGCCGTCGGGGCGATCAGCCGGATGCGCGATCTCGGCGTGCCCCCGTTCCTGCTCGCCTCGTCACTTCTGGGCGTGATGGCGCAGCGGCTGGTCCGGCAGTTGTGCACCCACTGCGCGCAGCCGGTCACCCTGACCCCGGACGAGCTCGCGGCGCTGGGTGCGCCGTTGCCGCTGTTGCCCGGCGGCGTCCACCCGATGCGCGGCGCCGGGTGCGTGCACTGCCGCGGCACCGGTCACCGCGGGCGCAGCGCGATCTTCGAGATGGTGGGGATGTCCGGCGAGCTGCCGGAGCTGGTCGCACGCGGCGCGGAGAACGACCGGCTCTTCGCCGCCGCCCGGAGGCAGGGGATGCGGACGTTGCGCGAGAGCGCCGTCCGCAAGCTCGCCCGGGGGCTGACGTCCTTCGAAGAGGTGCTGCGGATCACCGCCTGAGCCCGGGGCTCAGAACTTCGCCTGCACGATCAGGTTTAACCCGAGCGCGTCCGCTTTCTCGAAGGACTCCACCACGATCCCCTGCAGGTCCTGCTTGAAGGTCCCGCGGTTGCGATCGTGCGTGTAGTAAAGTTCGCCGATCCCGGCCACCGCCTCGGAGATGTCCCAGCGGCCGGTCACCTTCGCGGAGTAGATGAGCGAGGTCTTCTCGCCCTCCGGGAGGATCGACACCTGGTTGACGTCGCGCAGGACGATGGTGCGACCGCCCTTCTCCAGCGCCTCGGTGGCATCGCCCGCGCCCGGCACGCCGCTGATCGGCGGCGCGTTCAACGACGCGGGCTGCTGCACGCCGAGGACGATCCCGGGGGTGAAGTGGATCGACTCGAGGTAGTAGTCCACCCCGCCGGCGGCGAACATCTCCGGCTTGAGCGTGGTGCCCGACGGGAAGTCGGTGTACGGCGGGAAGCCAGGCACGTCGAACTGGATGAAGGAAAGCGTGCGGTAGAGCGCCAGGAGATGCGCCCGCATCTTGTTGAGCTTCATCCGCGCCTGGAACGCGACCGCGTCCGCCGTCTGCGGGACCGTCCGCCCGAACGCGTCGTAGTCCGCCAGCGTCTGCGCGAGCCGGCTGCCCTCGAGCGACACCGTGTACGAGAGCCCGCCGGGGTAGGTCTCCGGCGCGAACAGCTTCTGGAACACCTCCGGATCGTTCCGGTAGAGGCGGAAGTCGACGCTGGTGCCCACCGGTTCGCCCACGTGCAGCACCGCCTCCGCGGAGGCGCCGATCGCGTTCACCGGCGCGTTGATGCCCTGCGCGGCCAGCGCGGGGATCACGCCCTTCTGGAAGTAGCCGCCGCCCGCCTCCAGCCGCAGAAACGGCGTGACGTCCACACCCGCGCCGGCGAGCAGGCCGTAGGCGGCGTCCTCCTCGTGGTTGATCTCGTTGAGGATGAGCGCGGACTTCGCGCCGGCGAACGCGTACCAGCGGTCCCGCGTCACCTGGAGCTTGACGCCCGGCACGCCGCGCTCGGTGTTCTTGAAGCCGAACCCCGACGAGCCGCCCCAGGAGATCCGGTACGCGTATCCGAGCCGGAAGCGGTCCGCGGACACCGGGAAGCCGGTGAGCGAGATGTTCTCCTTCTCGCCCCACGAGGGCGGGTGCCAGGCGAGCCGGATGTACGAGGAGTCGTCACGCAGGGCGATCGATCCCGACGGGGCCTCCAACAGCAGCACTGCCAGCGCGGCCTCGGTGGTGAGCCCCTCGAAGAACGCCGGCGCGTGGGTGTAGAGCACGGCGTGCGAGAGCGTCTCGAACCCGCTGTACCGGGTGTTGAAGTTGTCGAAGAACTGCGTGTTCGCCTGCGAGGCGCCGAAGCGCGGCTTCGGGCAGTTCGGCGTGGTCTCACCGGCGGCGGCGAGCAGGTTGCAGTCGCCGAACGCGAACGAGAGCCGGGTGTCGACGAAGTCGGAGGCCTGCGCCACCGAAGCGGCGAGCACAAGGCCCATGGCGGCGGAACGGATGAACGCGGTCTTCAAAATCCTCTTCTCCTGCGCCCTGTTCCGGCGTCGCCACCGGCCCCTCGAGGGCGCGTCCCCTTACGCAGAAACGGCACGGCTGTCATCGATCAACTGAGGCACTTCACGGACATGGCTGGAACGGCTTCGGGCACTCCAGCCCCTCACCCGGACGGCAGCAGATGTCGTCCTTGTCGCGGGGGAGGATCACCCAGCGCGGCCGGGCAGGCTGCACCTGGCGGAGGTGGCCGACGATGTCGAAGCGGGCGGCATGCAGGAGCTTGCACTGATACGCCTTCTCCGCGTCGGGATCGCTCTCGCTGCAGTTCGGCTGGAGCTCCGGGACGGCGTCCCGGGTGATGAGGTTGATCCGCACGTGCGTGGCGATCGACGCCCAGCACGTGGCGCCCTGCGGCGCATTGCCGTCGGTGATGAGCTCCAGGTTCGGCTCGCCGAAGCCGAGGGTGTGCTCGAGCATCCGGTGTGCGGGCAGGAGCGGATCGTCCACGGAGGCGTCGAACGGGTCCTGGCCGAAGCGGTAGTGAACCGGCGCGTCGCAGTAGAGCCGGACGTCGGCGCCGTCCCAGAGCTCGGTCCTCGCCCCCACCGAAGTGGAGCCCACCGTGATCTTCTCCACCTTCGCCGGGAGCGATTCGTCGAAGTGCGCCGCCGCGGGCCCCGGCCCGGCCAGCTCGATGATGAACTGCCCGAAGCCGACGAACGTCGCCTGCTCGCTGCACAACGTGTGGGCGTCATCGCCCTGCCCGGTGACACATTCGATGTTACAGGCGAGCTCTGCGCGCTGCGTCTCGGTGAGCTGCGACGGCTGCCCGTCGAACGCACCGCATTCGCCCCACACCCAATTCCCGAACGCGTCCTTCTGTTCGCAGAAGAAGGGCACCTCGCCGTCGCCGTCGAAGTCGCAGTTCCTGAAGGTGTCGCTGAACCTCACGTTCGAGACCCGGACCAGCGCGGACTCCAGGCTCTCGATCTTCATGTTCCGCCGGTTGTGCCCGCAGAGGATGTCGGTGAGGAACGGTTCGGGCTTGTCATCCGAACCGCAGATCCGCTCGTTCAGCTCGGGGATCGGCACCTGCGAGAGGTAGACGTTCCACTCGGACTCGGGCCGCGTACGGACCTTGTCGCGGATGTTCCAGGACGGGAAGGTGAGCTGGGTCGTAGAGGTGAACTCCTGGACCGCGCCGGAGACGCTCCAGAGCAGGTCGCCCTGGTCCAGGCCGTCGGGGTACGAGTAATTGTAGATGAACATCGACCCGAAGGTGCCGGGCATGAAGCCGTCGGGTTCCGGCACCCGGACCTGCACCTGACCGGACGAATCAACGAGCTGCTCCTTCACCCGGCAGGCGGTGAGGTCGGTGACGAAGAAGCCGGACGGATCGATGCCGGTCACCACCAGCTGCGCTTCCTTGCCGTCGTGCTCCGGATCGTCCGGGCAGCTCTGCCGCAACACCGTGCCACCCTCCGGCGGACGCCCAATGGTGAGGAACTGCCCGACGAAGGGCGAGGTGCGGTTGTCGAAGTCGTCGGGGATCTGGACCTTGGCCAGCGTCGGATCCTCGAACCAGACCGGTTCGGAGATCCCGGTGGCGAAGGTGCGCTGCTCCGGTTCGGCGGGAGCGCCGGGGACCACCACGCCGGCGTCGGTGATGGCCTCCGGCGGCGCATCGGAGACCCACACACGGACCTCACCATAGAGATGCGCCACCTTGACCACGCCGTGGCCGGTGCCGCCGGTGACCTGCATCGTGCGGTAGGCGTACTTGCCGGTCAGGTCGCCGGGGACGACGCGGAAGGAGACGGGGCCGGTGAAGGAGGTGAGCTTCTCGCCCTTCTTCCCCAGCGCGGAGACGGTGACGTCGAACTCCACCTCACCGCGGAAAATGGCGTATGGGCACTCGGTAGTGCCCCGCTTTGCGGGCGGCACCTCGGCGGGCGAGCCGTACTTCTTGACGCAGGCCTGCACGACCGGGATCGGCATGCCGTCGTCGCCGAACTGGACCGTGCCGCCATCGGGTTCGGGGCGCGGCGCGTAGATGCCGTTCACGGTGACCGAGAACGAGGTCAGCTCCGGACGCGGCGGCGGCGGGAGCTCGTAGCAGCCGGCGCAGATCATCAGCGCGGCGAGCACGCCGAAGGTGGCTTTGACCGGGACGGTCGACATCACTTCACCCTCCGGCCGATACGGCCGTCTTCGCTTCCGATGGCGATCGGCATCTTGCGCGGCGCCTCGCAGAAGTTCCTGAGCGGCGGGGTGATGGAGCTGCACGCCTGGGTGTTGCCCATCAGCACGTCCGCGCACGTGCAGGTGCCCCAGGTCGGGCCGCGGAATTCGCTGCACTGGGCGATCAGCTTCGAGTCCGGCTCGCCGCACTCGGTGTGCTCGTGGGCGAGCGCGTCGCGGCAGGTGAGCGCGAGGCCGTTGCAGTTGCCGACCACCCGGTCGATCTGCTTCTGGAACGGGATCAGGCTCTTGCAGTAGGCGAGCACCTGTTCGTCGTAGGTGACGTGGTCGTCGCCGTGTTCGTCCTGCGTCACCGTTCCGCAGGGCACGCCGCGGCTGCTCTGCAGCTTGCCGGGAAGGCACTGGCCCTTGTCATCCAGCCCCGGGCAGATGTCTTCGCAGGTGCAGAAGTCCTGCATGTAGTCGATGAGCGAGTCGCGCAGCGAAATCCCCGTTTCGATCCGCGAGGTGTTCCGCTTGAGCACGTTGAAGCCGGAGCCACCCTTGGCGATGTAGTCGTTGACGGCGATCTTGTAGGTGCTGGCGGGGTCGATCGGCTTGCCGCGGATCTGCACGTCCAGGGCGGGGTGGGCCCAGCAGCGGCCGCCGGTGCCGGTCTCGTCCGGGATGCACTGCCAAAGGTTGCGCCCTTCGCGGTTGGTTTGCGGGCAGTCGCTGCCGTTGTCCGCGCCGGTCTTGTTGACGTCGCACGGGTAGCGCAGGTCGTTGAGCTGGGCCTGGGCGCAGTCCATGGTGAACCGCGCGCCGGAGATCTGCGCCTGGCTCTGGCACCCGCGGCCGGCGGAGCGCTCCGTCACGAAGTCGAAGAGCTCCTGCATCTCCAGCCCGGAGAGATACATGATGTTGATGGTGTTCTCGAACGGGAACACGTTGAACATCGACTCGTTGGTGATGGGCCCGCTATAGAGGTTGTCGCGGATCCCCAGCGAGTTGGTGAGGGCGACCTCCGCCTCGACCCGCTTGCGCAGCCGCATCGAGTCCGCGGTGAGGTTGCCCAGCGGCGAGTCGCCGCCCGTGGAGTTGTTGCGGCGGGCGATGTCGCGCGGCGCGAAGGCGAAGATGTTGGAGAGCGGCAGCGCGATCGCCATCTCCTCTTCGTAGGGCTCGAGCAGCCTGATCGTCTCCGCGTCCTCGAGCTGTTTGCACCGCTCGACGGCGGCGACGACCTTCGGATCCTTCGCGAAGTCGCCCGGGTTGAAGAAGTTGTCCCGGTAGTACTGGTGGATGGCGTCGTCGCACCACACCGAGTCGACCGGGAACACGCGGTACGTGTGGCTGAGCACCTCGGCGCCTTCGGCCTGACCGCGGGTGGTGGGCATCCGGATCACCAGGTCCAGCCGGCCCACGTACTTCGCGAACGCGCCGGAGTGGGAGAGGATCACCTTGCGGCCCGACGGGTCGATGAGCGTCTGCGGCGGGTTGAGCACCACGTGCAGGTGGCCGCCCAGCACCACGTCGATGCCAGAGACGCCGGGGATCTTCACGCGGACCACCGACTGCGGGTCGTCCTTTGGCCCGAACCACTCGAGCACCTCCCAACGATCGTGGCTGCGCTCGAGCAGCGGCCGGATGTCACCGTACCGGTAGTAGGCCTCGTAGCCCTGGATGAGGTCCTGATCCTCAGTGAGCCCCAGGTGGCTGACGATGATCACCAGGTCCACCGACGGGCGGAGCAGATCGACGTAGGCGCGCGCCGCCTCGTTCTGTTCCAGCGGCGTGGCCTGCAGCGAGTTGCCGCCCTCCACGATCGAGTTGAGCGACGAGATGTTCGCCATCCCGATCACGCCCACCCGGACGCCCTTGATGTTGTGGATGGAGTAGGGCGCCGTGTAGAGCCCGGTGCCGTTGGTGCTGCCGTCGGTGGCGGGCGCCTCCCAGATGTAGTTCGCGGCCAGAAGCGGGAAGGTGGCGAAGTCCCGCGCGCGGCGGGTGAAGTTGGCCGCGCCCGCGTCGAACTCGTGATTGCCGATCACCGCCGCATCGAGGTCGACGCGGGAGAGGAACTTGAACTCCACCTCGCCGGTGTTGAGGTTGAAGATCGGCGCGCCCTGGAAGCAGTCCCCCGAGTCGAGGTGGATCACCCGGTCGGCATTCGCCCGTTCGCGCTTGAGGATCGCGGCGATCCGCGCGGCGCCGCCGAAGGGCGCGGCGTCCGGGATGAGACCCAGATCGACGTCCGTCTTCAGCGGGTTGAAGTAGTAGGGCTCGATGCGCGAGTGGATGTCGGAGGTGTGCAGGATCGTCAGCCGCACCTCCTGACCACTGAGGTCCGTGTCGTCTCCGGGCGCAAGGGGCAGACACGACAGCACTGTGCAGGAGAGCACCGCGGACACCACCCACGGCACCTGACGCTTCAAGAGCAATGGAACGAGCAAGGGATTGACTCTCAGGGGGACCGCCAGCCGGCGGAACCTACACGCCCCGGGCCCGGAGTTGAACCAGACAGGCGTGTCCCCGGGCCGGCCGGCTGCCCGCCCTCGCGCGTGGTTGACCCGCCGGGGACGCCGGTGTTTGAGCCGGTCATGGCGAACACGACGGTGACGGACATCGAAGTGGTGGAGGACCTCACCGCTTCTTCCCGCTGCGACAAGGGCTTCCTCCACGTCCGCCGGCTCCGCGCGCAGAACCGCCGCGGCGACGGCACCGTCTCGGAGGTCTACCGGATCGACATGGTCGAACGGCCCCGGTTGGACGCGGTGGCGGTGCTGATCCACCGCCGAAGTGCCAACGGGGCGGTGGAGGTCCTCACGCGGTTGAACCTCCGGCCTGCGGCGTACTTCAGAAAGGATCGCGACGAACCGGTGCCGGACGGGCGCGTCCACCTCTTCACCGAGGAGATCGTGGCCGGGCTTCTGGAGCCGACCGACCGCGGAGAGGAGGGCCTGCGGCACCGCGCGGCCGAGGAGGTAAAGGAGGAGGCGGGGTTCGAGGTCACGCCCGCGGCGATGGAGATGCTCGGCGGTCCGTTCTTCGTCGCGCCGGGGATCCTCTCCGAGAAGATCTTCCTCTGTGCGGTGGACGTCACCCACCGCGCGCAGATCCCGCCGCGCGGCGACGGGTCGCCGCTCGAGGAGGGCGGGCAGATCCGGTGGCGTACGCTCGACGAGCTCATCGCCGCCTGCGCGTCGGGGGAGATCCAGGACGCGAAGACGGAGATCGCCGCGAGCCGCTTCCGGGACCGGCTGTCCGGTTCGTTCCCGCCGTGACGCAGCCTGGGCGCTGCGACTGCGAGCGCGACTGCAGCATCTCCTGAAACCCGACACCGGTGCGCCAGGCGGGCTTCATCGCGATCTCGGCGATCCGCCAGCCGGCGTCCGTCCGGACGACGCGCCCGGTGAGCACCCCGCCGGCGGCGAAGTCGTTGTCGTTGGGGTGGACCGACGGGTCGCCATGGCCTTCGGCCCACATGTGGATGGCGACGAGGTTGGCGCGGAAGGTGGCGGAGGTGTGATCGCCCGCGACCGTCACGATGAACCCGCTGGTCAGGTGCTGCGTGGCGCGGAAGCGGCCCAGGCTCCGGGCGTGGCTCTCGCCGATCTCCTTCGGGCCGACCGTCACCGCGTCGTTGGGGCGACGAATGCGGCCCTCGGGCACGAACACGCCGGCCATGGTGGTTTCGTCGAACTGCTTCTGATCGAGTGCCGCGAAGTAGCGGTTCACCACCTCCGCAATCTCGATCCCTGGCGCGGGTGGATCAACCCGGCCGGGGCGCGGCCGCAGGTTCGGGCGCGGGCGGCGTTGCGGCGCCGGACTTCTGCGGGGTGGCGTTCCACACGCGGATGCAGAGGAACAGACCCACGAACGCGACCGGGAGCATGGCGATGGGCCAGTTGCTCCAGTTGGCGGGATCCTTCTCCAGCCCGCCGGTGGGCAGGATGTGCCCCACGAGGAACGACTGCACCGCGGAGCCGAGATAGACGAAGCCGTCGATGATCCCCACCGCCACGCCGGTGTTCTTCTTGCCGCCGAAGTCGGCGCTCGCGGTGCCGGAGAGCATCCCGTGCACGCCCACGTAGTTGAGCGCCATGAACACGAGGATCCACCCCAGCCAGTACTCACGCAGGAAGAAGTACATCAGCACCGAGCCCAGGGTGATGCCGCCGTAGAGCACGGATGCCACGGGGCCGCGGCGCGACTTGAACACGCGGTCGGAGATCACGCCGGCGAACATGCCGCCGACGATCCCGAAAATGCACAGCAGCATCCCCCAGTTCTGTGCCACGAAGTCGTGGGACTGTCCGGTGGAGCGGGCGAACTTGGGGAACCAGGACATCACCCCGTTGCGCAGAAAGCCGGTGCAGAACTCAATCGCGATGATCGTCACGATCACCGGGTTGCGGACCATCCGGATGAAGACCTCGATCACCCGCGCCATGGTCCGGCCGACGGCGCGGGTCAGCCGCGGCCACGTCTGGGCGATGTCCTCCTCCACCTCGCCGCTGGATGCGTCCCCCACATCGAAGTCCGGGTGCCCCGTCTGGCTGGGCAGATCGCGGATCAGCACGAGATCGATGAGGAAGAAGGTGATGAGCACCGCAGCGGGGAGGAAGAGCGCCCAGTACGGCGAGGCGGGCGCGGCGGCGACGACTTTCCCGCTCCAGTCGTAGCCGAAGTAGATGCCCAGGGAGATCAGAATCCCGAACACGCCGCCCTGGACCCCGCGCTCCTTCACGTGAAACCAGTTGGCGTTGACCTTCACGATCGAGACGGCGCCGAAGCTCTGGAAGTACATGTTCAGGCCGTACAGGACGCAGAACCAGGTCACGATCCCGCCCGGCGGCGTCCAGCCCCGACGGAGCACGGCCCAGACCATCACCCCCATCAGCGCATTGGAGAGCCCGGCGCCGAGCGCAGCGATGAGGATCGTCCGGCGGCCGCCCAGCCGGTCGGTGAGCGGGCCGTTGACCAGGAACGACCACGCGTAGACGGTGGAGCCCACCGCGAAGATCGTCCCGAAGGCGCTGTTGTCGGTGAGCTTGCCGAGCGCGCTGGTGACCTCGTTGATGTTGTAGCGGCCGAAGTAGAGGAACGCGTAGGTGAGCCCGAGCGGGAACCAGTTGAGGAACCTGCGCCGGCGGAACGCGTCGGAGTGCCCGAGGTCGACCTTCGGCAGCCGCGCCACCACGACGGCGATCACCACGAGCAGAGCGAGGATGGGCAGTAGTTCCTTCAACCAGGCGGGCATCGTGTGTTCCAAAAGGTGCGGGAGGTCGGGCACCCTACCTGTTGGCCTCCGCACGCATCAACCCGCGCGTCGCTTCCGTCCTGCCTGCCCGCTGCCCGCGCTGAAGTCCCGTCTGCAGTCCCGCGGTGAATGCGATTAGACTTCGGCCCGTGTCGGACGAGGCGAAGAAGCTTTTTCACAACCGGTTGGACATCCACGACCGCAAGCAGTTCGAGCTGAAGCTCGAGTACCAGCCCTCTGGCCGCGATCCGAGGTCTGAGTACCGGGTGGAGATGTTCCTGTTCCTGCCGTCGTCGCTGAACATCGACGCGGAGAACTACCCGCGCCAGCAGTTCTATTCGGACATCCACAACTACGTGCGCCTGAAGACGCCGGTGCTGGAGGTCGACGACATCCTTTGCGCCGAAGGGTCTCCGCTGGTCCGGCTGGAGCGCCTCGTCGAACGCGGTCCGGCGGCGGTGGCCGCGTCGCAGTCCGATCTCGTCTACCAGGCGAAGCTCTTGTCCTGCGAGTTCCGCGGCGCGCTCCGCCGGTTCGCCTCCGGCGTGGATGCGCGCTGTGACGAGCTTTCGCCCGATCCGTCGGCCGGCGCGCGCGCCCTGGAGCAGCGCACCCGAAAGATGCGGGACGGCACCCGCCGCATCCTCGAACGCCTGCGCGCGTTCAACGAGATGATCACGACGATGCCGGGGATCGAGGAGCGCACCCGCGCATCGCTGCGGCTGGTCGACGAGTACATGTCGCTTACGGTCGAGCAGTTCTTCCGCAAGGCCGTCACCGACATGGACGCGCTCCCGCGCACCGGGCTCTGGGTCGATTTGCGCAAGGAGCTGATGGGCGAGGTGATCCGCGAGGAAAGCTACCGCCGCGCGCGCCAGCTTCCGTCGGTGCTGAGCACCACCGGTGACAACGAGGAGTACATGCACCGGGTGGGCTTTCTGAAGAAGTTCTGCATGAACATCCTCTTCCTCCGGGTCCGGCGCGATCAGTCGCGGCAGGGCTTCGAGGAGGTGCTGTTCGCGCTCGCCGCCGGCATCGCCATGGCGTTCGCCACGGCGATCGCCTTCTGGGCCCAGATGCGCTTCGCGCAGGTCTCCCTGAACTTCTTCCTGATCCTGGTGGTGGGCTACATGATGAAGGACCGGATCAAGGAGGGGATGCGCCGCATCTTCAGCCGGGTCCTGTCCCGCTACCTGTTCGATCGATCGACCCGCATCACCGACCCGGTCACCGGCGAGCGCATCGGCGTCTGCAAGGAGAAGGTGGACTACATCCGGCCGGACGCGGTGCCGCCCGAGATCCAGGCGCTCCGCCAGGCCGACGACTTCGTCACCGTGTCGCAGGGCGAGCTGTCCGAGGTGCTGATCCGCTACCAGAAGGAGATCGTGCTCGACGCCGGCGCGCTGCCGAAGATGAGCTCCGGCAGCGAGGGTGTCACCGACATCATCCGCCTCAACGTGCAGCGCTTCCTGCGCGACATGGACGAGCCGGAGTACGCGCTCGAGTACGTCGACCTGGAGGAGTTCACGATCGGCCGCATCCGCGGCGCGAAGAGCTACCAGGTCGATCTAGCCTGCCGGTTCACCTTCGACGACGCCGACGACAAGGGAAAGCAGGTCGAGCTGGTCCGCCTCGTACTCGACCGCAACGGAATCAAGCGGATGATCCGCTTCGATCGCCCCACCGACGCAAGCGAACCGCCGCCGGTTCCCGCGCGAAGCGTGGCCTGACGACTCACGACTCACCAAACACCCCGAACTGTTTCGGCCAGCTGCCTTCGTGTTGGAGGAGCCAGCGCTTCTTGTCGAGGCCTCCGCCGTAGCCGTGCAGCGTTCCGTTGGCGGCGATGACGCGGTGGCAGGGGACGACGATCGCCACCGGGTTTCGTCCGTTCGCAGCGCCCACCGCTCGCACCGCCGTGGGGTGGCCGATGGCGTGCGCCAGATGCCCGTAGGTCCAGGTCTGACCGGCGGGGATCGTCCGCAGCGCGTCCCAGACTCTGTGCTGGAACGGGGTTCCTTCCGCGCACACCGGCACATCGTCGATCGCCCGGAGCGCACCGCCGAAGTAGGCCTCGAGCGCCTCGGCGATCTCCCGGGGCGGCCGCTTCACCTCGCGGGTGGGTTCCTTGAAGGGCTCCAGTCCGTCGGCGCCCAGGTGCAGCGCGTGCAGGCCGCGTCCGCTGACCGCGAGGGTGAGGATGCCGATCGGGGAATCAACGCGCGAGAGCTCGATCATGGTTGGACTCCGGTTGGGTGAAGGGCGCCCACAGGTGCATGGCGGCGTAGGCCCGCCACGGGCGCCAGGATTCGGCGCGGGCCTCGAGCGCGCGCGGCGTGGATGTCTGCGCGGCCTTGCGAAGGACGAGATCGCCGGAAGGGAACGCGTCCGGTTCGCGGAAGACGCGCATCGCCAGGTAGTGCGCGGTCCAGGGGCCGATGCCGGGTAGCGCGGTGAGCCGGGCGATTAAGGCGTCCAGCGATCCGGCGGGCTCGCTCAGCGTCCCGGCGGCGCGAGCGATGGCCCGGATGCACTCGGCGCGCGCGCGGGGCACGCCGATCGACTCGATCGCGGCGCGCTCCAGCTTCGCCGGAGTGGGGAAGTGGTGCGTCAGCCCGAGCGGCCCGCCGTCGATCTGCGTCCCGAAGCGTTCGACCAGCCTCCCGCTCAGCGTCGTCGCCGCGCGCACGCTCACCTGCTGCCCGAGGATGGCCCGCACGCACGTCTCGAACGGATCCCACGCGCCGGGGACGCGCAGCCCCGGGCGGGCCCGTACTGATGGCGCGAGCAGCGGATCGGCGGAGAGGACGGCTGCGATCGCCAGCGGATCGGCGTTGAGGTCGAACATCCGGCGGATCCGGCGGGTGATCGCCATGAGCTCGCCGCGCAGCGGACGCGTGGGCGTGACGGTGAGAACCAGCGCGTGTCCTTCGTCCGGGCGCACCTGCAGCCAGCCGCCGTCGAAGGTGCGGCGGTAGACGCCCGCGTCGATGTGCTCCACCCCGGGGATCGCGCGCGGCGCGAGGAAGGAGAGGAGCGCGTCCCAGTCGTATGGTGGGCGCAGCGCGAGGCGAAGGGTGAGCCCGGCGGTGCGCGCCCGCTCGCGCCGGAGCTCAGTCGGCGGAGCACCGAACGCGGCGCGGATCACCTCGTTGAACCGCCGCACGCTCCCGAAGCCGGCCTCGTGCGCGACCTTCGCCACCGGCCAGTCCGTCGCGTCCAGCAGCGCGCGGGCGAAGTGGGCGCGATGCGAGCGGGCAATCCGCACGGGGGAGGTGCCCAGGTGCTCGGTGAACAGCCGATGCAGCTGGCGGCTGCCCACGCCGACGCGTTCGGCCAGCGCCTCCACCGATCCACCATCGAGCGCGCCTTCCTCGATCAACCTCAACGCGCGGGAGACGGTGGCGGAGGCGCCCATCCACGTGGGCGTTCTGGGGGCGGCGTCCGGGCGGCAGCGCCGGCACGGCCGGAAACCCGCCTCCTCGGCGGCCGCGGCACAGGCGAAGAACGTCACGTTCCGGCGCAGCGGCGTCTTCGCCGGGCAGATGGGGCGGCAGTAGATCCCCGTGGTCTTCACCGCGGTGAAGAACCGTCCATCGAAGCGCACGTCGCGGCTCTTCAGCGCGCGGTAGCAGGTGTCGGGGTCCAGCACCATCACCGTCGAATCTAGCGGCCGGGCGCGGCGAGGTCTGGCGGGATTCGGACGTCGCCCCGGGGCGAACGCGGGGTGGCGCGCGCGGCGGGGTTGGGGTACTTGCCACAGGTCGCATGACCGACTTCCGGCACCGCATCCAGGACGGCTGGCACAAGACCCTCGACGCGATCTTGGACCGCGGCCGGCAGCTCGGCGCGCAGGCGGTCCTCGCCTTCGATCTCGACTCCACGCTCTTCGACAACCGGCCCCGCCAGGCGCGCATCGTGCGCGAGTACGGCGAGGCCCGCGGCCTTCTGCCGCTCACCCGCTGCGAGGCACGGCACTTCGACTCCGGCTGGGACCTGCGCGCGGCGTTCCGCAACTGCGGCCTCTCCGCCGAAGAAGCCGAGCGGATCTACCCGGACGCGAAGAGCTTCTGGCAGGAGCGCTTCTTCACCAGCCCCTACTGCCTGGACGACGAGGCGATCGACGGCGCGGCGCGCTTTTTGGCGAAAGTGCTGGAGACCGGCGCCACGCTGGCCTACGTCACCGGCCGCCACGAGGGGATGCGCGAGGGCTCGGTGGGCGCGATGAAGCGGCACGGCTTCCCCACACCGGATCAACCGCGCGTGCACCTCATCATGAAGCCCTCGCTGCGCGTGGACGACGACACGTTCAAGCGCGACGCGCACGCGCGGCTCCGCGCGCTCGGTACGGTGATCGCCGCCTTCGACAACGAGCCGACCCACGCCAACGACTACCGGCGCCAGTTCCCCGAGGCGACGGTCATCCACCTCGCGACCGATCACTCCGGACGTCCGGTGGAGCTCCTCGACGGAATCGTCTCCGTTCCACACTTCGATTACTGACGCTTACGGGACACGCGCAGCGCCGGTTCGCACCGAGCGGACATGGCGCGGCGCGGCATCCGGAATCCCTTTGAAGTGCACCTCCGCGAACGCTATGGAGCGCCCGCCATGCCACCCACCCAGGCGACGCCAACGAAGGATCAGCTGCTGACGATGTACCGGAAGATGTACCTGGTGCGGCGTTTCGAAGAGCGCGCCGGCCAGCAGTACGGGCTCCGGAAGATCGCCGGCTTCTGTCACCTCTACATCGGCCAGGAGGCGGTCGCGGTCGGCGCCGTCGAAGCGGCGCGGCCGGACGACTACATGATCGCCGCCTACCGCGAGCACGGCCATGCGCTCGCCCGCGGCGCGGACGCGGGGATGGTGATGGCGGAGCTGTTCGGCCGCGACGCCGGCTACTGCAAGGGCAAGGGCGGGTCGATGCACATCATCGACCTCGAGCACTACTTCTACGGCGGCTACGGCATCGTCGGCGGGCAGATCCCGCTCGCCACCGGGATGGGCTGGAAGTCGAAGTACTGCAACGAGGACCGCGTCACTCTCTGCTTCTTCGGCGAGGCCGCCGCCAACCAGGGATCCTTCCACGAGTCGCTCAACATGGCGTCGAAGTGGAAGCTGCCGGTCATCTACATCTGCGAGAACAACCGGTACGGGATGGGCACGGCGATCGACCGCGTGGCTGCAGTCCCGGAGATCGCCCGGCGCGCCAGCGCGTACGCGATGCGCGGCGAACAGATGGACGGGATGGACGTGCTCGCCGTCTACGAGGCGATGACCGACGCCATCGACTACGCGCGCAAGGGCAAGGGCCCGGTGCTGATGGAGGCGCTCACCTACCGCTTCCGCGGCCACTCGATGGCCGACCCCGCCACCTACCGCCAGCGCGCGGAGGTGGAGGAGGAGATGAAGCGCGACCCCATCCTCAAGCTCCGCGAGTACCTCGTGAAGAAGAAGATCGCGAAGGAGGAGGATCTCACCGCGATCGACGAGGAGGTCAAGAAGGAGGTCGACGAAGCGGTGGCGTTCGCGGACGCCTCTCCGGAGCCCGCGCTGGAGGAGATCTGGCGGGACATCCTGGTGGAGGAGGGCGAGGAGGACGTCAAGCCGCGCGAGCGCGTATTGGGCAAGAAGGTCGAGAGCTGGCCGGAGACGCCGCCTCCGGATCTGAAGGTCACCTGGGAAGTGGAGCCGCGCCAGCCGGCGAAGAAGGCGGGATAACGGACATGCCGGAGTTGATGTATCGAGAGGCGTTGAACCAGGCGCTCGCCGAGGAGATGGAGCGCGACCACCGCGTCTTTTTGATGGGCGAGGAGGTCGGCCGCTACAACGGCGCCTTCAAGGTGTCGCAGGGCCTTCTGGATCGGTTCGGGAGCGCGCGGGTGGTGGACGCGCCGATCTCCGAGCTGGGCTTTGCAGGCCTGGGCACCGGCGCGGCGATGGTGGGCCTGAGGCCGGTGATCGAGATGATGACCTGGAACTTCGCCATCCTGGCGATGGATCAGATCGTCAACAACGCGGCCAAGCTCCGCCACATGTCCGGCGGCCAGCTGCGCTGTCCGATCGTCTTCCGCGGCCCCACTGGGATCGGCGGGCGGCTCTCGTCGCAGCACTCGCAGTCGCTCGAGGCGCAGTACGCGCACTTTCCGGGGCTGAAGGTGATCTTCCCGGGCACGCCGAAGGACGCCAAGGGCCTGCTCAAGAGCGCGATCCGGGACGAGAACCCGGTCATCATGTTCGAGCACGAGAAGCTCTACAGCGTGAAGGGCGAGGTCCCGGAGGGCGAGTACACCATCCCCATCGGCGAGGCGGACGTGAAGCGGGAGGGGAAGGACGTCACCCTCATCACGTACGGACGCCAGGTCCACTTCTCCCTCGCCGCCGCGGAGGAGCTCGCCAAGAATGGCATCGACGCGGAGGTGGTCGACCTGCGGACCATCCGCCCGCTCGACGAGGAGCGCATTCTCGAGTCCGTGAAGAAGACCAACCGGGCGGTCATCGTGGAGGAGGACTGGGCGTTCTGCGGGGTCGGTGCCACCGTGGTGGATCTGATCCAGTCGAAGGCCTTCGACTATCTCGACGCGCCGGTGGAGCGGGTGACGCAGCTGCCGGTGTCCATCTCGTACGCGGCGAACCTCGAAGCGGCGGCCGAGCCCTCCGTCCCGCGGATCGCCGAAGCCGTAAACAAGGTGCTCTACCGTGGCTAAGCCGATCCAGATGCCCGCCCTCTCCCCGACGATGAAGGAGGGGAAGATCACCCGCTGGCGGAAACAGGTGGGCGACAGGGTCTCCAGCGGCGAGGCGGTCGCCGAGGTGGAGACGGACAAGTCGAACCTGGAGATCGAGAGCTACGAAGATGGCTACCTGATCGCCATCCAGACGCCCGAAGGCGCTTCCGCCGAGGTCGGCGCGCCGATCGCTTGGATCGGTGAGAAGGGGGAGAAGGTCACCACCGCGCCGCCCGCTGAGAAGCCCGCGCCAGCGAAGCCCGCGGCGCCGCCCGCTCCGCCCGCGCCGCCCCAGGCTCCGCCTGCGTCCGGTGGCGGCGGGCCCGAGGCGACCGCCGTGCTGATGCCGGCGCTCTCGCCCACCATGGTGGAGGGGAAGATCACCGCCTGGCTCAAGCAGGAGGGCGACAAGGTCTCGAGCGGCGAAGCCATCGCCGAGGTGGAGACCGACAAGTCCAACCTGCAGATCGAGGCCTACGACGAGGGCGTGCTGCTGAAGATCGTCGTCCCTGCGGGCAGCACCGCGAAGGTGGGCGCGCCGATCGGCTACGTGGGCCCGAAGGGTGCGCGGATCCCTGCTGTGGGAGGCGCTCCGGCGCCGAGCGCGGCCCCGGCGCCCGCCCAGCCCGCTCCGAAGGAGGCAGTGGTCCCCGAGCCCGCCGCGCCGGTTCCGCCTGCGCCGCAGCCGAAGCCAGAGGGCCGCATCTTCGCCTCGCCGCTGGCTCGGCGGATCGCGAAGGAGCGCGGGTTGGACCTTGGCGCCATCGCCGGGTCCGGGCCCTCGGGACGGATCATCCGCCGCGACGTCGAAGCTGCCTTGAAGGCGCCGGTGGCCGCGCCGGCAGCGAAGGCCCTGGCGCCCGCGTTCGGTGTGCCGCTCCGCGCCGGACCGCGGCCGGAGCCCCGGCGCGTCGAGCTCTCCACGATGCGCCGGGTCATCGCCCAGCGGATGGCCGAGGTGAAGCCGGGGGTGCCCCACTTCTACCTCACCGTCGAGATCGAGATGGACGAGGCCCTGAAGATCCGCGACGAGGCGAAGCAGGTCGAGTCGAAGATCTCGGTCAACGACATCATCGTGAAGGCGATGGCGATCGCGCTGCGCCGCGTGCCGCAGATGAACGTGTGGTTCCAGGGAGACCACGTGCTGCAGCACGACACCGTCGACGTGGGCATTGCCGTGGCGCTGGAGGACGGCCTCATCACGCCCATCATTCGCGACGCCGATCAGAAGGGCCTGGCGCAGATCTCCGCCGAGTCCCGCGAGCTGGCGGAGCGCGCCCGGAGCCGTCACCTCCGCCCGGAGGAGTACCAGGGCGGTAGCATCACCATCTCCAACCTCGGGATGTACGGGATCGACGAGTTCGGGGCGATCATCAATCCGCCCCAGGCGGCCATCCTCGCGGTGGGGCAGGCGGCGGAGAAGGTCGTCGTCCGCAACGGGCAGATGGTGATCCGCCGGATGATGACCGCGACGCTCTCGGTCGATCACCGCGTCATCGACGGGGCGCTGGGCGCGCAGTACCTCAAGGAGCTCAAGGCGCTGCTGGAGCACCCGTTGCGCTTGTTGTTCTGAGCGACACGTCGCTTAGAGTCGCAGGCGTAATGGGACCTCATCCGGGGCCGGGCCTGTCCCGCACATGCCTTTGGGCCGCGTCCGCTCTGGCGCTGGTGTCGGCGTGTGCGAGCCTGCCTTCGCCCGCGCCCCGCGCCAACCTGCCGCCGCCCACCTATGCGGTGGAGCATTTGTGGGGCCCTTGCTGGCCCGAGGACGCCTCACCCGAAGAGCGCGTCACCCTGACGCTGATCCGCGAGGGGCGCACGCTGCGCGACGTGATGTTCGAGCCGCACGACGGCGCCTCCAACAGCACCGGCCGGTGCCTGCGGCAGGTGCTCTGGGAGTACCCCTGGCGAGCGGATGTCCCCGACACCGTCGAGGTCTCGCCGCCCCGCCGGCCGCCGAACGGGTGGGCCACGCTGGAGCACGTGCGGCTGCTCTCCGGCGCGGCGGGGTTCACCGAGCGCCGCGGCGTGCTCGATCCGATCCCGCTCGTGCACGCCTGCGTGCGCCACGGCGCGGGGCTGAGGCCGGGCGTGGTGTTCGTCGTCCGGACCGAACCGGTCCGCGTCTCTACCTTCCTCGGCGGGCCCGGCCAGACACTCGTGCCGACGGCGCCGGCGAACGACTCGGAGCGGTGTGTGCAGGCGGTGCTGGCCTCCACGGTCTACCCGGGGCCGCGCACCTTCCGGTTCGACTTCTCCCGCGGGACGCCTCCGGGCGATCCCGCGCCCTTCTCCGAGGTCGCCGCGTACTTCGAGCCCCCGAACCTGACCGACGCCACCGGCGAAGTCGACCGCGGGGAGGTGAAGGCCGCGCTCGCAGGGCTCCAGCCGGAGATCTCGAAGTGCTGGGAGGAGGCGCTCGCACGCCGCGGCGGAGTGGCGGGCGCGCGCACCTTGAGGCTGAGGGTGCTCCCCTCGGGACGGCTGGCCTTCGCGCAGGTGGTCTCCGAGCGCGTCAGCCCGGTCGGCGTGCAGGCGGAGGCGGTGGATTACCTGCTCGATCGCTGTCTGGTCTCGGCGGTGATGCGCGCGCAGATCCCCCAGCCTCGGGGCGGGCCCGCGGAGCTCGGGTACAGCTGGGTCTTCGCGCTCCGTCAGTAGGGCGGGGCGCTCACTCCTCCGGTTCGTCCCGGGGGATGGACCGCTCCAGCTTGCGCTGGGCTTCGGTGACCTCCGCCGGCGACTCTTCCACGCCGTCGTGCACGAAGCTCGCCTCGTCCTCCTGCGACCGCGCCGGGATGCCGGGCCACTCCTTCGGTGGCCGCGACGAAACTTCGCGGTGCGTCTCGTGGGCGGTCTCCTCCGGGTCGATCGGGGTGTCGGGATCGATCTTCCGGGTCATTGTGCCGTCGCTCCTCCCACTACAGGTGCGGCCGGTGTTCTCCCGCGGCCATTCCGGCCGCGTGCCCGCCCGGTGACGAGCCGTCAGTACGTCAGTAGCAGTGCGGAACCCAGGGACCGGATGCATACTCTCGTCGATGGTGGATGGCGCAAACGAGGGACGCGTCGGGCCCGCACTCGAATCGATCACCGCTTCGGTACACCCGCTCGCGGCGCAGGTGGCCGAAGCACTCCGCGGCGCCATCTTCCCGTTGACCCGCGGCGAAGTACTGGAGGTCGCGCGCGAGAACGAGGCCGCGCGCACCCTGCTGTCGCTGTTGAGCGGCCTGCCCGAACGGTTCTACCGCTCCGAGGACGAGGTCGCCGCCACGCTGGACGAAGACTTCCCTGCGTCGCGGTGATCAGCCCGGGGCAGCCGCCTCCTCGCCGGCGCGGTCCGCCGGACCGGACGCGCGTGGCAGCCGGAGAGTGAAGGTCGACCCTTTGCCCGGCTCGCTCTGCACGTCGATCCGTCCGCCATGGCGCTGGACGATCCCCCACGCTGCGGTGAGCCCCAGGCCAATCCCCTGTCCGACTCCCCGCGTGGTGAAGAACGGCTCGAAGATGCGGTCCAGGTGCTCGGCGGCAATGCCCGTTCCCTCGTCCTGCACCTCCACCACCGCCACATCGCCCTCCGCGCGCGTGCGGATGCGGATCCGCTGCTGGCCGCACGTGGCCTGGCGTGCGTTGCGCAGGATGTGCCCGAGCGCCTGATCCAGCTGCAGCGGATCCATGGCCGCGAAGACCGCAGGTTCGAGCGTCAACACCAGGTTCGGCGGCGCGGGACCCAGCTCCGCCCGGGCCGCTCGTGTCACCGAGGCGTTCACGTCCGCATCGGTGAAGCCTTTGGCCACCTGTTGGCGGGACAGCTCGCGCAGCGCCCGCACGATGTCCGTGACCCTTTGAGCGCCCGAGAGCGCGTCCTCCACCATCTCCGCGCCGTCGTCGATCCACTCTTCGTCCAGGGCCTTCGCCGCGGCCAGAGACGCGAGCGCCTCCTGTCGCCGGCCGCTCGCGATCAACGCCGCCGCCCGGCGCGCGCCCCGCACCGCCTCGCCCAGGTCCGCCAACAGCTCTCTGAGGTTGCGGAGGTTCGAGGTGAGAAAGCCCATCGGGTTGTTGATCTCGTGGGCGGCGCCCGAGGCGAGCTGGCCGATCGACGCCAGCCGTTCGGACTCGCGGACCCGGCGCTCGAGCGCGCGCTCCTGCGTGACGTCCCGGTAGTGCACGACCACCCCGGCCGGACGGCCTTGTTCGGGAGGAAGATGGAAGGCGTTGAGCCGGTGCGTGGAGCCGTCGGCGAAACGGACCTCGCCGCTCGACGCCGTGGCGTTGCCCGACAGCGGGCAGCCGGGGCAGGGTGTGGCGCGCCCCGCCAACAGCTCGTGGCAGCGCCGCCCGGAGACGGTCCGGATGTCCACCCTGGCGCGCTGTGCCCAGGCGGTGTTCACCCTGCGGACCACGAAGCCCTCCATCACCGCCATCGGCTCGCGGATCGCGTCGAAGGTGGCCTCCCACTCGCGCTTGGCGCGGGCGATCTGCGCGGTGCGCTCGGCGATGCGCCGTTCGAGGTCCGCGTTGTGCTGGAGGATCTGCGCCTGGGTCTCGCGCAGCCGGGCGGTGAGCTGCGCGTGGTACACGGCGATCGCCACGTGCGGTGCCAGCTCCTCGAGCCGGCGCAGATGGGCGCGGGTGAATGGCGAGCGGCCGTCGCCGCGCACCGCTTCCAGCACGCCGATCAGATCGCCCCCGGACAACAGCGGCGCGGCGATCACCGACCCGGTGCGAAAGCCGGCCGCATCGTCGGAGCCGGAGTCGAACCCCGGCAGCGCGGCGAGGGTCTCCACCAGCACCGGTTCGGCGCGGAACGCCACGTCCTGGGCAATCCGATGGTGCACGGACGGACGCACCGCCACCAGCGCGCCGGCGGCACCCGGGCCGGCCGGGTCGTGCCACCACTCGCCGGTGGCCGGATCCACCAGCAAGAGGCTGGCGCCGTCCGCGTCGCACAGGTCGCGCGTCCGGGCGATCGCCTCCTCCACGACGCGGGGGAGCTCGATCTGCGCGGCGATCGACTGGGCGAAGCCGGCCACGCGCTCGGCGCACTCGGCGCGTTCCTTCAGATCGTCCTCCGTGCCCACCTGCGCGCGCGACGCGGTGAGCACGGCGTGCGCACGCAGAAGCGCCTCGACGAGCGCCGGGCCGGTCTGGACCGCGTCGATCGGATCGCGCAGCGCGCGGCGTTCGTGGGGATCCGGCGGTGGGCCCCACAGCACCACCGCGCCCCCGGCCTGCTGCACCCGCGCGGCCAGCGCCTGCCAGCCGGCGATCCGCCCGCACACCACCAGCTCCGCCCAGCCCGCGTTTACGTCGGCGCAGGCGTGGTGGGCCGCGGCGCGCCGGTAGAGGAACCCGGAGGTCTCCAGCGCCTCGCCCAGCCCGGGCGGCAGCTCTCCGTCCATCACCAGGACGATCGGCAGCGCGGACATCCCGCTCCTCCGCCGGACGGCTCAGGCAATCGCGGCCGACAGCTCCGCCTCGTCGATGACGATCGCCCCGTCGGCGTCACGGACCACGCGGCCGATCCCCGGGTACTCGCGCTCGATGCTCTGCAGGAGGTCGTGCTGGCGCCGCACCATCGCCAGGAGCCGGCGGTTCTCGCGCTGCAGCGCGAGCTGCTCGAACGCGAGGTGCAGCGTCACCTTGAGCTCGGTGTCATCCCAGGGCTTGGTGAGGAAGCGGTAGATCTCCCCCTGGTTGATGGCGTCGATCGCCGTCTGCATGTCCGCGTGGCCGGTGAGCATCATCCGGAGCGCGTCCGGGTGGCGGTCGCGCACCAGCTTGAGGAACTCCAGGCCGGTCATGTTCGGCATCAGGTGGTCGGAGAGGACGAGGTCCACCGGCCGGGTCTTGATCAGCGCCAGGGCCTCGCTCGGCTGGGACGCGAAGAGGAGCTCGTAGCCTTCCTTGCGCAGGCTCCGGCGCAGCGCTTTCTGCACGTTCTCTTCGTCGTCGACGATCAGGATGCTGTACGGGTTCGGCTGAGACGGCATGCGAAGACTCCTCGGTGGGACGGCAAGGTGGGCAATTTCAAGAGTCCGGCCACGTCCGATGAGGCGTGGTTCCGGGAGGTTGCGACTCAGGGGCGGCGGGTCGTGGCCGACCTTGAGGTGAGCCTGGACACCGGAACGCCGGCGGGGATGGCGATCCGCGCACGGTCGAGCGCGCGGGCGAAGCGCACCCACCCGCGCGTATCGGAGAGCCGGAACAACGCCGGGCGCGCACGGTGGAGCGAGACCTCCTCGGGCAGCGCCAGCGCCACCACCTCGCCCGGTTCCGGCACCGGCTGGTGGTCGACGATCTGTTCGAGGTCGCCCTCGCGCCCGCCCGGGACGCGGATGCGCGCGGTATCCGGGCACGAACCTTTGACGCAGGAGCGGACGCGGACCTCGAGCTCGCTCCACAGAACGCCCGACCCCGGCTCGCGCGGCAGCGTGTGGCGGACGATGACCTCGCCGGTGAGCACCGACCCCGCGTGCTCCAGCGCGCGGGCGTCCCGGACCTCCACGGCTTCGCTCGCCGCGTCCTGCGCGTGGGCGCTCGACGGGAGGCAGAGGGCCGATGCGGCCACGGTCACCACCGCGGCGCGCGCAAAGCGGCGGCGCCACAGCCACAGCGGCACGAGCAGGCCGATCAGCCACACCGCTGCGGACCCGCCGCCGGCGGAGCAGCCCACTGCGCCCTCGGGGCCGATGCCGGTCAGGCCGCGGCCCTCAGCCTGGGCATCCGGATAGAGCGTCTGGAGCCCGTCGATGTCGTCCGCGGAGAGCGTGCGCTTGGTCACCTCGCCACGCCGCGCGCCCGGGTACATCACCGCTTCGGGCAGCTCCGGGTTGTGCGCCAGGCCCACCGCGTGCCCGAGCTCGTGCGTCAGCGTGTTCTGGATGTCGTCGAACGCGCCGCCCGGCGTGGAGTCGGCCGGCAGGACCTTGAAGCGCCGGTGCCGCGTGTTGAAGGCGATGTCCGCGTCGAGGATCTCGTGGCGACGCGTGTCGACCGTGACGATGGTGACCGCAATCAGGCCCTCGTCGTAGTCCCAGACGTCGTCGGCGACGATCACGCTGTGGTTGGTGGCGCCGGGCGCGGGGTCGTAGCCCACGCCGCCGCCATCGCCGTCGACCGCGCTCAGGCGCAGCCCGGGTGCGGCGCGCTCCACCTCCGCCAGCGCCGCGTCGATCGCCGCGCGCGCGTTCTCGTCGCCGAGCTCGGCGCCGATCTCCGGGTCCACGAGGAAGGTGACCTCCTTCGCCCAGTGCACCGTGCTGCCGGTGGAGTCGGTCCTCGCTCGCCACGCATGCGCAGGGCTCAGCGCGGTGAAGAGCAGAGGGAGCAGAAGAGCGAGCGGGCGCATCATGGCCTCGTCGCCCGAGCAACCGCTGTGCCGCGAACGACGCGCGCCGCGCTCAGAGGAAGACGCCTTCCGAACGGGCGGGTCGAACGGGCGCGCCGGGTCCCCCGCCACCCGGCGGATCGGCCGCGGCGCTGCAACGGGCAAAACCAGCAAACGAAGTGAAGATGGTGGGCGCTCTGAGCAGACGTTAGAGTGCGGCCCTCATGGCAGCACCCAGTGAATCCGCGCCGGCGGTGCTCTACGTCGACGACGAGCTCATCAACCTCCGCGTCTTCGAAGCCAACTTCCGCAGCCGCTTCCGCATCTTCACCTGTCTCTCCGGGGAGGAGGCCCTGGAGCTGCTCGCGCAAAAGGGGCAGGAGATCGCAGTCGTCATCTCCGACCAGCGCATGCCCGGGATGACGGGTGTCGAGTTCCTGGAGCGTGCGCGCGCGATGTTGCCGGACACGCGCCGCATGCTGCTCACCGCATACTCGGACATGCAGGCGGTGATGGACGCGGTCAACCGCGGCCAGGTGGTGCGCTACTTCGTCAAGCCCTGGGTCAAGGAGGAGCTGGCGGCGGCGCTGGACGACGCGATCGGGATCTTCTCGCTGCAGAACCGGGTGCGGGAGATCGAATCGCGGATGTTGCGCAGCGAGCGGCTGGCGGTGCTGGGGCAGGTGAGCGCCGGGGTGGCGCACGAGCTGATGAACCCGGTGAGCTACCTGACCCAGAACATCGGCACGCTCCGCCGTGAGGTGGAGGTGATCCGCGCCTGGGCGATGCCGCGGATCGACCCGTCGCGGGACGCGGAGGTGATGCAGTCGCTCGGGGAGCTGCCGTCGATCCTCGACGACGTGGAGACCGGCGCGCAGCACATCCGGCAGGTGGCGCTGGCGATCCGCTCGCAGGCGCGCGGCGAGGACCAGGAGGCGCAGGCGGATCTGCGCGACGTCGCCGAGTTCGCGGTGAAGCTGGCCCGCGCGGAGGTGCGCACGCGCGCGCGCATCCAGCTGCGCGGCGACTCGCTGAAGGTGGCGGTGGGCCCGGTGAAGCTGTGTCAGGTGCTGCTCAACCTGATGGTGAACTCCGCCCAGGCGATGGAGGGGCTGGCCCGGCCCGGGTTGATCGAAGTCCGCTGGTGGCGGGCGGACGAACGCGCCCACGTGGAGATCGCCGACAACGGCTCGGGCATCGCGCCGGAGATCATGGACCGCATCTTCGAGCCGCTCTTCACCACCAAGCCGGTGGGCACGGGGACCGGGCTGGGGCTTCCCATCGTCAAGGACATCGTCGAGCGCGCCGGAGGCACGCTCTCTGTGACCTCGACGGTGGGCGTGGGCACGACCTTCCGGCTCACCCTTCCGTTGGCCGCCGCGTAAGCCCGAACGCCGCGCGCAGCGTGGTCCACAGCCGCCGAAGCGCCTCCACGTCGTCGGCGGGGACGCCGTCCACCAGCAGCACCGGCACCGTGCGCGCCGAACCCGGCGCCTTCGCCGCCTCCATCCACAGCGAGAACACGCCGCCGCGCTTCTCCACGACGTAGAGCCCCTTCACCGCGTCGAAGGGCCAGGTCCGCGAGATGGGTCGGCGCCAAAGCCCGCCCTGCAGATCCACGCGGACGGTCTCGTCCGCGAAGTGGAGGACGAACCGCCGCCGGTGGCGCGTGTGCCGTTCCAGCCGCCCGCCCAACGCCACGGCCAGCCCGGCGCCGAGGCCCTGCGCCAACGGGACGTGGATCGGCCCCGCTGGGTCAGCGATCAGCGTGAGTAACGCGCCCAGGCCCAGGGCCAGCGCCGCCAGGAGCAACACCCCCGGCAGCCAGCGGATGGGCCCCGCCACGCCGCGCCCCTCGCCGACGAGCACCGGCGCGTCATAGCGCAGCTCCACGTCGCCCACCGATCCGGGCGCAGGGTTGTCCCGCAGCGCGCGTTCGAAGCTCAAGTCACGGGATGTAGAGCTTGAGCGTGGTGCCGTCCAGCCAGAGCACGCCATGCCGGTCGCCGAACATCGCCGGCCGCCAGTCAGTCACGGACGAACCGCTCGAGCCCGGGACGATGCCGAGCACCGACCAGTCACCCGTGCAGCTCGCCTGCAGGTCGCGCCAGACGAGCTGTACGCCGGCCGCCTTCTTCTGCGCGCCGATCACCTCGTTCCCGCTGTTCGCTGAGGCGACGAAGAGGCCCTCGGACGCGAGCGTCAGTCGCGCACCGTTGGACGGGCATGGCGTGGACGTGCACTGTGCTTCGCAGATCTCGACGCGGAGACCCGCCGTGGTGTCCGCCACATACAGGCGGCGCTCGCCCGTGGCGGTGCCGGCCACCGACAGCCTCGGGGTGGCCGCAACCGTGTACCCAAAAGGCAGCGGCACGCTCCGCGCCGGCTGCCACGCGCACGAAGCCGAAGCACCGCACGAGCACGTCCGCGCCTGGGCCACCAGCGTGCCACCGGCGACGCTGACCAGCTCCCAGTCGTTGGGGCTTTCGATCAACAGCTGGAACGGCGTCACCTGCACCGGTTCGACGACCGAGCCCCGGACGAACGCGCCGGCTCCGGTGATCACCCCTACCTCGGGCGCGCCGGGATCGTCGGCGCAGCCGGGACCGACCGGGACGAACAACACGTCGCCTGGCGCGGCGGGGAGCAGCGTGCCGTCGTTCACGCCGCCGACGAACGTCTGCGCCGAGTAGGCCTCACGGTAGCCACGGGCGCGGTGGGACGAGAGATCGGCGTGCGCGTTGGACCAGGCGGCGGTGGAGAGCGCCACCAGGTCTCCCGAGGGGCGGTTGCCGAGGACCCCGCTGGAGAGCGCGCCGGTGACGCCGTCGAACCAGGTGAACAGCATCGGCTTGCTGGTGGCGGTGGTCTCCATCACCAGCGTGACGACGCCGTCGGGATCCGAGGCCACGTCGAACGCCACCACGTCGTTGCGCAGCGTGAGCACCGTGCCGGTCTGCGGCTGGGCCGGGCGGGTGTGGAACTTCACCGACGCGCCGGTCTCGTTGACGTTGCCGAACGCATCCGCCACCGCCCCGGCGGCGACCGACGCGGTGAACACCGTGTCACCCGGAAGGCCCGTGAAGGAGAAGCTCTGCCCGGCGAAGGGCGCGGATCCGGAAGGCGTGCCGGCCGCCGGGGTCACGGTGAGCGGCAGGGCCGCGGAAGTCACCGGTTCGGAGAAGGTCACCATCACCGACGGCGGGTTGAGCCGCGAACCGTCGGCGCGGGGGGTAGCCCCCCCCCGCCCCCCCCCCGAGCCCCCCCCCGCGCCCCCCCCCCCCCGGGTGTTTGGC
>JADGHL010000025.1 GCA_019686135.1 Myxococcaceae bacterium | reverse complement strand
ACCCCGGCCAGATGAATCGCGCAGATGAGGCGGGTGCCCGGGGTCGGCGATGAGGAGGCGCCGGTGCATCCGACCCGGGCACTGAAGTCCCCACGCGCTCGAGCGCACGAAGCCCGATGCAGAGCGACCGGGTGATGATCGCCGGTGCCGGGTGCGGCGGCACGCCTTCGTGGTTCGCGTCGGCCGGCTCCCCGGCCTGTCTGCCGTGCGCGACACCTTTCAGTCAGAGCGTTGCCTCGGGGTCGCCGCGTCGCGGATATCGGACCGCCAGAAAGGGACTCGCGCATGCTTCGCTTCGTCTGCTCCGCTCGATCGCCGTCCTCCTGTTGGCCGGCTGCGCCGCGCCGCGCGCCCAGGTCTCGGTCGGTCCTGCGTGGGATCGGAAGCCCCACCGGCTCCTGCTCTTGCCCGCACGCTGTACGTTTGTCGAAGACCTCTGCGAAGACGGCTACGCGACCGGGGTCAACGGAGTGCTCCAGACCGAGCTCGAGTTCGCCGGCTACTCGCTGGTCGACGCGGAGACGCTGGTGAGCTCCGCACGGACTCGGGATGAGGTGTCGGAGGAGCTCAAGCTCTTCGGCGAGAAAGTCGCGCAGGCGAAGTCGCGCCGTCGGATCGGGGCGCTCTTCGAGGATCTCCCGCTCGCGGAGGCCCACGCCGACGGGATCGTCCAGGCGAAGTTGGTGATCCCCGCGAGGGCGTCCGCGATTTCGCCCGCTCGCGAGAACAACACGGTGCAGGTGCGCGTCGGCATGAGCGCGGACGGGAGCGAGCTCGGGTGGATCGCCCAGTGCTCCCGGATGAGCGGCCTCCATCCGACCGTGGCGATCGAGCTCGAGGACGCCGCGCAGTGCGCGATCCAGGACGCGATCGCCCAGACGCGCTGAGGCGCCGGTCGGGTGACGCGGACGCCGGATGGGCCCTACTTGCGCCGCCGGCGCGCAGCGCTCTTCGCCTGCTTCGACGGCGCCCTCTTCGAGGCGGTCGACCCCGGCTGCCGCTTCAGCACGCCCCGTGAGGCCTGCCTCCGTTTCGGCGAGGCGCGCGTCTTCCTCCGTTCCTGCCCCCTCTTCAGATCGCGCATCGCCTGCTTCCGCGTCCCCGAGCTCGCCCGACCCTCCTTCGGCGGACCGAGCGGAACGCCTGCCCGCCGGGCCTTCGACAGGCCGATCGCGATGGCCTGCTTCGGCGACTTCGCGCCGTGCTGGCCGCGGCGCACGTGCTTGATCTCCTCCCTCACGAACTCGCCGGCCGCCGTACCCGGCGCCTTTCCCTGACGAAGGTCCTTCTTCGCCCGCTCGACCGTCTGCTTCTCCGGCATCTCGCACCTCCCTGTCCCCTGAGGGTGCGCATCGTGCGAAGCGGGGGCAGGATGGATTCCCGCACATGCGCCAACTCTTCGTCTGCATCGACGTCCCGGATCTCGACAGGGCGATTGCCTTCTACACGCGCGCCTTCGGCCTCACCGTGTCGCGCCGTCTGGGCGATTCGTTCGCCGAGCTCACCGGCGCCTCATGCCCTCTTCACCTGCTGAACAAAGCCGCTGGGACGAAGCCCTCGCCGAAGATCGACGCGGAGCGCGACTACCGCCGGCACTGGACTCCGGTGCACCTCGATCTGGTGGTCGACGATCTCGACAGCGCCGTACAGCGCGCCATCGCCGCCGGGGCGACCCTCGACCGCGAGCCCGTCACCGCACGCTGGGGCCGGATGGCGAATCTGGCCGATCCATTCGGCCACGGGTTCTGCCTGCTCCAGTTCCTCGGGCGCGGGTACGACGAGTTGCTCGACCCACAGGCCTGACCGGGCGCTTCCGATGCCGAGCGGACTTGACGGGTGCGCGCCGCCGCGCCGAAGTGGCCTTCATGAGCGACGCCATCGTCGTGCTGGTCACCGTTCCCGACGGGAAGAAGGCCGCGAGCATCGCACGGACGCTCGTGGAGGAGCGCCTGGCCGCCTGCGGGAACATCATCCCCGGCCTCCGCTCCATCTACCGGTGGGAGGGAAAGATCTGCGACGACCCGGAGGTGCTCTTGATTCTCAAGTCCCGGGCCGAGCGCTTCGAAGCCCTCCGGGCGCGGATCGTCGAGCTGCACCCGTACCAGGTGCCGGAGGTGCTCCGGCTCGACGTGGCGGACGGGCACGTGCCCTACCTGAAGTGGATCGCCGAGAGCATGGGCGGCGCCGAAAGCGCCTGAGCGCGGTTCTCAGCCGATCTCCACCACCGGCATCCCGAACAGCTGGTTCACCTGGTAGACGAAGTCGTCGCTCGGGTTCACCTTGAAGCGGGTGCCGCCGATGATCGCCTCCGCCTCGCCGGGGAAGATCATGCTCACCGCGAGCGGCGTGGCGCCCTCGTGCGCCCGCGCGAGCTGGGCCAGCTTGAGGAGCCGCTCCTCGGTGAAGAGGTCGTTGGTGGCGCGGACCTCCACCCGCCGCGCGCGCTTCTCGCGGACCTCCTTGAGCGACTGGATGTTCTCGACGATCAGCTCGGCCGTCGCCTGCTCCTCGTCGCGGTTGGAGAACTGCACCGTGCCGGTGACCAGGATCGGCTCGTCGCTCTTGAGCAGCGACTCCCAGTGCTCGTAGCCCGGCCTGGACTGTCCCCTCACCCACTTGCCGTTCTTGTCCATCACCGGCTTCGACCCGTCCTTGCCCGGGAAGACCACCAGCTCGACCGAGCCCGTCAGGTCCTCCAGCGTCACCCACGCCATCCGCTTGCCGGTCTTGGTGGGCCGCTCGCGCAGCGCGGCGACGATCCCCGCGACGGTGATCTTGTCGTCGCGCCGCGCGCGCTGGACCGACGCACAGGAGCGCGCGTAGCGCTTGAGCTCCTTCTCGTATTGATGGAGCGGGTGGCCCGAGACGTAGAAGCCGATCGCCTCCTTCTCATAGGCGAGCCGCTCCTTCTCCGGCCACTCGTCGACGCGGGCGTAGTCGTGATCGCCCGCCGAGCCTGAAGAGCCGCCGCCCGCCGCGTCGAACATCCCGAACAGCGAGGACTGTCCCACCTCGCGATCGTGCTGGGCGGCCGCGCCGCGCTCCAGCGCCTTCTCGATGGTCTCGAACAGCTGACGGCGCGGGCGCTGGAGGAAGTCGAACGCGCCCGCCTTCACCAGCGCCTCGATCACCTTGCGGTTCACCCGCCGGGTGTCGACGCGCTCGCAGAAGTCGAACAGGTCCTTGAACGGGCCGTCCTTCCGCGCTTCGAGAATGGCCTCGATGGCGCCCTCGCCCACGCCTTTGATCGCCCCAAGACCGAACCGGATCTTCCCGTCCACCGCACCGAAGGCGAGCTCGGAGACGTTGATGTCCGGCGGCAACACCTCGTGGCCGGCGGCGCGCGCCTCGGCGATGTGGGCCACGACCTTGTCGGTGTTGTCCTTCTCGGAGGTGAGAAGGGCGGCCATGAACTCGATCGGGTGGTGCGCCTTCAGCCACGCGGTGTGTAGCGTGATGAGGCCGTAGGCGGCCGAGTGCGACTTGTTGAAGCCGTACTCGGCGAACTTCTCCATGAGGTCGAAGATCTCGTTGGCGACCTTCGGGTCGACGTTGTTCTTCTTGCAGCCCTCGAGGAAGCCCTCGCGCTCCTTGGCCATCACGTCGGCCTTCTTCTTGCCCATCGCGCGGCGGAGCAGGTCCGCTCTCCCCAGCGTGTAGCCGCCGAGGATTTGCGAGATCTGCATCACCTGCTCCTGGTAGACGATGACGCCGTAGGTGTCCTTGAGCACCGGCTCGAGCGCAGGGTGCGGGTAAACGACCTTCTCGCGCCCGTGCTTGCGGTTGATGAAGACGTCGACCATCCCCGAGTCGAGCGGCCCGGGCCGATACAACGCGCCCGCGGCGATGATGTCCTCGAAGCACGAGGGCTTGAGCCTCATCACCATCTCGGTGAAGCCGCTGGACTCCATCTGGAACACACCGGAGGTGTCGCCGCGGGAGATGAGGGCGTAGGTGTCCGGATCGTCGAGAGGGATCTGGTGGCGGTGGATCTTCTGATCCGGCGGACGGTTGCGGTTGATGAGATCGAGCGCGTGCTGGATGACGGTGAGCGTCTTGAGGCCGAGGAAGTCGAACTTCACCAGGCCCGCCGCCTCCACCTCGTCCTTGGCGAACTGGGTGACGAGGACGCGCTGCTCGCCCGGCGGCGAATAGACCGGGACGAACTCCCACAGCGGCTTGTCGGCGATCACCACGCCCGCGGCGTGCATGCCCGCCTGGCGGTTGAGCCCCTCCAGCGCCATGGCGATTTCGAGCACGTCGCGGGTGGTGACCTCGCCGATGCCCTCCACGTTTCCCACCACCGTGGGGTTGTCCATCATCTCCTTGAGCCGCGGCTCGCCGGCGATGCCCTTGTCGGGGTCGCCGTAGATGGACTGCTTGAGGGTGATGTTGAGGACCTCCGGGACCAGCTTGGCGATCCGATCGCCCTCCGAGAACGGCAGCCCGAAGACCCGGCACACGTCGCGCAGCACCGACTTCGCCTTGAGCTGGCCGAAGGTGATGATCTGCCCGACGTTGTCCTGGCCGTACTTCGAGGAGACGTACTTGATGACCTCGTCACGCCGGTCCTGGCAGAAGTCGACGTCGAAGTCCGGCATCGAGACGCGCTCGGGGTTGAGGAAGCGCTCGAAGAGGAGGTTGTAGGGGATGGGGTTCAGGTCGGTGATGCGCAGGCAGTAGGCGACGAGGGAGCCCGCGCCCGAACCGCGGCCCGGCCCGACCGGGATGTTGTGGTTCTTCGCCCAGTTGATGAAGTCCTGGACGATGAGGAAGTAGCCACTGAAGCCCATCTTCTGGATGACGCCGATCTCCATCTCCAGACGGGCGCGGTAGACCTCGCGGTCGTACTTCAGTCCGACCTCGTCGAACTCGTTGAAGCGGGCCTCCAGCCCCTTTCGGGCGAGCTCGGCCATGTACGTGTCGGGCGTGTGTGTCTCCGGGACCTTGAAGGTCGGGAGCATGGGCTTGCCGAGCTTGAGCTCAAGCGTGCAGGCCTCGGCGATCCGCATGGTGTTGTGGACCGCCTCCGGGACGTCGGAGAAGTAGCTCAGCATCTCCTCCGGAGAGGTGATGTAGAGCCTGTCCGTGGAGTGACGCATCCGCTTGTTGTCGGCGAGCGTCTTCTTGGACGCGATGCACATGAGCAGCTCATGCGCGCGCGCGTCTTTCTGGGAGACGTAGTGCGCGTCCGCGGTGGCGGCGAGCGGCACGTCGATGTCGCGGGCAAGCTGCTTGAGGTTCTCGTTGGCCTTCTCCTGTTCCGGCATCCCGTTGGACTGGATCTCCAGGAAGAAGTGGCCCGGTTCGAAGATGTTCTTGTACTCGAGCGCCGCAGCGCGGGCCGCGTCCATGTCCCCGCGGAAGGCGTGGGCGGTGACCTCGCCGCCTAGGCAGGCCGTGAGCGCGAAGAGCCCCTTGGAGTGATCCTTGAGGAGCTGCTTGTCGATGCGGGGGTGGTAGTAGAACCCGTCGAGGTAGGCCATCGACGAGAGGTAGCGGAGGTTGGCGTAGCCCTCCTCGTTCTTCGCCAGAAGGATGAGGTGGTTGGCGATGCGTTCGGTACGGTCCGTCCGCCCCTTCGGCCCCGCCACATAGGCCTCGAGCCCGATGATGGGCTTGATCCCCGCCTCCTTCGCCTTCTTGTAGAAGTCGATGGTGCCGAACATGTTGCCGTGGTCCGTGACCGCCACGGCGGACATGCCCTTCTCCTTCACGGTCTTGATCAGGTCCTTCATCCGGATCGCGCCGTCGAGGAGGGAGTAGAGGGTGTGAAGGTGGAGGTGGGTGAAGCTCATGAGCCTGAGTGATTCCGCGGGGATGGAGCGCGGGTAAGTCCGCGTAACGACGGGCGGACTTTCTAACAGGTGGGGGTGACGTGGGTCGAGGCGAGTTCTCGCGTTGGACCGGGACGTTCGGCGTCCCCATGGCTCTGATCCGAATCCCAGATGTCGGCTTCCTTGTCGGCGCGGTGTTGTTGGTGGCGTGCACGCCGGATTCCACCATGACTCCACGCACTGGCCGGGTGGCGCAGGCGTTGTCGTCGCCGGGAATCTGGTGATTCGGAGGCGCTTGTCGAGCTGGACCGGGCCGCGGAGCTGTGGGAACCGCTCCGGGCGAAGGCGCACCTTTTGCCCCGTTCATGGGCGTCCGGGCGGACGTGATGATGCGGCTGGCTTCACCGTAGGGAGCAGACCGGGCGCACCTCACTACCTGTGAGCGATGGTTTTTTTCGGAACGGACCGCTCGACGGTTGGCCGGAGCGGAAGAACGTAACGCTTCGTGCAACAGTGCGCGCCCGGGCGCCTCATACCATCTCTCACGCACATGCCATCGACCTCACCTTCCAGCGGCGTGCTCTCCCGGATGCTGGAGCGGCTCTACGCCTCGCTCACCTCCGGCCCGAGCCTCAACTGCCGGCCGCACAACAGCCGCCAGCGCATCGACCTGACCCAGCTCTCGAAGCTGGATGGGACAGCGGCCAACACGATCGTCGCGGGCGTGCTCTCGGACGCGGCGTCGGTGAAGCTGGTCGGCAAGGCCCGGGCTCCGACGGTCCGGGCTGAGGTCGATCCGGACGGAGAGGCGACGCTCTCCGCGGAGGAGCAGGCCGCCCTCAAGGCCTGGAATGAGCAGCAGGCGCTTCTCCGTAAGCTCGCAACCATCGCGGAGGACGCGCGCACCTTCGAACAGGACACGGGCGCGCACGCGCTGCACATCGGGTTCCCGCTCCTGCACCTTCCGCCCGGCAAGGCTTCGGGGCGCTTGAGTTCGACGCGGCGGATCCTCGCGCCGCTCGCGTTCGTCCCGGTGCGGATCACCTCGCGCACCGGGCGCGCGCCGTCGATCGAAATCTCCTCGGTCGGCGAGGGTGTGGACCGGGTGATGCCCAACACGGGGCTTCTGGTCTGGATCCAGCAGCAGACGGGCAAGAAGCTCGGCGAGCTCTTCGCGGACGAGAACGGTTCTCAGCCCTGGAGGGAAATCAACGATCTCGCGAAGGCGGTGTGCTCGGCGCTGGATCTCCCTGCGCCGGCGGACCTGGGACCGGACACGCTCATCGAGCCGACCCCGCGGTCGGATGACGACGGTGCTCCGGACGCCCGGTCGGGGCTCCTGTCTTCCGCGGTGCTCGGGCTGTATCCGCTGTCGAACCAAAGCCTGGTGGAGGACATGGAGGCGCTCGTCGAAGGCGAGCCGCTCCAGGGTCCGATCGAGAGCTTCGTCCGCTCCGACGTGAGCCTGGGCACGCCCGCCGGCTGCGCCTCCGCGAACGGCCACGCCGCATCGGGCGACTTCGATCTTGCCGAGCCGGAACACCTCATCACCCATGCGGATCCCTGCCAGGCCCGCGCGGTCCGCCTGGCGCGCGCGTCCCGGGGGCTGGTGATCCACGGCCCTCCGGGCACGGGCAAGTCGCAGACGATCGCCAACATCATCGGCGACCACCTCGCGCGCGGGCAGCGCGTGCTCTTCGTCTGCGACAAGCGCACGGCGCTCGACGTGGTGAAGAGCCGGCTCGACGCTCTGGGCCTGGGCGGCCTGTGCGCAGTGGTCCACGACGCGCAACGCGATCAGCGCGATCTCTACATGGGCATCCGCGAGCAGCTCGATGCGCTCTCGGAGACGAAGCCCAACGCGCACGCCCGGAACGAGCTGGCACGCGTCGACGCGGAGCTGCGCCAGATCCACGACGAGCTCCGCCGCATCGACGATGCGCTCGCGCGGCCTTTGTCCGACGGGGGACCGTCCTTTCACGACCTGGTCGGCCAGTGGCTCGGCACGCGCGCCGTGGTGCCGGCGACGGTCTCGCTCGAGGGTGTGCGGCTGCCCGAAGTCACCTCCCGCGAACGCGAACTGCGCGAACTCTTCGACCGAGGCGTTCGCGAAAACTGGCCGGACAACCCCTGGCGCGAGGCGGTCGGCGTCGATCTCGCTGCGTGGCAGTCGGCGCCCGTCGCCGGACACCGCCAGCGGCTCGAAACGCTCCTCGAGCCGGCACGGTCGTGCGATGCGACGCGCGATCCGCGCATCCTCCCCTTCTCTCTCGACGGCAACCTCGAGGCGGAAATCGAGGCGCGGGAGCGGGTCGCACGGAACCTGGAGGCGGCGATCGCCTCGGCCCCGGCGGAGACGATTGCCCGGTGGGCTTCGGCCTCCTCTGCCGAGCTGGAGGCAGCGCACGCAGAGCTGACGCCGGCCCTCGCTCAGGTCGACCTCATCGCCCGCGGACCGCTGGATGCAGAGCTGGCGCTGGTCCACCGCTCGAGCCCGCTGTCGCTCGCGGTCGTGGTGCAGGCGATCTCGGCCGTGGGCGCCTGGCTGACCATCTCCCGGAAGTGGTACCGGTGGTTCTGCTTCGGCCGGAAGAAGGCGGCGCGACTGGTGCTGCAGCGGTTCGGGCTCCAGCTCGCGGTCGACACCGCCGAGCGCGTCGCGAAGTTCCTCGATGGGCTGCGCGCGCGGCAGGTGGTGGGCGACCTCCACCAGCGCCTCTTCTCCGCCGGAGCCGCTCTGGCCTCACCGGCCCCCGACGACGTGCTCGTGTCGTCCGCGCGTGCCCACCAGGCGGTCTTCGAGCTGCTCGCGGCGATCGACACGACGCCCGCGCTGGCTCACATCGCGGCTGGGCTGCGTGAGCGACTCCGGGGCGACCGCGCCGCACACTCGGAGCTGCTCGAAGGGCTCCGGGCGTCGGCGAAGCGCGGCGGCGCAATCGGCGCGTTCGTCCGCGCGATGGAGGCGACCGGGTTGCTCTCGCCATCGTTCCGTTCGGAGCTCGAGCGCTCGCTGCGCGCGGGCGAGGCGGCGGAGCCGGCGGTCGCGACGCTGCTGTCGCGGATCTCCTCGGTCGAGGGAATCCTGCGGATCAAAGACGGCCTGGCAAACCTGCCGGCTCCCGTCTTGGCGTCGGTGCGCGCGCTCGCGGACGCGGGGCTGGACGGCGAGCACGGCTACGCAGCGCTCTTCAAGGCGGCGGCAGCGTCGGAGCTGCGCGCGCGGCTGAAGGCCTCGCCCGAGCTGCAGAAAGTGGATCCGGCCGGCCTCGAGGCGCTGCATGCGCGCTACCGGGCGCTCGACGATCAACGAAAGCCTCTGGTCAGGGATGCGATCCTCCACCTGTGGACGACGCGGCAGAAGGAACGGCTGCTCGCGTCGACGGGCACGCGGCTCAACCCGGCCGGCGCCGAACTCAAGCGCCGCCTGATGGTCCGCGGTCAGCGGGTGATGCGGGTGCGCCAGATGATCGCCGCCGGCGCGCAGATCGAAGGCGGGGATCCGCTCTTCGACGTGCGCCCGGTATGGATGGCCAGCCCGGAGACGGTGGCGCAGATCTTCCCGCGCGCGCCGCTCTTCGACGTGCTCATCTTCGACGAGTCCTCGCAGTGCCGCCTGGAGGAGGCGCTCCCGGTCCTGCTCCGCGCCCGCCGCGTGGTGATCGCCGGCGATCCGCGCCAGCTCCCGCCCACGCGCTTCTTCGAGTCCTCCGTCGCCCAGAGCACCGACGAGGAGCCGGAGGGGAACCAGGCGCTCTTCGAGGCGCAGCAGTCCGAGGTGGAGGATCTGCTCTCCGCCGCGCTCAACCTCGACATCGAGCAGTGCTATCTGGACGTGCACTACCGCTCGCGCAACGCCGATCTGATCGAGTTCTCCAATCGGAACTTCTACGACGCGCGCCTGCAGGCGATCCCCGGGCACCCGTCCAACCTCGGCGTGCGCGCACCGCTGCGGCTGGTGCACGTGGACGGCACCTACCACAAGCGGGTGAACCAGAAGGAGGCGGAGACGGTCGTCGAGCTCGTCCGCGAGCTCCTCTCCCGCCCGGAGCCACCGTCGATCGGCATCGCCTGCTTCAACCTCTCCCAGCGCGAGGCGATCCTCAACGCGCTGGACGCGGCCGCGGCGGAGGATCCGGAGTTCGCCGCCCGGCTCGCCGCCGCCCGCACGCGCCAGGGCCAGGACTCGTTCGAGGGCCTGTTCGTCAAGAACCTGGAGAACGTCCAGGGCGACGAGCGCGACCACATCATCATCAGCACCACCTACGGCCCGGATCCGAGCGGGCGGTTCTACCGGCGCTTCGGTCCGCTCGCGCAGGCGGGCGGCGGGCGGAGGCTCAACGTGCTCGTCACCCGTGCGCGTGAGGAGGTGCACCTCGTGACGTCGATCCCGCCCGAGGTGTACCGCGCGCTCCCGCCCATCCCCGACGGCGTGGTTCCCAACGGCGGGTGGCTGCTGTTCGCCTACCTCCAGTTCGCGGAGGAGTTGGAAAAGGCGTACGCAGCGCGGCGGGACGAGGAGGCGGACGACGCACGGACCGAAGATGGGCGGAAGGCCACCGTCCGGACGCGTCCGTCCAAGACTGAGTCTGCCTGGGCGCGCGCGCTCGCCAAACACCTCGCGCAGGCGCTGGGGACCTCCTCCGACCTGTACTGGGGCAACGAGGGCTTCTGCGTCGATCTCGCGCTCAGGCATCCCCTTCGAAGGGACCTGGTCACCGTCGGCGTGCTCTGCGACGGCGCCCGCTTCGACAAGGCGCGCGACCGGGTGGAGTGGGACGTGTTCCGCACGCGCGTGCTCGAGGGTCAGGGCTGGAGATTCGTGCGGCTGTGGTCGCCGCACTTCTTCCGGGATCCGGAGAGCGCCCTGCAGGCGATCGCGAAGGCGGCGGCGGAGAACCTCGCAAAACGGCCGATCGCCGGCGCGCTCGAAGCCGACACACCGGGTCGCCGCGTGCTCCACTGATTCCGGAGAATGGCGTGAGCAGGGGCGGTCGCTCCGATACCGCTCGACGCACTCAGGCGATCGCCGCGAAGGCCGACCGGGAGTTTCGGGGGTCAGGCGTACGCGGTTCGTCCCGCGATTCCGCGTGGCCCCGATCGTCGATTGAGACGAGCGGACGGGTACGACGACGTGCTCGCGCTCGAGCTCGTTCCGGCGCAAAGGCCCGTGCTGGATCGCGACGCGACGTTCTTCGGGCCGGGCGACGACGAGCGCGTCGACCACCACGTCACGTTGCGCGCCCGGTGACCGGCGGATGTCTACCTTGCGGCCGAAGCGTCCTTTTGCGTGTCCGCGTTGAGCTGCGCGTTGCAGACATCGGGCTGGCTGCACTCGACCACGTACACCGCCTTCTGCCCGCAACCCTGGACGCCGATCACCGTCCGCTCGGCACCGTACGAGTATTTGGAACGCCCGACGTGCGTGGTGTCGCCCAGCTGCGTGGCGGTGAGCGAGCTCTCCGGACAGTTGAGGTCGAAGGCGGCGCGGTTCAGCGCGGTCTTGCGGATGGTCTGGATGGAGCTGGTGCAGCCGACCGCGAGCGGGAGCGCAAAGGCGACCAGCATGGCGAGACGGACGCGAAGGGTGATCAAGCGGACTCCTCGTAAGGCTCGAAAAACCGCGTACCATCTAGCGCAAGACGCTCGCGCCGTGGAGGGATCCCGATCAGCCTTCTGCGCGGGCCATACGCATCCGGGCGTCCGCGTATTCGCGGCGCAGCCGTTCGCAGAGCTCCGCCACGGTGGGCACGTCGCGGATCGTCCCCACGCCCTGCCCGGCGGACCACACCGTCTTCCACGCCTTCGCTTCGTCGTCCGCGGGCTTGAGCTTCTGGCCGTAGTTCACCTCGCCCGGCCGCCCGAGCTGGGACATGTCGTACCCCGCCTGCTCGAGCGACTGCCGCATGAAGCTCGCCGGCACGCCGGAGACGGCGGGCGTGTAGATGATGTCCTCCGCCCGCGCGCTCAGGACCATCTCCTTGTACGCGTCGCTCGCCGCCGACTCGCGCGTGGCGATGAAGCGCGTGCCGAGGTACGCGAGATCCGCGCCCATCGCCTGCGCGGCGAGGATCTGCGCGCCGTCGTTGATGCACCCGGCGAGCAGGAGCGTCTTGTCCCAGAACGTCCGCAGCTCGGCCACGAGCGCGAACGGATTGAGCGTCCCGGCGTGCCCGCCCGCACCGTTGGCGACGGCGATGATCCCGTCCACGCCCGCGTCCGCCGCCTTCTTCCCGTGGTGCGCGTTGGTGACGTCGTGGAAGACGAGCCCGCCCCAGGCCTGCACCCGCCGGACGACCTCGCTCACCGCGCCCAGCGAGGTCACGACGATCGGCACGCGGTGCTTCTCGAGGACCTCCAAGTCCGCCTCCACCCGCGGGTTGGTGCGGTGGACGATCAGGTTCACCGCGTACGGCGCCGCGTCCGCGTTCAGGCCCGCCTTCAGCTCGGTGAGCCACGCATCGAGTTGCTCGGTGGTGCGCGCGTTCAGCGCGGGGAAGCTGCCGATGATGCGCTGGTTGCACGCGGCCTTCGCCAGCTCCACGCCCGAGACGAGGAACATGGGTGCGCAGACCGCGGGGAGGGCGAGGCGGCCCTGGAGTGCGGGAGGGAGCATGGGTCGTTCAGAGGACCTTCTTCACCGCGTTCCGGATCCGTGTCCAGTCGAAGTTCGACGCCGGGTCGGTCTTCCGGCCCTTCGGGACGGCCACGTCCTTGTGTCCGAGGATGTTCTCGATCGGCACCTTGTAGGTCTTCGCCAGCCAGGGGACGAGCTTCTCCAGCGCCTTGTACTGGGCCTCGGTGAACGGGGTGTGCCCGGAGCCGTCGTTGGTGATCTCGATGCCGATCGACCGGCCGTTCACGTCGGTGGGGACGCCGTGGAGCGCCGACTTGCCGGCGTGCCACGCGCGCATCTTGTCATCCACGAGCTGGTAGATGGTCCCATCCCGGCCGATCAGGTAGTGCGCGCTCACCTGCGCGGCCTTGCTGCGCAGCGTGGCGAGATCGCCCGCGGTGTTGTTGCTCGCGGTGTGGTGCAGGACGATGGTGTCGATGTCCATGCCGTTGCGCGAGTTGAAGTTGGGTGACGGCTTCCACACCACGGGCGGTTTGGTCACCTTCGTGCTGCCGCCGCCGGTGGTTCCGCCGGTCTTCGGCGGCTTCTGCCCGGCCAGCGCCTTCTCCAGCGCGGCGCGCGTCTTCGGGCCGTAGACGCCGTCGGCCTTGAGGTGCCACTTCGCCTGGAAGCTCTTCACCGCCGCTTCGGTGCGCGGTCCAAAGATGCCCGGGCCGGTGTTCACCTGCGCCTGGGTCATGAATCCGAGCTTCACCAATGCCTTCTGCAGCTGCAGCACGGAGGAGCCCTTCGCGCCGCGCTTCAAGGTCGCCGTCGGCGCCTTCACGGTGCTCGACGGCTTCTTCGGAGCGGCGGACTTCGGCGCCAGCGCCTTCTTGAGCGCCGCGCGGGTGAGCGGGCCGTAGTTCCCCGTGGTCTGGATGCCGTGCTTCTTCTGGAACGCCTTCACCGCAGCGGTGGTGCGCGGGCCGAAGATGCCCGGGCCGGTGTTCACCTGCGCCTGGGTCATGTACCCGAGCTTCACCAGCGCCTTCTGCAGCTGCAGCACCGCCGCGCCCTTGCTCCCCGGCGTGAGGTTCACCGACGGCGCGGAGACGGAGGAGGAAGACGTGGAGGCGGAGCTCTTCGACGACGTGGGACCGGAGACGGCAAGCGACATGTGGATCTCCCGGGTGAAAACGGAAAGCGGCCCGGCGATTGTCGCGGTGCGGTGGAGAGCGGTTTCCAGACGGCATCCGGGTGACGCGCGCGTGAGACAGGTGCGACCCTCGGCGCCGAACTCCCACCTCCGGCGTGAGCGCGTCTCCTCCAGGTGACAGCGAGCACTCCGGTTCCGCACCAGCGGTCGTGATTTCGCGGCGTTGCGTCTGGCGCGCCACGCGCATTGTCACCGCGCGCACCCTTTCATCCGGGAGCTCGACATGTCGCACCCCGCCGTTCGCCGTCTCCACCGCAACCTTCTGCAGCTCCACAAGGCCGAGCGCGCGCGTCAGCACGACGCACGCGAGCTGCGGAAGGACACCCACGCGCTCAAGACGGACCGCCGGCAGCTCGAGCACCACCGCGACGTCTTCGAGTCCAACCACAAGGAGCTGCTCACGGATCGCAAGGCGCTGGGGAACCTGCGCGACGCGCGGCAGGAGAAGCTCGATGCACTGGCGAAGGAGAAGGCCCGGCTGCAGGAGCAGTACGACGCGTCGATCGATCCGCTCACCGGCATGGGGGATCCGCTCCTTGTGGGCCGGATCGACCAGCTCACCCAGCGCGAGGCGGAGGTGGCCTCGAGCTTCGACGCGCGGATCGACGCGAAGCTTGAGGAGGTCCAGCAGGGCACATCGAAGGCGGACCGCCTGCGCCAGGAGATCCACGGCGACAAAAAGGACATCCGGGACGACCGCCGCGAGGTGAAGCAGGACCAGAAGGCGCTCTCGCGCGCGAAGGAGCGCGTGAAGAACGCCCGCCACCACGCGCTCGATCACCTGCGCGCGGCCGAGTACCACATGGGCCTGAAGCAGACGAACCGCGTCCGCAAGGCCCTCGGCCTCAAGCCGGTGGACCACGTCATCCGGCCGGGCAAGAAGGTGACCGCCTACTACAACGGCGTGCCCCGCACCATCCGCGTGGTCCCGGTGGGCAACGGCGAGTACCTGCGCGCCGACGCGGCGAAGGCGTTCAAGAAGATGGTGGCCGCGGCCCGGCGCGACGGGATCCACCTCTACGCCAACAGCGGCTTTCGCTCGATGGCGGAGCAGCGGTACCTGTACCAGCTCTACCTCTCCGGCCGGGGCGACACCGCGGCGCCGCCGGGCTACTCCAACCACCAGGGCGGGGTGGCGATGGACATCGGCGGGGTCGGCGGCTACGGCACCGCGGCCTACCGCTGGCTCGCCTCGCACGCGGCGAAGTACGGCTTCCGCAACACCGTCGCCGGCGAGTTCTGGCACTGGAGCTACGGGGTGAACGGCTAAAAGAGAGCGCGCGGGCGATCGAGCAGCGCGCGCACCTTCTTCACCAGCGCCTGCGGCGTGAACGGCTTGTCGATGAACGCCTCGGGCGAGGGCGCCAACCCGTGCGACTCGAGCGCGCCCTCGGTGTAGCCGGACATGAACAACACCGGCAGCCCCGGCCGCAGCCGCTGCGCCTCCGCGTAGAGCTCGGGGCCGGTCCCCGCCCCGAGGATCACGTCCGTCACCAACAGGTCGATCGTCTGCAGATTCTCGCGGAGCCGTTCGATCGCCCCCGGGACGTCCCCGGTCTCGATCACGTGGAACCCCGAGCGCTGGAGCGCGCGCACCGCCGCTTCGCGCACCGCGGGATCGTCCTCGGCCAGAAGCACCGTCTCGTTCCCGCGCGGCGCCTCGGTCGGTTCGGGTGGCGCAGCCTCGTGCTGCTCCTCGAAGGAGCGGGGGAGGAAGATCTTGAACGTGGTGCCGCGATTCGGCGCGCTGTACACCGCGATGTCGCCGCCCATCTGCCGGACGATCCCGTAGACGGTGGCCAGCCCCAGCCCGGTCCCCTTCCCCTTCGCCTTGGTGGTGAAGAACGGCTCGAAGATCCGCGCCTGGGTCGCCGCGTCCATCCCCACGCCGGTGTCACTCACCGCGATGCACACGTACTCGCCCGGGCGCGCTCGGAGCTGGCCGTGCACAAAGTCGGTCTCGAGCACCGCGTTGGACACCTCCACCGTCACCACGCCCGTGTCGGTGATCGCATCCCCGGCGTTCACCACCAGGTTCAGGATGATCTGCTCGACGTGCGAGCGATCGGCGTGGAGGGTGTAGAGCCGCTGCTGCCGCTTCACGCGGAGGCTCACCCGGTCGCCGAGCAGCTTCTGGAGCATCTTCTCCATCTCGGCGGCCACCTCGCCGGCGTCCACGGGGCCGGGGCGGAAGGTGTTCTGCCGGCTGAAGGCCAGCAGCTGCCGCGTCAGCGAAGCGCCCCGCGTGGCCGCGCGCAGCACCTCCTGCATGTCGGCCGCGCTCGGGTGCTCTGCGCCCAGGTCTTCAGCGACGAAGCGGGAGAAGGAGAGGATCGCGGTGAGCACGTTGTTGAAGTCGTGCGCCACCGCCGCCGCCAGCCGGCCGATGGCGTCCATCTTCTGCGCCTGCCGCACGCCCTCTTCCAGCATCCGCTGTTCGGTGACGTCCAGCCAGATGCCCTGCTGCAGCCGCTCGCCGTCCACCTCCACCCAGCGCGCCTCGTCGCGGATCCAGGCGATGGATTCGTCCGCGCGCAGCAGGCGGTATTCGGCCCGGAAGGGTTGGCCCGAAGCGGCCGCGCGCTCCAGCTCGGCGATGACCCGCGGCTCATCCTCCGGGTGCAGCCGCCCGCCCCAGCGCCCCGGCAGCTTCCGCCACGCGCTCTCCGGAAAGCCGGTGAGGCGCACGAGCTGCGGGCTGAAAAAGCGCATCGGCTCGTCGGGGCGGCCGGAGGCGGAGTACGTCACCACCGGGAGCTGCTCCACCAGTTGCCGGTAGAGCAGCTCGGTCCGGGCGAGCTCGCGGCCGCGCTCCTCGACCCGGCGCTCCAGCGTGGCGTTGAGCTCGCGCAGCTGCTGGATGGCCTCGCGGTAGCCCTGGAGCGCCAGCTCGGGCGGCCCGAGCGCCTCGGCGAGAAAGCGCGTCGCGGGCCGCACGTCGGATGCGGAAGAGCTCTCCACCGCGCGGGCGTGCAGGTGCGCCAGCTCCACCAGGCTGCGCCGCTCGTTGAGCGCGCGCCGGCCGAGCAGGTACGCGTTCGCCAGGGCGGCCTCGTCACGCCGTTCGAGCCAGGCGTTCAACGCCGCCGCCCACGCTTCGGCGAACTCGTCCACCCTGCTCACCGCACGCCCCCCTCGAACCTGCCGACGAAGACCAGCGCGTCATCCGCGTCCCGGCGGTGGCCGGAGACGATCCGCTCGGTGAGCGCGTTCAGGTCGCCGGTGGCCCCCAGATCGTCGAGGAACTCGGCGCGGACGCCGTCGGTGGACACGACGATGAGCCCGCCCGCATCGACGTGCGAGCTGGCCTCGCGCAGCACCGGGAGCCGGTGACCGACCAGGCCGGACTGGAGGAAGAGGCGGCGCCAGCGCCGGGGCGCTTCGCGCGTGTCCTCCACCGCGGCCTCCACGTTGCCCACGCCGCACCAGCGCACCGCGCCGGTGTCCGGGCGCACCGCCATCACTCCCACCGCCGCGCCCCGAAGGCGCAGCAACGTCTCGTGCGCCGCCTTCACCTTGTCGGCGGGACCCCCGGGGGCGCGATCGATGGATGCCAGCGCCCGGTCCGCCGCCGCGCGCGCGGAGTCCCCGTGCCCCAGCCCGTCCACCACCGCGACGAAGGTCGTCGCTTCGTCGGCGCGAACCAGCCAGCCATCCCCGCACGACTGCTCGCCGGGGGCGGCGACGAAGGCCACCGCCCACTGCAGACAACCCGTCCTGCCCGACCGCAGCTCCATCGGTCAGCTCACCCACTTCTTCATCAGGACCGTGGTCCCGCGTCCCACCACCGAGTCCACCTGGAACTCGTCCATGATTCGCCGGGTGCCGGGCAGCCCCAGCCCGAGCCCGCTGCCGGTGGTGTAGCCATCCTTGAGCGCAAGCTCGACGTCGGCGATCCCCGGCCCCTCGTCGCGCGCGAGGATGGAGAGGCCCTGGCGGCCGTTGACCCGTTCAGGAGTGAGGACGATCTCTCCGCCCTTCGCGTACTCCACCATGTTGCGGGCGATCTCCGAGATCGCCGTGGCGATCAGCACCGCGTCGGAGTCGCTGAAGCCGAGCTGCGTGGCGAGCGCGCGGCCCGCCTGGCGCGCGGAGACGATGTCCGCGTCGGTGCGGACGAAGAGATGCTGCTCATCCGGCATGGGCCGGCCTCCGCTGAAGGCGCGCAAGCACTGCCAGGGCCTCGTCGAGATCGAGCGCGGTGCTGGCGTTGCCCAGCTTCAACCCGAGCTGGGACATCGCGAAGGCGACCTGCGGGGTGACGCCCACCACCACCGTGGTGGCGCCGCGGAGCTCCACCATCCGCGCGAGCCCGTCGAGCACGCGGGTGGCGTAGGAATCCATCACGTCCATCGCGCTGACGTCGATCACCACGCCGCGCGCGCGGTCGGTGCCGACGCGGGCGAGGATCCGGTCGCGCAGAAGCTGCCATTCGCTGTCGGTCAGCGCCTCCGGGAGGGGGACGATCAGGGTGCGGCCGAGTCTGAGGATGGGAAGGTGCATGAGGGCCTGGCTCAGCGGGTGGGAGGCAGCTCTGGGACCGGAGACGGAACGGCGACCGGCGGCGGGGTGGCGGCGGGGACGGTGACGTGGCGGATGCCGAGCAGCTCTTCGGCGGCTTCAATCCCCGTCTGCAGATCGCCCAGCGTGGGGACGCCACGCAGCTCCGCGCCAATGGTCACCAGCGCCTGGGCGATGGCCGAGGAGATGCCGGTGATGAACACGTGCGCGCCCATCAACCGCGCGGCCTCGCACGCCTGGACGAGGTGGTTGGCCACCCGCGAGTCGACGATCGGCACGCCGGTGATGTCCATCACCACGGCGCGGGCGCGGCGATCGCGGATCGCCTTGAGCAGTGACTCGGTGAGCTGCCGGGCGCGCTGCGTGTCCACCATCCCCACCACCGGGATGATGAGCAGCTGATCGCGTACCTGGAGCACCGGCGTCGAGAGCTCGCGGATCGCATCCTGCTGGCGGCCGATGATGGTCTCCTTGGCCGCCAGGTACGCCTCGCCCATCCGGGCCATGCTGAGATCCACGTAACGGTTGAGCCCATCGCCCGCGAGCATCGCGCGCTCCAGGTCGGTCCGGGCGATCGCCACGAGCACGCTGCGCAGCTCGTTGCGGAAGGCGCTGATCACCTCGTACCACGCGGAGAACGGGATGCCCGTCTGCGCGTAGTTGCGGCCCTCCTTCGAGAGGTGCTCCAGCAGGGGGATCCAGTCGTTCTCGGTGAAGGCCTTCTCCAGCGCCACATCGGAGCTACGGGCCAACTCCGCCATCTTCTCGGGCGTCAGACGCCGCAGCGCTTCCCTGAACTCGGGCAGCTGCTGCATGTACGCCCCGACCTTCTCGTCGAGACGCTTCCGTTCCTGCTTCCAGATCTCCCAAAAACACCGGAGCGCCCGCTGGGTCTCGGGGTTCTGCACATCCCGCATGGCCGTCGCCAGGAACTCCGCCGCGCTGCGCATCCTGCTAGCCTCCCTGTCAAAGGTTGACCGGCGGCAGCCCGGAGGATCCCCGGCCGCAGCCACTGTCCAACCCAATACGAAAAAGCCGCGCCAATCGAGCGGTACGCGAAAATATACAAAACGCGTCCCGGAAGAACGAGACAAGCGAACATTGACCGGGATGCGCGCCTCCTCCGTCTGCGGGAGGAGAAGCGGAGTCGCCACCCCATCCCTACCCTGCTCGCGCTTCACGCTCTCCGTGGATCGAGGTGCAGACATGAGGATTCGCGCGCTCCTGGCAATGTCCGGTGCGCTCGCGGCGGCGGCGTGCACGCCCGAGCTGGAGAAGAGCCCGCCGCCGGCAGTGACCCACGCACGGTTCAACCCGGCGACCTCCCCCGCAACGCTCCCCACCCCGAACATGCTGGCGATCAACCCGCAGACCGGGAAGGTGGAGATTCCGCTGCCCGACGACGCGTCGGACGCGGACCGCCAGTTCGCCGCCTTCCTCGCCACGCTCGACGGCTTTCCCGCGGACAGCCCGGGCGAGGCGACCTTCGACGGGAAAATCGATCCGGCGTCCGTCACCTCGGAGACGGTGCGCGTGCTCGACATCACCGACCCGGCAAAGCCCACGCCGGTGACCGACGCGGTGGTCAGCGTCGCCGCGGTGCCGCCTCCGGGCGCGCAGGCGGCAGTCGGGATCCTCCCGCCGGCCGGATGGAAGTCCGGCCACAGCTACGCCGTGGTGCTCGTAGGCGGGGCCAACGGGTTGAAGGCGGAGAACGGCAGCCCGGTGGTGGGCTCGAGCGTGTGGGCGTTCACCCGATCGAAGACGCCGCTGGTCACGTGCAGCGATCTGACCGCCCCCGACTGCCGCTCCACCACCGCGCTGCTGACGAACGAACAGGCGGTCCAGCTCGAACCGCTCAGGCGCTCGTTCCAGCCGCTCCTGGATCAGATCGAAGCGTCGGGCATCGCCCGGAACGACGTAGCGCTGGCGTGGACGTTCAAGATCGCCACCGGCACGGTGATGGCGTTCCAGCCCTCCGCCACGCCGCCTTTGGTGCCCACGCCGAACGATCTGGCGATCGATCCCTCCACCGGGACGCTGCAGCTGCCGATCGATCCGACGACCTCCGCGGCCAACCAGGCGTTCGTGCGCGACTACCTCAACACCTTGAACGGCTTTCCCACCTCGACCCCCGGCTCCGCGCCGGTGAAGGGCGGGACGCTCGACGCCACCACCGTGAACGCCAGCTCCGTCCGCGTGCTCGACCTCACACCCGCCTCCGGGAACACGCCAACCCCGGTCGACGCGCCGGTGACCTGGTCCGCGGCAACCAACGCGATCGCGCTCTCGCCCCCTTCGGGCGGCTGGGAGAAGGGCCACCGGTACGCGGTGGTGGTGGTCGGCGGTCCCTCGGGCGTCAAGGCGGCGAACGGCGGCGAGGTGGGCGCCTCCAGCGTGTGGGCGCTCGCGCGCGGCACCGCGCCCCTGGCCACCTGCGCGGATCCCACCAACCCCGCGTGCGTCTCCAACGTGCACGTGGTGACGATCAGCGACGACTCCGCGGCGCGGCTCGAGCAGCTCCGCTCCGGACTGGCCCCGCTGCTCGACGCGCTCGCCGCGCAGGGCATCCCGCGCGAGCAGATCCCCATCGCCTGGACCTTCCGCATCTACAGCAACCCCGAGGCACGCTTCGATCCCGCGGCCGAGGTGATCCCCTTCCCGAACGATCTGCTCCGCGAGGTCCCCGCGGACGGCGGCACGCCGCACGTCGCGCTGCCCATCCCGGACGGCGGCAGCCCCGAGCTGCAGGCGCTGCTTGCCGGACTCAACACGCTGGATGGGTTCTCCACCACCGCCCCCGCCGTCTCTGAGAACAGCCTCTCGGAGGGCCCGCTGACGAACGGCGCGCGGATCGATCCCGCGTCGCTGGATGCGGGGACCGCGTTCGTGCGGCTTGCGACCAGCGGAGCGCCGCAGATCGTCCAGACCGAACCGCAGGTGGCCGCGTGCCTGGACTGTGCCTCGAGCCTGCTTCCGGACGGCGGAACGCAGGTGGGCGGCGGCGGACCGGAGGCGCTGCAGTTCGTTCCGCAGGTGCCGCTGGACGAGCAGACCACCTACGCGGCGCTCCTCACGCGCGGTCTGCGCGCGGCGGACGGCACGCCGGTGGTGGCCACCGCGACGTTTGCGTTGATCCGTTCCCCCGAGCCGCTGGTGGATTCTTCGGGCAAGAGCACGATCGCCGGCGTGAGCGACGCACAGGCGGCGCAGGCCGAACCGCTCCGGCTCGCGCTCAAACCCATGTTCGACGCGCTCGACGCGCAGGGCTTCCCGAGGTCCTCGCTGGTGCTGGCGTGGTCATTCACCACCCAGAGCACGGTGAGCCAGCTGGCGCAGCTGCGCGGGCTGAACGACGCGGCGGACATCCCCACCACGCCGATCGCCTTCGCCGTGTCGTCCACGCTCCCCGTCACCGGCAACCTCAGCGCGGTCTACGAAGGCGAGGTGCCGACCGCGTTCGCGCTCACCGGCCCCGGCGGCACGCTCAATCCCACCGGGGCGGAACCCCAGGTCATCCCCTTCGTGCTCGCGCTGCCGAAGGCCCCCGCGGGAAACGGCGGCTACCCGGTGGCGGTCTTCGCGCACGGGCTGGGGCGCCACCGGTTCGACGCGCTGGCGATCGCCGATGCGCTGGGGGCGGCGGGGATCGCCACGATCGCCGTGGACCATGTCTGGCACGGCGACCGGACGAGCTGCACCGGATCCGCGGCCGCGCTCCGGGCGGCGGGGATCGCCGACGCCACCGACGACTTCGCCTGCGGCGGCGTGGGCGCTTCGCCGGATCCGACCGCCCAGCGGTGTGACGAGGGCCGGCCGATCGGCCGCTGCGTGAAGCGGTCCGGCAACGGGGACCCGTGCACCTATCTGTCGCCCACCGCGGAGCCCGGCGAAGGCGGCGATCTCTTCTGCATGAGCGTGGGCCAGGGCCGCTGCCGTCCACGCGCCAACGGCGCGCCCGGACCGTCGTTCTGCGAAGGCGGCGACTTCTGGCGCCGGAGCGCCGGCGAGCCGCCGGTCATCTCGGGCTGGAACATCTTCGACACCCAGAACCTGTTCACCACGCGCGACAACCTGCGCCAGCCGGTCATCGACCTGGAGCAAGTGGTGCGGATGGTAAAGAGCGACGAGACGGGATCGCTCAACGAGCTGCTCGCCGCTGCGGGCGCGAGCGGCACGCTGGATCGCAACCAGATCCACTTCATCGGCCAGAGCCTTGGGGCAATCATGGGGACCGGCTTCAACGCCGTCTCGCCAGACACGCGGCACGTGGTGCTGAATGTCCCCGCAGGCGATCTCCCCGGGATCCTGTTGACCACGCAGTCGCCCGGCCTGGTGGCGGCGCGGACGTCGTTCTTCGAGGGGCTCGCCGCGCAGGGGATCCAGCAGGGCACGCCGCAGTTCGATCAATTCATCGGATTCGCGCGGTGGATCCTCGATCCCGCGGATCCGCTCAACTCCGGCGTGTACCTGTGGCGCGGGATCTCCGTTCCGCAGACGGAACGGAAGGCGCTGGTGCAGTTCATCGAAGGGGATCAGACTCTGCCGAACCCGACGACCCAGGCGCTGGTCGATGCGATCATCCGGCCCGGGTTCACGACCTGCGCCCAGGGCGCGCCTCCGCCGTGCGCGGACGTGTTCGAGTTCACCGACGCGCAGTTCGGCGCGACGCTCCCGGATCTGCCCGACCGCCATGGTTTTCTGCTCAACGGCGCATCGGCGGAGGCGACGGCGGACGCGCAGGGGCAGGCGGTGCAATACCTCACCCAGGGGACGGTGAAGACCACCTTCCCGTGAAGTCCACCCGACGGAGCATCACATGAACACGCGAGGCGTTGCGCAGCGGATCAACGGCGTGCTGACGGTGGCGGCGGGCCTGTGGCTCGCGCTCGTGGGCGGCCCGGCGGATGCGAGCGGCATCCTGGTCGACACCCAGAGCGGGCGCGCCACCGGAATGGCGTCGGCGGTGACGGCGGACGCGCCGGATCCCTCGGCGGTGCTGTTCAACCCGGCGGAGATCGTCCGCGAGGAACACCCCAACAGCCTGGCGGTCCAGGTGGGCGACACGCTGCTCATCCCGACCAACGTGTTCCGCAGCCCAAGCGGCGAGGAGACCCGCGGCGTCACGCCGGTGGTTCCGCCATTCACCGGGTACGCCACGTACAACCTCGACGGGAAGCTCGCCTTCGGCCTGGGCGTAGTGAACCTCTACGGGCTGAAGATTCGCTGGCCGGACGATTGGGCGGGACAGGAGCTGATCCGCGAGGCGGAGCTGACCACCTATTTCATCAACCCGGAGGTGGCGTACCGGTTCGGGCGGATCAAGGTCGGCGCGGGCGTGCAGGTGGTGCGCGGAACGGTGCGGCTCCGGCGGGCGATCCGCTTCCCCGACACGACCGGACAGATCGAGCTGGCGGGCGGCGCGTGGGGGGTGGGCGGCAACGCCGGCATCAACGTGGAGCTGATCGACGACCTCCTCCAGGTCGGCGCGACGTACCGCAGCCGGGTGAAGCTCAACTTCAACGAGGGCACCGCGCACTTCTCCGGCGTCCCGGCCGAGTTCGCAGGCTCGGAACCGGGGCAGCTCCGCGATCAGACCGCCAAGACCTCCATCACCCTTCCGGACTGGGTGACGCTCGGCCTGTCGCTGCGGCCGCTGAAGGCGCTGCACGTCAACTTCGACGCGCAGTACTTCACCTGGCAGGCGTTCCCGGCGCTGCGGATCAACTTCGAGGATCCGACCCTCAACCAGGTGGAGCCCAAGCGCTGGCACCACACCTGGAACTTCCACCTCGGCGCCGAGTACGGGCTGAGCCGGATGTTCACCGTGCGGGCCGGCGCGATGTGGGACAACACGCCGAACCCGGACGACACGCTGGGCCCGGACATCCCGGACTCGGATCGCGTCAACCTCGCGGCGGGCCTGGGCTTCCACCTCGAGGGCTTTACCGTCGACGCGGCCTACCAGTACGTCATCTTCCTCGAGCACACGAGCACGCTGCCGACGTTCCCCGGCAGCTACGAGGGACACGTGCACATCGTCGGGTTGTCGGTGGGGTACCGGCACGCGTTCTAACGAGGCGTGGCGGCGGCCCGAGGGAAGATGTGCACGGTGTGCGTACCGGATGGACCGGACGCTCGCACGTTCGACGGGAGTTTCGTAGAAGGGCGCCGTCATGATTCCGGATCCGGCTGAGATCGCCGCCGAGCGGGACGCCGCGCTCCTCGCGCGCGCGGATGGGCCTTCGGCACCGGCCTCCTGGTGGATCCGTCTCGGCGGGACGGTGAAGGCCTTCCCGTTCGGGTACAAGCCCTACGTCCGCGAGTTCCGGCCGGACGCGCTCGATCGGATCCGCACCGACGACGGCGAGTTCATCGCGCTCGCGCGCTACGCGCCCCGGGGACAGCGTCGCTTCCGCGAGCCGGTGGTGCTCTGTCATGGCCACGGCGCCAACCGCTTCACGTTCGATCTGGACGAACGCTACTCGCTGGCGCGGCGTCTGGCCGAGCGCGGGTTCGAGACGTGGATCGTCGAGCTGCGCGGACGCGGCGAGGCGGGCGAGGCGCAGCGGATCTCCTTCGATCGCCAGACGCTCTACGACGTGGGTGCGGCGCTGCGCAGCCTCACCGCCACCGGCGCACCCGGCGTGCTCTGGGTGGGCCACTCCAAGGGCGGGCTGCTGCCGCTGGCCCACCTGGGCATCCGACCCACCGCGCCGATCCGCGCGGTGGTCACGCTCGGCACGCCGACGACCTTCGCCTTGCAGCGCGGCCTCAAGGCCTTCGCCCGCGTGGTGCGGCCGCTGCTCGATGCGCCGAAGGTGCCGATCCAGAACCTCGCGCGGCTCTCGCTGTTCGTGCCGCCGCCCGAGTGGTTCATGCAGTACCTGGTCTACTCGGAGAACATCGATCCGGAGATCCGCAAGCTGGCGCTGGTGAACGTGGGCGCAGACGTTGCGGGGGGCGTGGCGCGGCAGTTCTTCCGCTGGGCCAACACGGGGCGCTGGGACTCGGAGGACGGGACGATCGACTACGAGCGCAGCCTCGCGAACGTGCGCGTCCCCACCCTCCTCATCGCCGGCTCGCGCGATCTCTTCGCGCCACCCGACGCGGTCGCGCACGCGCTCGGCCACCTCGGCGGCCCGGCCGAGCTCCTCGTCGCCGGCCGCGACAACGGCTTTCTGGACGACTACGGCCACGGCGACCTGGTGCTGGGCCGGCACGCGCCGGAAGACCTGTATCCGCGGATCGCCGCGTTCCTCGAATCACACGCGAGCCCCGTCAGCAGGTGAGTCCTTGCTGGTTACGCAACCCAGGCGATGGTCCACTCGGTGGGTTCGCCGTGCAGGGTGACTTCGACGACGTCGTTCTGCCGCTTGCCCAGGAGCGCCTTGCCGAAGGGTGAGGCCGGCGTGACGACCTGAAAGATGCCGTCCCCATCCGGTCCGGTGAGCTCCTCTCCCGCTCCGACGGGCGCCAGGAAAAGGGTGCGGCCGCATTCCCCGTCTTCCACCTCCACCACCGCTCCGAGCGTGATGGGCTCGCCCTTGCGCAGCGGACGGACACGGAAGGACTCCAACGCCTCCAGCGCGGCGCGCGCGTTCTCGTAACGCTGCAGCTGCCCCCGCGCGAGGTTCACCGCGCGTTGGGCACCGGACTTCGCGTCCTCCCGCGCTGCCACGGCGGCGCGGTGCGTCTCCTGGAGCACGGCGCGGAGCCTTTCGCCCAGCTGTTCGACGAGGAAGGTCTTGTCCATGACCGCGACGCTAGAAGGCGGCTTGGGTGGCGCAAGAATTCGGCGCCGCCCGCAGCGGGACAGAACTTCTCTCCGCAACGGGTGTGCGCCGCGCCCTTCCGTGGGAACCAGGCTGCCCAATCGGGCTGGCGATCCTGTGGGTTCCCGCTGGCACCCGCCTTGCCAGCCCCGGCTCGGACGCGTGCGCGCCGATCGACCTCGTCGAGCCCGGCCGCGCGCACGAGGGAGGCAGGGGAATGAAGAGGACATTCTGGGCTGCGGTCGCGCTCAGCGCGGCGCTGGCGCTGGTGCGATGTGAGCCCACGTTGCCCACTTCGAACAACGGAGATGGAGGCGCCACGCCCACGGGCGATGGCGGTTCGCCGGGGACAGACTCGGGCTCACCGGACGACGGCGGGCCCCCGGATTCCGGCAACGACCCGGGAGACGGCGGCGGGACGGATGGCGGCTCCGACGGTGGCGGCGTGGTCATCCTCACGTTCCCGAACGCAGACGGCTGGACGTTCTACGGCAAGGCCGAGGGCGGTCCGACCGACGTGCTCGGCGTGACCGCGGACGAAGGCGGCAACATCTGGGTGGCGGGCGGCGAAGAGGGATTGTTCCTGCTCCGCAAGGGCGCCTCCACCTTCGAGCGGTTCACGATGGACGATGGGCTCCACCCGTACGGCTACATGCCGGACGGCAGCGACGCGCCGGGCCCGCACTACCTCAAAGTGCTGTCGGTCGCCGGCGGGCCTGCGGGGACGGTGTTCGTGGGCTACGCGGGCAGACCGCCGCCGCCGGGGAAAGTCGACTGCGAGTCCAACTGGGACGGACCGGATCCAGATCCGTCCATCTACAAGAGCGGCGACGCGGACAAGGTGACGCTGAAACCGGACGGAGGGATCAACGTCGTCCACTACGACATCTTCTCCGGCCCCAACGTGGTGCGGGACGAGCCGCGCGGCCGCGAGAAGGTCTGCGACATCCTGCGGATCGCGTACGACAAAGGCACGCAGAGCGTCTGGTTCGGCGGGAACCACGGCTTCGCGTGGGGCCGCGCCGGGTTCACCGGCAACCCCCGCTGCAACGGCCAGCTCGGGTGCGCGGGCCTGTTCGAGCACGTGCACCCCGCGGTGTGCGGGACCGTCGGCAGCGAGCTCGTCCTGCTCACCGACTCGTACTACGGCGTGGGCGTGGACCGCGCGACGGGGGACGTGTGGTTCGGCGGCGCCAATCGCGCCACCCGGTTCAAGTTCGGCACCTACGGCGACTACTGGGCCGCGCAGGTGGACACCGAAGCCGGACACAGCTCCACCAGCCGCATCGACGTGTGGCCGGACGCAGTCCCCGAGGATCAATGCCCCACGCCCGCGCAGCGCAAGGACGACGCAATCTCCGGGATCGCCGTGATGGGCGATGGCTCGGTCTGGGTGAGCTCGTTCGCGTGGGGGCTCGCGCACCTGGACGGCGAGGGGCACGTGCTGGGCTATCGGAGCGGCGATCTGATCGCCCCGCACGTCAGCGCGCTGGCCGCCGACACGGACGGTTCGCTCTGGGCGGGACACCGTTGGGGCGGGGGCATCAGCCGGCTGCAGGGCGGAGCAGTCCTTCAGTACGGCGAGGCGACCTTCGGCACGGCTCTCGCGGCGCACCCGATCTGGGACATCCAGATCGACCGCAGCGGATCGCCCCGGCGCGTCCTCGTGGCGTTCCGGTCGCTCGAGCGCTCCGATGGCGCCATCGAGGCCGGAGCGATCGGCGTCTTCGCCGGCAACTGAGCGGACGCGTGTGACGGAGCGCTGCGCAACGGTGTCGACCGGGCGGTGGGACACGGGTTAGACGCCCGGCATGGACTGCATCTGCGCGGACGCCACCCGACCCGATGGCTACGTGCGTGCGCTGCGCGGCGAGAAGGCGGCGCTGCTTCTGACCGATCCGCCGTACTGCCTGCTCACGCGGCGGCGACGTGGCGGCGATCTGCGCGACAATCGCAACCGGAAGATCGACCGCGCTCCGGCGGTGCGCTTCGAGTCGGTCCGCGACTACCGCACGTTCACCGGGCAGTGGCTGCCGCTCGCGGTGGAGCACCTCCAGCCGCACGCGCCGCTGGTGATCTGGACCAACTTCCTGGGGAAGGAGCCCATCGTCAGCACCGCGAGAAAGCTGGGCTTTGCACACACGCTGGGCGAGTTCGTGTGGGCCAAGCGCACGCGCAACGTGAACGCGAACGAACAGGTGCTGCGCGTGTACGAGGTGGCGCTGGTGCTCTCGCGCACGCCGCCGCCGCCACCGGACCTCTCGAAGCCACCGCTCCCCTGGTCGGTGGTCACCGGCTACGACGACGAGGGCGAGGGCGTAAAGTGGGGCGCGCATCCGCACCACAAGCCGTTCTCGTCGATCGCCCCGCTTCTGCTCACGTGGTCCCGGCCCGGCGACCTGGTGCTCGATCCCTTCGCGGGGAGCGGGTCGATTCCCGTGGCCTCCGTGCGGCTCCAACGACGGACTGCGTGTCTGGAGAAGGAACCGGAGTGGGTGGCGCGGGTGAACGAACGGCTGAAGCAGACGGCATCAGCCTGAGCGCGCCCGGGTCGTCGCCTCGATCGCCGGGGCCGCGAGCGCGGCCGCGATCTCCAGCAACTGTTGATCGCGCGGGCCGAAGGCGTGCGGATCCGGGTTGGTGGCGCTGAGCACGCCGAGCACCGTCGTGCTCCCGAGGATGGGCACGCCCACGAACGAGCCGATCTTCACGGTCTGCCCCGGCCGCGCGAGGAACCGCGGATCCGCTTCGGCGTCCCCCGTGCGCAGGCCCACCTGCCGCTCGGCGATCCACCCCAACAGCCCCTCTCCGATGCGGAACTCGATGGGCGCGGTGTGGATGGGCAGGCCCGCGCGCGCGGTGGCGGTGAGCCGGGTGTGGTCGGCGTTGAAGAGGTACGCGGCGACCCGGACCACGTTTAGCAGGTGCGAGGTCTGATCGACCAGCGTCTGCAGCACCTCTTCCAGCGACTGCGGCGCGCGGAGCGCGACGGTGAGCTCGTGCAGTCGCGCCACCTCGTCCGACATCGCGCGAACTCTAACAACGATCCACTCGGCACGGTCGACCGCAATCTTTCGGAGAGGGCGTTCGGCTTGCTCACCACGAAGCAGCTTCGGGAGCTCGCCTTCGACGAGCTGGTGACCGTGACGCTCCCACCCCTGCGCACCATCGACGCATGGATGGTGGGCCGTCTGCCGGACTGCGACCTCGGTGTCCAAACGCCACGCGATCATCTCCTGGGTGTGGACCGCGCGGCACGCCGCCGTGAAGGACCTCGGCTCGAGCAACGGCACCCGCATCGACGAGCGGCCGATCGGCGATCGCGAGGCGGAGCTGCACGACGGGGACGTGCTCAGCTTCGGCGACGTGGACTTCTGGTTCCACCTCACCGAATCGCTCTACCGCCGCCTCACGGGCAAGCCAAAACCCGCGGCGCTTACGACGGCCGCAACGCCTCCAGCCGCGAACGGATCCGGCTCAGCACGTGCGGGAGATCCTCCGGCGTCTTCACCGGCTCGAAGCGGCTCGTCGCCGGATCCTGACGCGGGACCTCGATGAAGGCGGTGGGCAGAACCGGCGCGCCGCTCGCGTCGCGCACGCCGGTGGCTTCGCCCGTGACCTGCTCGAGCTGGATCACCGTCTGACCGCCGACCTGCTTCTTCACCACGCGCCAGGGCACGGCGATCTCCCGGGTGAGCAGGTCCTTTAGCCGGAAGAAGATGTTGTTGGTGGAGATGTACGCGTGCTTCGTCGGATCCACCTTCTCCACCAGCTGCAGGAACCCGTCGACGCGGACCGGCGCCGCGCCCGCATCCAGCACCCCATTGCCACGATCCCGCGCGGTCACCTCCACCGTCATCGCCTTGCCGCCGAGCAGGTGCAGCCCGACCACGACCGGATCGAGCGTGGCCATCAGGTTGTCGATGTTGGAGAAGTACACGTGCTTCACGCCGCGCTGGCGAAGCGCTTCCCCCACGCCGGACTCGCGCAGCGCGCGGAAGAAGTCGCCGTGTCCGGCCGGCGCCAGCGACGGCTGACCGTCCTCGCAGAAGATCTCGAAGGTCTCGGTGAGGCGCGGGAGCATCCGCTGCTGGAACAGGAGCACGTCCCGCTCCACCCCCAGCCGCTTCACCTCGGCGGCGATGCCATCGTGGGTCAGCGCGGAGGTCATCAGCGCGATGGGCGGCATCCGGCCGTAGCGCTGGGCCACCCGGCTCGCGTCGGCGAGCTTGTAATCGAGGAAGGTGTGGCCCGGCAGCACCTCCACCAGCGCCTTCACCGCGCCGCCGAACCGGGTCCCCGCTCCGCCCGCCACCACCGCGGCGGCGATCTCCCCCCGGCGCAACGCCTCCTCGCCCGCCTCCACCGCGGCCCGGTGCTCGTCGGTGCCCGCCTTCGGCCAGGGCTTCACGTCACCCGGCCGGGGCGGTTCGATCCGCTCCGGCGGGATGTCGGCGGCGGCGAGCGTGCCGCCCTTGAGTTGTTCCACCAGCTTCGTGAACGCGTGTTCGTCCCAGGCAGCCATGCGCTCCGAATAGTCCAGCCGCCGCGGAGGACAAAGCGCGGATGCCCGCCCTTCGTCAGTACGCAACGCCGGCCTTCGTCGCGGAGGCCTTGATCTCAGATGTGATGAGCGCGTCGAGGTTGTTCTCGCCCACGGTCACCGGCGCCACCGCCGATGGTGCCATCGACCGTCCCGGCGCGGCACGATCCGCGACACCCGCGCCCGCTCCGCTCAGCCACCCGCCGGTCGTCACCTTCTTTGCAACGCCTGCACGGGCCACCACGTCTGCGCCCTTCTTCCAGTCCTCGTCGGAGAGCTCTCCGTCCGCCGCGAACGTCTCGCCGCCGCGGGTGAGGACGGTGCGCTTGTGCCCATCCGCGGTGGCGACGATTTGCCGATAGGTGAGCACGTCGAACTTCCCGCCGGAGCGGAGCGCGAGCGTGCGGAACGCCTCCTCCGCCTCCCCCACAAGGCCGCTGCAGCCGATGGTGTTGATCTTGATCCGCTTCTCCTTCGCCCGCGCGGCCAGCGTCGTCATCGACGCCTCGCCCGGGTAGTGGTGCGGGCCGGCGTCGCCGATCAAAAAGAGCAACCGGGTGACCTCGCGATCCTTGTCCCAGTTCATCCGGTCGATGGCCCAGGTGAGCGCGGCGGCCACGTCTTCGGGCTCGTCTCCTCCGCCGCTTGCGCTGAGGGCGCGCACCTCCGCGTAGAACGCGTTCACGTCACGCGACAGCGGGACCGGGTGGACGACGTACTCGTCGCCGCGATCCTTGTACGCCACCATCCCGAAGCGCACGTCGGGCTTCGGCCGGCCCGCGCCGATCTCCGCCACCATCTGCTGCAGGCGCTGCTTCACCACGTCGATCTCGTCGCCCATGGACCCGGTGGTGTCGATCGCGAACACCACGTCCAGGCGCGGCCTCTTGAGCCGGGGTGGCGCGTCGCCTTCGGCGAAGGCCGGCGCGGCGAGCGTCAGGACGGCGAGGACGGCGGCAAGAAGAGGTCGGTTCATGTTTCTCCTCCGGATGCGGGGAGAAACGACCGGGCCGCCGAAAGGATCTACAGCGACCGCCCCTGCCCGCCGTCCACCGGGACGCACACGCCGGTGACCCACGACGCCCGCGGAGAGACGAGGAAGGCCACCACCTCCGCGACCTCCTCCGGCGTGCCGAAGCGGCCGAAGGGCAGCTCCTCGCGCAAGAGCTTCGCCACGCGCTCCGGTTCGGTCTTCTGGCGGCGCTCCCACGACCCGCCGGGAAAGAGGATCGACCCCGGCGCCACGGTGTTCACGCGGATGCCGTACCGCGCGAGGTCGATGGCCATCTCCTTGCCCAGGGCAATCACGCCCGCCTTCCCGGCGACGTAGGCCGCGGACGGCCCGTACTCGCGGCCATAGAGGGAGGCGATGTGGACGATCGCCCCGCCGCCGTTGTCCTTCATCCAGTCCACCGCCGCGCGGCTGGTCCACGCCGCCGACAGCAGATTGGCGCGGACGACCTCCTCGAAGCGCAGCGGGTCCACGGTGTCGAAGGGCCCGCTCCTGCCCGAGCCGCCGACGTTGTTCACCAACACGTCGATCCGCCCGAGCTGCTCCACGGTGTGACGCACCGCCTGCGCCGCACCGTCCACCGTGGCGACGTCGGCCGACACCGCGGCGACCTTCGCGCCGGTGGTGGCGGCGATCGCCGACAGCGCGCGCGCCGCCCCGTCCAGCGCCTCCTTCCCGCGCGCGCACAGACACACCGACGCGCCCTCGCGCACGAGCGTCGTTGCGATCGCTCTGCCGATGCCGCGGCTGGAGCCGGTGACCAGCGCGGACTTGCCCCGAAGCCCAAGGTCCATGGCCGCGGGTTAGCGCACCCCGGAGCGTTCAGCCAGCGCGGTGGAAGGGCTCGGCGCGGGACTCCATCTCCCGCGCCTCCGCGTCGGCGCGCGCCTGCCAGGTGCCCTCCGGTTCCTCCATGGCGCTCGGGCAGATTTCATTGAGCGGACACTGCCTGCAGCGCGGCGCCCGCGCGGTGCAGACGTGCCGGCCGTGCAGCACGAAGCGGTGGCCCATCCGGGTCCATTCGCGCTGCGGAAAGAGTGCACAGAGCGCGGCCTCGATCTTCACCGGGTCCGTGTGGCGGGTCAGCCCGAGCCGCTGCGAGACGCGCATCGCATGGGTGTCCACCGGAATTCCCGCCGCCACCTTGTACGCGACGCCGAGCACCACGTTGGCGGTCTTCCGCGCCACGCCGGGCAGCTCCAGCATCTCCTCCATCGTCTTCGGGACCTGCCCGTCGAAGCGCTCCACGAGGATCCGGCTCATCTCGCGGATCGCCTTCGCCTTGTTGCGGAAGAAGCCGGTGGACTTGATGACCACCTCCACCTCCTCCTGCGGCGCCGCCGCGAGCGCCCGCGCGTCCGGCCACTTCTCGAGGAGCTTCGGCATCACCGAGTTGACCATCCGGTCGGTGCTCTGGGCGCTGAGGATGACCGCCACGAGCAGCTGCCACGGGTTCTCGAAGTGCAGCTCCACATGTGGATCCGGGATCGCCCGGGAGAGCCTCTGGACCACCTGCGCCGCGCGCTCCTTCACCTTCGGCGAGGGCGGCCGCGGCGCGCTGACCTGCTTCTTCTTCGACGCCATGCGGGCGCGTCTATCACCTCGCCCCCGCGCCCGCTCATCCTTCGCGCACCCGCGCGACGACCTCCCGCAGGGTGGTGCTGATGGCTCCGCGGGGACCGGCGGCGGCGATCGCCTGGCGCTCGTAGTCGAGCGTGGTGGGACGCTCGAGCAGGTGGACGAAGGTGCCCAGCTCCTGGGGGAGCGCAAGGTCCAGCTCCCAGATGTCGCCACACACCAGGGTGCGCTCGGGGCCCGAACCGAGCTCGGTCCAGATGCCGCGCAGCGCCTCGTAGTAGCGACCGCGCCGGAGGTGAACCGGCCGCGTCTCCAGCCCCGGGACACTGCGCGTGACCGGAACCGCGGCGAAGCGTTCGTCCATCGGCGCCGCGTCATCGATGACGAACTTCTTCGCGTCGCCGATGACCAGGACCTTCTCCCGGCCGCGCGGCGCGAGCAGATCCAGCTTCCGGGACACCACCTCGGGGTGGGAGTTGGTCACCACATAGACGCGCGCCGGCGCCTCCACCAGCGCCTCGAGCACCTCGCGTGCCTCGGGACGAAACGCCGAGCCGGAGTGCCGGTACGCCTCGCGGTAGAGCGCCTGGGAGATCTCCGTGCGCCAGGCCAGCGTCGGCAGAAGGCCCAGCCGGTCGAAGATCCGCTGGGTCACCGCGGTGGAGAGCAGGTACGGATCCGCCGTGGCCGGCGCCACGGTCTTGCCGCCGAACTGCCAGCCGAACTCGCTGGGCTTCCCGGTGATCACCGCCTCCTCTTCCTCCCACATTGCCGCGATGTCCCGGCCGAGCAATTCGCCGAGGAACTGCCGGTAGACGCGCTGGAACGGCGCCGCCTCCCGCTCCACGTCGGTAAATGTCCCGTCGAAGTCGAGAACCACGCAGTCAATCGACATCGGGGCGGATTATTCACTCCGAGTAAGACCGAGTCGAAGGTGGCCGGAAAGTTGATCGACTCCGGAGCAGGCCTACCCTCTCCTACATGCGGATCGTCCGAGTGCTCGCCGGGTTGCAAATGTTGGTCCTCGTCGCCTGCGGTGCGCGGGGCGGTCCAGGGGGCGATGGAGCGAATGCGGACGATTGCCTCGAACTGACGCTGCAGCCCGACGGGTTCACGACGGCTCCGCCGGCGCGGGTGTCCCTGTTCTTCAGCGTGGACACCTGCAGCGGCGATCCGGTGCCGGGGCTGACGGCCGATCGCTTCAAGGTCTACGAGGACGACGTGGCGGTCTCGGCGTTCGAGAGCCAGCAACGGATCGTCCCGCGCGGAAGGAACATGCGGCTGTACTCGCTCCTTCTGCTGGACCTTTCCGGCAGCGTCCTTCGCAGCGGCGACTACCCGAAGCTGCGGAAGGCGGCGGACGTCTTCCTCGACCGGGTCTTCGCCGAGGATCCGGAGATGCAGCGGGTGGCGATCTTCGCCTTCGACGGCCAGAAGCAGCTGACGCCGGTGGTGGGCTTCACCGGCGATCGCGCCGCGCTCACCGCCGGGCTGGATTCTTTGGAGGTCCACGAGTGCGACACCAACGCCCAGTGCGTCGGGTTCGCCGACCGCAGGACCTGCGCCGGCTGGCGCTGCGTGGACGACTCCACCAACCTCTACGGCGCGGTCACCGAAGGCGTGGCGACCCTGGACGCCGCGCTGCAGGCGGAACCGGACATCGCGCTCAAGCAGGGCGCGCTGGTGCTGTTCACCGACGGGACGGATCAGGCCGCGCGCGTGTCCCGAGAGGACGCGGAGGCCGCGGTGGCACACACCGCCTCCAGCGTCTTCTCCGTCGGCCTGGGCGGGGAGATCGATCGCACGGTGCTCTCCGTGCTGGGGCGGGACGGCTTCTTCAGCGCCACCAGCGCGGACGGACTCTCCGAGGCGTTCTCACAGGTGGCCGCGCGCCTGACGGCGCAGGCGCGGCGGTACTACGTGCTCGAGTACTGCTCGCCCAGGCGCGGCGGACACCACACGCTTCGGGTGGAGGCCGCCTGGCCGCTCGACCCGGCGGGCGAGCTTCGGGGCAGCCTCTCCACCGACTTCGACGCCACCGGGTTCGAGTCCGGCTGCGACCTGAGCGCCCTGTAGAAGGCGGGACGACGCTGGCCCGCCCGGTGGTTCATGGTAGATGCCGCACGCCATGAGCGACTCCGCGACCCCGCCCGCCAAACCGATGCACTTCATCCGGCAGATCATCGCCGAGGACATGAAGACCGGCCGATGGGGCGGCCGCGTGCACACCCGGTTCCCGCCTGAACCGAACGGCTACCTCCACGTCGGCCACGCCAAGAGCATCATCCTCAACTACGGGATGGCGAAGGAGTTCGGGGGCAAGTTCAACCTCCGCTTCGACGACACCAACCCGGCGAAAGAGGAACAGGAGTACGTCGACGCGATCATCGAAGACGTGCGCTGGCTGGGCGCGGACTTCGAGGACCGGCTCTTCTACGCGTCCGACTACTTCCAGCAGATGTACGAGTGGGCGCTGGTGCTGATCGACAAGGGCAAGGCCTACGTCGATGACCTCACCGCCGATCAAATCCGCGAGTACCGCGGCACGCTGACCGAGCCCGGACGCCCCTCGCCGTATCGCGATCGCTCTCCGGCCGAGAACCGCGACCTGTTCGAACGCATGCAGGCCGGCGAGTTCCCGGACGGATCGCGCGTCTTGCGCGCGAAGATCGACATGGCGTCGCCGAACCTGAACCTGCGCGACCCGGTGATGTACCGGATCCTCCGCGTGCCCCATCACCGTCAGGGCAGGAAGTGGAACGTGTACCCGATGTACGACTGGGCGCACGGGAACGAGGATTCGATCGAGGGCATCACCCACTCGCTCTGCACGCTCGAGTTCGAAAACCACCGCCCGCTCTATGACTGGTTCCTGGATCAGCTCGGCATCCATCACCCGCAGCAGATCGAGTTCGCCAAGCTGGTGCTCAGCTACACCGTGCTCTCCAAGCGCAAGCTCCGCGAGCTGGTGTTCGGCAGGTACGTCTCCGGCTGGGACGATCCCCGGATGCCCACGATCGCGGGGATGCGGCGCCGCGGGTACACGCCGGAGGCACTGTGGGCGCTGGTGGAGGAGGTCGGCGTCACCAAGGTGGAGAGCGTCATCGACGTCGGCCGGCTGGAGAACGCGGTGCGCAACCACCTCAACCGCGTAGCGCCGCGCGTGATGGGCGTGCTCCGGCCCCTCAAGCTGACGATCGAGAACTGGCCCGAGGGCCACGTCGAGATGCTGGAGTGCGTGAACAACCCGGAGGACCCGTCCGCCGGCACGCGCCAGGTCCCCTTCTCCGGCACGCTCTACATCGAGCAGGAGGACTTCATGGAGAACCCTCCGAAGAAGTTCTTCCGGCTCTCCCCCGGCGCCGAGGTCCGCCTCCGCTACGCGTACTTCGTCAAGTGCACCGGCGTGGTGAAGGACGCCTCGGGCAAGGTCATCGAAGTGAAGGGCACGTACGATCCCGCCACCCGGGGCGGCGATGCGCCGGACGGGCGCAAGGTGAAGGGGACGCTCCACTGGGTCTCCGCCGCGCACGCGATCGACGCCGAGGTGCGGCTCTTCGACCGGCTCTTCTCGCACCCCGAACCGGAGAAGCCGCCGAAGGACGCGCCGCCCGACTGGACGTACCTCCACAACCTCAACCCGAGCTCGCTGGAGGTCGTCCGGGCGAAACTCGAGCCCTCGGTGGCCTCGGCGAAGCCGGGTGACCGGATGCAGTTCGAGCGGCTGGGCTACTTCTGCGTGGACAAGGACAGCACGCCGGACCTTCTGGTCTTCAACCGCACCGTGACCCTGAAGGACACCTGGGCGAAGGAGCAGGCGAAGGGCGCGGCGTAGCGGCGGCCGGAGCGGGCGCGCTCCATATTCGAGACATGGGCCGCTGGATGCGCGCATGGGTCGTTGCGGGAACAATCGCCGGTCTGGGCGCCGGAGCGCGGGCGTACGCGCAGGCGCCCGCCGATCCACAGGACTGGCGTGACAGCTTCAACGACTTCCAGTCCCAGAGCTGGCAAAACGCGCCGCAACAGAACTTCGATCCGCAGGACTGGCGCAACAGCTTCAACGATTTCCAGTCCCAGAGCTGGCAGAACGCCCCGCAACAGAACTTCGATCCGCAGGACTGGCGCAACAGCTTCAACGATTTCCAGTCCCAGAGCTGGCAGAACGCGCCGCAACAGAACTTCGATCCGCAGGACTGGCGCAACAGCTTCAACGACTTCCAGTCCCAGAGCTGGCGGAACGTGCCGCAGGCCACGCCGCGTCGGTAGGCTGGTAGAAGGCAGCGCATGATCGTCTTCGTCACGGGCGCCACCGCAGGGTTCGGCGCCGCCATCACGCGCAGGTTCATCCACGACGGGCACCGGGTGATCGCCACCGGGCGGAGGAAGGAGCGCCTGACGGCCCTGCGCGAGGAGCTCGGCGAGCGGCTCTGGGCCGTGCCTCTGGATGTGCGCGATCGCGCACAGGTGAAGCGGGTGTTCGCGGAGCTCCCTCGGGAGTTCGCCGAGGTGGACGTGCTCGTGAACAACGCGGGGCTCGCGCTCGGCCTCGAGCCCGCGCACGAGGCCAGCCTCGACGACTGGGACGTGATGGTGGACACCAACGTGAAGGGGCTTCTGTACTGCACGCGGGTGGCGCTCGAAGGGATGGTGCGGCGCAACCGCGGGCACATCGTGAACCTCGGGTCGATCGCCGGCGAGTTCCCCTACCCGGGCGGCAACGTCTACGGAGCCACCAAGGCGTTCGTGCGCCAGCTCAGCCTCAACCTGCGGGCGGATCTCCTCGGGACGGCCATCCGCGTCACCGACATCGAACCCGGCCTGTCCGGCGGGACCGAGTTCTCCACGGTGCGCTTCCGGGGCGATCAGGCGCGCGCCGACGCGGTGTACGCGGCCACCTCGCCGCTCACCCCCGAGGACATCGCCGAGACGGTGGCCTGGGTGGTGAGCCGCCCGGCCCACGTGAACATCAACACGATCTCGCTGATGCCGGTGAGCCAGGCGTTCGCGCCGCTCGCGGTCAAACGGTCGTAGCGCGCGCTACCCGAGCAGCCGCACCTGACGCGCCGGCGTGCGCGGCGGTACCGCCTCCTCCACCGCTGCGGCCAGCCGGAGGAGCAGCCCCTCCTCCCAGGGCCGGCCCATGAAGTGGAGGCTCACCGGCAGCCCCTGGCGGTCGTACCCCGCCGGCACGGCGATGCCAGGGAACCCGGTGATGTTCGCCGGCCGGATGAAGCGCATCAGCCCGTCCGTCATCACCAGGTTCGACTCGCCCTCCGGCAACGCCTGTTCCGGCATCTCCGGCGCGGTGGTGGCGGTCGTGGGGGTGACGATGGCGTCGACGTTCTGCATCGTCGCGAGGAGCTCGCGGGTGAGCTTGTGGCGGTGCTGGAGCGCGTGCACGTAGTCGGACGAGGAGAAATAGCGGCCGATGGCGAGGTTGGTGCGGACGTCCAGCCCGAAGCGGCGGATGTCCTCGTCGATCGCCGGCATCATGCAGGTCACCATCTCGGTGAGGATGATGACTGCGTGCTGCCAGAGGATCGTGTTGAGGTCCGGAGCCGGCACGTCCACCACCGTCGCGCCCTTCGCCACCAGCGCGCGGACCGCCTCGTCGCAGGCCCGCACCACGTCGGGATCCGCGTCCTCGAAGTAGGGCCGGTGGATCCCCAGGCGGATCCCCGAGAGGTCCGCGCGTGCCATCGCGTCCAACTCCACGAAGGGCTGCGCCTGCGAGCCGGGGTCGAGCGGATCGGCGCCGGCGATCACCGCGTACGCCGCGGCGACGTCGCGCACCGTGCGGCCGATCGGCCCGACGTGGCCCACGTGCCAGCAGAGCGGATACACGCCGTGCTCGCTGATCCGGCCCCACGTCGCCTTCAGCCCGACCACGCCGCAGAGCGCGGCGGGGATGCGGATCGACCCGCCGCCGTCCGCGCCGATCGACACCGGGCACAGCCCGCTCGCCACCGCCGCCGCGCTCCCGCTGGAGGAGCCGCCGGTGATGCGCGAGGGGTTCCACGGGTTCCGCGTCGCGCCGTAGTGCGGGTTGATGCCGATCGGGTTGATGCCGATCTCGTGCATGTTCGCCTTGCCGATGAGCACCGCGCCCGCCGCGCGCAGCCGAGCGACCAGCGTGGCATCCTGCGTCGCCGGCGCCTTGCCCACGAACGAGGTCCCCACCGTCGTCGGATAAGGGACCTGATCCAGCTCGTCCTTCACCGCCACCGGCACGCCGTCGAACACGCTCAGCGGCCGGCCCTCGGCGAAGCGGCGGGCGGAGGCCTCGGCCTGGCGGCGCACGTCCTCCGGGTCCGACGCGACGAAGAGGTTCAGGTCCTTGAGCTTCGCCATCCCCTCCTGCACTCGCCGCGCGACGTCCACCGGCGTCAGCTCGCCCTTCCGGTAGGCCCGGGCGAACGCGGCCACGGTCTCCTGCGTGGGCCACGGCCCTTCGCCCGCCACCTGCTCCGCCAGCTTCAGCCGATCCGGCTCGGAGGCCGGAGCGTTGGGCGGATGGGGCAACTTGAGTTGCACGGGCGGCGCGCCGTCCGCGCTCGTCTTCTGGAAGCGGCCGAAGCCGCTGTCGTTGAGGATCTTCCGGAGCACGCTCCGTCCGAGCGGCCCCTCCAGGGTCTCGACGAACAGCCGAAGCGGCATTCCGCGCAGCCTCGGGGCGGTCACCGGATCACGCTTGTAGGCCATACGCGCATCCTCTCATGCGCAGGGGCTATGCTGCGCGCCCATTCCGGAGAGGATGATGGCAGCGAAGAAAAGGACCACGAAACGGCCGGCGGCGAGGTCGGCCAGGAAGGCCACCCGAAAGCCGGCGAAGGCCGCCCGCCTGAAGGCGCCGAAGAAGCCCCCGAAGAAGACGGCCCGGAAGGCGGCCGCGCGCACTTCACGCAGACGCGCCGCGGCGGCGAAGAAGAAGCCCGCAGTGAAGCTGGTCGCTCCGCGCGCGCCGCGCTCCGCGAATGCCGGCCCGCCGCCGCCGCCCGCGGACGCGGTGGAGGTCTCCGGCATCTACGAGACGGTGATGTTCTCCGAGAACGATCCGTACCAGGAGGTCCGCGAGATCTTCGGGCACTACGACCGCAACAAGAGCGGCGTCATCGACGCCTCCGAATTCGCGCGGCTGTGCGAAGCGCTGGGGATGGAGATGGACGACGAAGTGCTTCAAGCGGGCCTCTCCGTCGTCGACGCCGATGGCGACGGCAAAATCAGCTGGGACGAATTCCTTGCATGGTGGCGGGCGCAACAGTGAGGAGTAACTGGTGAGTGGTGAGTAGTCGGCCCGTCGTCGGATTTTTTCCGCGGGCCTGCATCCTCACCTTGGAGGCGCAGACCTGTAGAAAGTGCGGTTCGACTCCCCTGCCGCGATGAGTCTCCGTGTCGCCCTGCCCGGTTCCGCGTGGTCCGGCGCATGCAACGTGTCGCTGCATGGCGCAGCGGGTCGGGGCGGGACTGGCGTTGGCGGTGGGGCTGTGGGCAACGCACGCCATAGCCGAAGAAACCTGGCGGACCGTGCTGGAAGGCCCGGTCACGATCCGGACCCGGGAGGTGCCCGGATCGGACGTTCATGAGTACGAGGTCACCGGCGCGCTCGATGCGCCCGCGTTCGACCTCCAGGCGACGCTCACGGATCCGGAGCGGTTTCCGAAGTTCATGCCGCACGTCACCGAGGCGCGGATCCTCGACCACGCGGGGAACGTGGACCGCGTCTACACGCGCATCGATCCGCCGATGGCCGCTCCCCGCGACTACGTCACCGAGGTGACCCTGGTGGAGAGCGTCCGGGCGGACGGCACCGGCACCTTCCGGCAGACGTGGCACGCGCTCACCGACGCGCTCCCGGAACGCAGCGGGGTGACGCGGATCACGATCAACGAAGGCTCGTGGGTCATCACGCCGACCGCGGACGGGCGGAAGAGCCGCATCGTCTACCGCTTCCGCGTGGATCCCGGCGGCTGGGTGCCCGGCTTCGTCGCGGACCTGGCCAACAAGAAGGCCATCCCGGAGACGCTGCGGGCGATCGAACGCGAGGCGCAGCGGCGTGGACGGGAGCGGGATGTCGGCGGCGCAGCGCGCGCCGGGCAGCCGGGCTGAGTTGCAACTTCGGCTACGCGCGCGGCGATAATTCCCCGGACCACCGAGGAGTTTCCCGTGCCCGTCAACCGGATCAGCCACTTCGTACCGTCAGAGACCGCCGAGCTGGCGCAAAGGGCGCGGCCGCCCGCCCCCACCGGCAAGAACAGCTTCGCCGCGAAGCTCGCCGCGTCCGCCTCGCGGGTCGCCCAGGACCAGGCGGCCTCGATGACCGTGGAGGCTCCGCCCTCCGCCGACGAGAAGCGCGAAGCGCTCCTCGAGATGATGCGCGAACAGAGCCTGATGCTGTCGCAGCAGATCCTCGGCTCCGCCGGCTCCGGGCCGACGCTCGACAGCGAGTAGCCGGAGCCCTACTCAGGAGTGATCGCCGAACCGCTTCTCGCCCGCCTCGACGCGGAACGGGAGGCGGTTCTTCTTCGTGGGCAACGGACAGGTGGCGAACGCGGTGAATGCGCACGGCGGGTTGTAGGCGCGGTTGAAGTCGAGGATCACCTTCCCGTCCTTCGGGGCGTCCGCCTGGAGGAAGCGGCCCGCGGGGTAGGTCGTGTCGCGGTTGGTGAGATCGCCGAACACGATGAACAGCCCGCCGTCCTCCTCCACCGCCTCGAGGCGGTACTCCTTCCCCTCGTGGGAGAGGACGACGTCCCCTGCCAGCGGCACCTGCTCCACCTGCCCGAGCACGTTGGTGATGGAGACGGTGGTGCCCTTCGGCGCGGGCTCGAAGCGCGCCTCCTTCCGCCACTCCGCGCTCACCGGAAAGCGGTCGATGCCCCGGAACCGGCGACGGACCCCCGAAGCGGCGTCGCGCACCCGAACGCCGACGCGATCGCCGCGGACGATGACGAGCAGTTGCACCGTGCCCGCCCGGAGGACGTCGGGCGCACCCTGGCGATCGGTCTTCAACGCACCGCCCCGGAAGGGTCGTCCGTCGAGCGTGACGTCGACGCCGGGCGCCGGGGTGAAGGTCACCTGTTCACCCTTGCGCGTGAACTTCCCGAACTTCGCGGGCAACGACGCAGGCAGCGGCACCTGCGCGTCCTTCGCCGAGCCCGCGGTGTTGTCTCCCTCCTCCAGCCAGTGAAGCCCGACGAGCGTGAGCCACCCATCCTCCGCGGTGAGGCGGGCGATCCTCTGCGCGTGCCACGCGTCCTCCTCTGCCACGAGCGACGGCGGCGCCTTCGCGGAGGCGGGCGATCCGGATCCGGACGATGCGGCAAAAGTCATGGCGACGAGTGCTCCGGCGAATGGGGAAATCATCCCCACTCGTCTAACCGGCCCCGCGGGACGGCGCCAGCCGGAGCTCCCGTCCACCGCGTGACAGCGCGTTCTCCATCCTCCGTCCCGGTGGCCGCCCGCGGGCGGCTGCCTAACCTCGGGCGTCATGGCGGCTCCGCTCCGGATCCTGGTGATCGACGACGACGAGAGCGTGCGCAAGCTCGTGTGGGCGGTGCTGCACCGTGAAGGGCACGAGATCGTCCAGGCGGGCTCGGGGAAGGCGGGCCTGGCCGCGTTGGAGGCCGGGGCCTTCGACGTCGTGCTCACCGACAAGAACCTCGGCGACATCAGCGGCCTCGAACTCATCGCCCGCATCCGCACGAGCCACCCCACGCTGCCCGTGGTGCTGATGACCGGCGCACCCGAGCGGATCACCTCCGGCGCGATGCCCGACGCGTACCTGCCCAAGCCGTTCCGCTCGCTGAAGACCCTGGTGGAGGCGGTCGATGAGGCGGTGGAGAAGCAGCGCATCGCCGCGCTGCGCCGCAGCGCCCAGGAACGGCTCGCGGGGTTACGGTCGGTGCTGCACCCGGCACCCGGGCAGCGCTGAGTTCACGCTTTTTCACGATCGAACCGATGCGCCGGGCGCCCCACACCATTAGTGTGCGCGCCGCATGGCCACCGCTTCGGAGACCCGTCCCACCGAGAAGCCCGCCCGCGCCCGGGCTGCCAGCCTCCGGCGCCTCGTCTCGCTCGCGAAGCCCGAGTGGAAGCGCCTCTTGTGGGGCACGGTGTTCCTCTTTCTTGGGAGCGGCATGGGGCTCGTCTTTCCCCAGGCGATCCGCGAGATCGTCGACGGCGCGCTCACCGCGAAGGACGAGGCGCTGGTCAACCGCGCCGCGCTCGGGCTTTTGGTGATTTTCGGCGTCCAGGCCCTCGCGGTGGCCGGGCGCTTCTACCTGTTCGCCACCACCGGCGAGCGCGTCGTCTCCCGCCTCCGCGCCGATCTCTTCGCCAGCCTGATCCGCCAGGAGATCGCCTTCTTCGATCAACGCCGCACCGGCGAGCTCACCAGCCGGCTGTCCTCCGACACGAGCGTGCTGCAGAGCGCGGTGAGCGCGAACATCTCGATGGCGCTGCGCAACCTCGCCACGGTGGTGGGCGGGATCGCCCTGCTCTTCTACACTTCGCCCATCCTCACCGCGCTGATGCTGGGCGTGGTTCCGCCGGTGGCGCTGGGCGCGGTCATCTACGGCCGCCGCGTGCGCAAGCTCGCGCGCGACGTGCAGGACGCGGTGGGCAAGACCGGGGAGATCGCCGAGGAGAGCCTCGCGGGCATCCGCACCGTGCGCGCGTTCACCGCGGAGGCCGCGGAGACGAAGCGCTACCGCGAGGCGGTGATGACCGCGTTCGAGATCGCCCGGAAGCGCATCGTCGCGTCGAGCACCTTCATGAGCCTGGCGTCGTTCTTCGCCTCGGGCGCAGCGGTGCTGGTGCTCTGGTACGGCGGCCGGCTGGTGTTCGCGGACCGGATGACCGTGGGCGAGCTGACCTCGTTCCTGGTCTACACGCTGATGGTGGCCTTCTCGCTGGGCGCGCTCACCGAGCTGTACGCGGACTTCAACCGGGCCGGCGGCGCGGCGGAGCGGGTATTCGAGCTCATCGATCGCGTGCCGGCCATCCCGCCGACGGGCGGCCTCACGCTCCCGAAGGTCGAAGGGCGGCTGACGTTCGAAAAAGTCGGCTTCGCCTATCCCACGCGCAAGGAGCTGCCAGTGCTGCGCGGAATCGACCTGTCGCTCGCGCCCGGCGAGCGGGTGGCCGTGGTCGGACCTTCGGGCGCCGGCAAGTCGACGCTCGCCGCGCTGATCGGCCGGCTGTACGACCCGGACGAAGGGCGCATCCTGCTGGACGGGGCCGATCTGCGGACGCTCGATCCCGAGTGGCTGCGCCGGCAGATCGGCGTGGTCTCCCAGGAACCGATCCTCTTCTCGTCGTCGATCGAAGAGAACATCCGCTACGGCCGGCCGGACGCGAGCGACGCGGAGATCGAAGCGGCGGCGCGCGCGGCCAACGCCCACGACTTCATCACCGGCTTCCCCGACGGCTACCGGACGCTGGTGGGCGAGCGCGGTGTCCAGCTCTCCGGCGGGCAGAAGCAGCGCGTGGCGATCGCCCGCGCCCTGCTGAAGGATCCACGGCTGCTCATCCTCGACGAGGCCACCAGCGCGCTCGACTCGGAGAGCGAGCACCTGGTGCAGGAGGCGCTGGAGCGGCTGATGCACGGCCGAACCACCCTGGTGATCGCCCACCGCCTCTCCACGGTGATCGGCGCCGACCGGGTGCTGGTGCTCGAGGGCGGGAGGATCATCCAGAGCGGCACGCACGCCCGCCTCGTGGAACAGGAGGGGCTGTACCGTCGCCTGGTGGAGCGTCAGTTCGTGGCAGCGTGAGCGCCGGGCGGTGCGGTGTCTACCGCGCCGCCTCCGAGGACGCTTTCACGACGACCGCGCCATGAATGCCATCGTCGGGCAACCCGAGCACGAGCCCCTCGGCTTCGACTGTGACTGTCATCCCGGGCGGGACCGCGCCCGCTGCGGCCTCGATCACCTCAGACCGGGTCGGCCAGCGTCCGTGGGTGGACCGGTAGAGGCCCGCCTCGGCCACGGCGACGAGCAGACCGATGCTGTGCCGACCGCGCAGATAGCGCTGGTGGAACTTCCTCATGTCGCCGAAGGGCCCGCTCCAGATCCAGCTGCGCCTTTGCGCTACTCTTCCCAGGTACGGGTCAGCGCGCCCGAGCGATCCGGCTCGGGCAGTTGCATCGCTTGCGCGAGGCGATCGGGATGCTGTCGCAGGTGGCGCCACTTCGCGGCCACCAGGATTCTGCTCCAGCCCTCGATCTTCGACGGATGAACGTCCGCCAGCGCTGCGGCTTCGACGGGAAACTCCTTCAGCTCCGACGACAGCAGAGCCACGCGGGCAAAGGCCAGTTGGGAGAACACTGCCTCATCCCACAGCACGTCGTCGAAGCTCCGGCTCTCATGGTGGATCGAGCTCGTGGCGGTCCCTCTCCCGCGCCGTGACAATTCAGAAGGTGCATCCGCGAAGGGGCGCTGCCCCGTCCACACCTCGGCACAGCCCGTCCGAACGTCTTCCGGCAGCGCGCGAAAGTCCCGACTCGCCTCGTCGAGCGACTTCGCCACCGACAGGAAGAACTGTCCGAAGGACGCGTCCAGCACCGGCGCGGCGTGAACGGACCGGCTGCGCGGTGCGTACACCGCTCGCGCCTCGATCAGGAGGCGGTCTTCCCAGATCCTGGGGGTGAAAGAACGCCCAGCCACCGAGGCCCCGCGCAACCAACCCGAGGAGGGCGAGGATCCCTCTGCGTTGTCTGGTCATCGATCCGCCGCGTGCCGGGCTGGTGACGTAGAGCTGGTGCGGCGCGAGCGTGAGGAGTGGGGCGGCCCAGACGATTCACGCGCCGGGAACCTACTTCATGGTGTCGTCAGCCACCTGAGCGGGCGCGGCGGCCGAATCCCCTTCTGCGGCCGGTGAAGCGCCGGGCGCGGCGTCACCCTCGGCGGTGGCAGGCTGAGCCGCTGCGGCAGCCGCGGCTTCGGCGGCCGCCTTCGCCTCCGCCGCCTTTTTCGCCTCCGCCTCCGCGACCGTCTTCATCGCCGCAAGGCCCTTCTCGAAGTCAGCGCCGATCATCTTGTCCATGTCCATGAACAGGCCGAACGCCTTGCTCATGAAGCTGTTGTGGCCGCTCATGGTCCAGGTGACCTCGGTGTTGGCGCCGTTCGGCTTGAGGGTGAACACCGTCTCGTTGGTGCTGGGGAACGGCTCCTGGAACTCGAGGTTGATCTTCACCTCGCTGGGCGGGGTCAGGCCGGTGATGGTCATCTTCCCGGACCCGACATCATCGTTGCCCTTCCACGCGTACGACGAGCCCACCGTGCCCGGCGTGCCCTCGTAGGTGACCTTCATCTGCGGGTCCATCTTCGACCACGGCGACCAGGCGTCCCACTTGTGGAAGTCGGCGATCTGCGCGAAGGCGATCTCCGGGGGCGCCGCCATCGTCCCGCTCCGCGACACGGTGAAGGTGTTCGGACGGGAGGCGATCACTCCGGCGAGGACGGCGAGCAGCACCACGACTGCGATCAGGACCTTCTTCATGTGCGGAGCTCCTGCGAAAAGTCCGCACGGTCTAGCCGGTCCCGCCCGCGCGACGCAATCGAGGTCGCGCGCGCACATCCGGGGCTCAGGTGGTCAGCCCGCTCATCGGCCCGGAGCAGTACGCCGGGTCGCCGAAGGTGTTAACAGGCACGCCGAAGGCGTTCAGGCAGGTGACGAGCAGGTCGTTGTGCGACTGGTGTGCGCGATCGAGGTAGCGCCCGGTCTTGAAGATTCCGCCCGCGCTGCCGGCGAGCACGAACGGAGTGGAGAGGTACGAGTGATCGTTCCCGTGCCCCATCTCATTGCCCCACACGACGAGGCTGTGGTCGAGCAGCGTGCCGTCTCCCTCCTGTACGGAGTCCAGCCGAGTCAAGAGCGCCGCCACCTGTTCGGCGTACCAGCGGTGGATGGCGATCAACGCGGCCTGCGCGGGAGCGTCCGAGTCCGAGCGGTGCGAAAGCTCGTGGTGCAGATCGGTGAGGCCCAGCCAGGAGAACACGGTCGGGCTGGCCGCCTGAGACCACTGCAGCGAGACGACCCGGGTCAGATCGCACGTGAGCGCCATCGTCAACAGGTCGAGCTGCAGCTCGGTGATCGCCGGGAAGCTGGCCGGATCGGAGAGCGGCAGCGGTGGAGGTTCGTCGGGCTTCGCGCACGCAGGCCCGGGCTCGAACACCACGTCGAGGCGCTGCTCGAGATCACGGATCGCGGTGGCGTGCGCGTCGAGCTTGCGGCGGTCGTCGACGCTCACGCGCTTGCTGATGGCGGCGAACTCGGCGCGGACCGCATCCAGCACACTCTTGCGATGCGCCCGCCGCGCCGCCGCCACCTTCGGATCCGCATCGAAGCTGCCGAAGAGACGGTCGAACACTGCGCGCGGATCGACCAGGGGCGGCAACGGCTGCGCGGGGCCGGCGTAGCACATCCGCGCGGCCACCGTGTCGTCGGACACCTGCACGCCCAGCTCCAGCGATCCGAAGCGCGTCGCGCCGCCGATCGCCTGGGCCACCACCTGGTCTATCGACGGGCCGATGCCCCACCCCGCCAGCCCGAACAGGTGCGAGTCGTCCAGCTTGCGCCCGGTCCACAGCGTGCCGATCCCCCGCTGGTGCGCGATGCCCGGGCTGTCGAACGCCACCTTCAGATCTACGTTGCCGAGCACGAGCAGCTTCTTCCGGTGCGGCGCGAGCGGTTCGAGGATCGGCGAAAAGGTGAAGTCGGTCTCGCCGCCGGTCGGCGCCCACGCGCCGGGGACGGTGCCGTTGGCGCTGAACAGAAGGATGAGCCGCTTCGGCGGCGCGCCTTCGGCACGCGCCTGCATCACCTCGAGGAACGGCAGGGCGATCGCCACGCCTCCCAGCCCCCGCAGCACGGTTCGCCGGGAGAGGGGCCTCCGCAACAGCGGCGTCATGGGGCACCTCCGGAGTCGATCGCGCGGCGGTACGCGAAGGCGTCGGTGAGGGTGATCGCCACGAGGAGCTCGCGCACGTCGTACCCCGACGCGGCGAACGCGGCGTCCACCCGCTTCAACGCGCACTGGTCGGGCGCGCTCGTGGTCTCGCCGCGACCGACGGCGAACCGGAACCATTGCCGTGCGAGGCACTGCTTGACCTGTCTGCTCTGCCCGAGCCGCTCGGAGAGCTCCCCGGCACCTTCGAAGGGACCATCGAGGTCCCCGGCGGAGATCACCTCGCCGTGCGCGTCCACGCGGTAGCCGTTCTCCTCGGTGCGGAACCGGCCCGCGCCGTCGAAGTGTTCCAGCCCGAAGCCCACCGGCTCCAGCAACGCGTGGCAGCCCGAACAGGCCGGGTTCGCCGCGTGCGCCTTATAGCGCTCGCGTGTGGTGGAGGTGCTGGGCGGGGGCAGATCGAGCACCACGTTGCCCGGCGGCGGCGGGAGGGACTGGCACAGAAGCCGCTCGCGCACGAACTTGCCGCGCAGAACCGGGGAGCTCTGGTCGAACTTGCCGTACTGGCTCAGCACCGCGCCGAGGGTGAGCAACCCGACGCGCGCGTTCTTCTTCAGCGACACCTCGCGGAACGCTTCACCGCTCACCGGCGGCAGCCCGTAGTACTGCGCCAGCGCGTCGTTGGCCCAGGTGGACTCGGCGGTGAACAACCGCGACGCATCGCCGGTGCCGTCGAGCGAGAGGTGTTCGACGAACAGCGCCGCCTCCTGTTGCATCAGCGGCTTGACTGCCGCGAAGTCCGGGTAGCGCACCGGATCCTTCGCCACGTCGTCGAAGTGGGAGAGCCCCAGCCACTGCACGGCGAAGCGGCGGACCATTTCGCGCGCCCGGTCATCCGCCAGCATCCGCCGCGCCTGCGCTTCGATGCCTTCCGGCGTGTCGAGCTCGCCGCGCGCCGCCGCGTCGAGGAGCGCGTCATCCGGCATGCTCGACCACAGAAAGTAGGAGAGCCGGCTGGCCAGCTCGTAGCCGGTGAGCCGGACGCGCGCCGTGTCCTCTGCCGGCGCGCCGCCGAGCTCGATGCGGTAGAGGAACTGCGGCGCCTGCAGCATCACCTCGATCACCGTCCGCGCCGCGGCGTCGAAGCCCTCCGCGGATCGGACGTCATCGAAGAGCGCCTCGAAGCGGGACTGTTCGTCGGCGGTGAGCGGGCGACGGAAGGCGCGCCGGCCGAAGTGCTGGATGAACGCGCGCCCGCACGCCTCGGGCCCGATGTCCGCGGGACTGCACGGAAGGAGCGACGCGAGGTCCGCGCGTGCGGCGAGCGCCTCCGCCGCATCCGCGTACGCCTCCACCAGAGCCGGCGACGCCTCCTGGGACGACGCCTGGTTGTCGAAGCCGTTGCCTTCGGAGTCCGGCGGGAACGCGCGCGCTGGGCGGGAGGTGTCACCGAGCAGATCGCGAACGGTGTGGTCGTACTCGTCGCGGGTGAGCCGGCGCAGCGGCGCGTCAGGGGCGGATTGCGTGTCCGCGCACGGATCCACGGTGCCCGCGTCCCCGGACGGAGCGGGCCCGCCCGCTTCCGGAGACTCCGCGGGCGCAGAGCACGCGCACAGCCCGCCGGCCACCGCCAGCGAGAACATCGCCACCGGGAGAAGCCATGCGCGCATCGATCTCCATGGTACCCGGCCCGCGACCGGCCGGGGCAGGCAGGCAGGCGCGAAAGCCGGATCAGTACACCTGACCCGACGCGCCCGGGCTGCCCGCGTTTCCGTTGGGCATGCCGCCCGGTCCACCCGGGCCGCCAGCGCCAGCGGTCAGCGTGTTCCCCGTCATCGTCACGGTGGAGTTGAACCGGTACACGGCGAACGACGGACCGCCCGCGCCGCCACCGCCGCCGCCGCCGCGTCCCCCATC
>JADGHL010000238.1 GCA_019686135.1 Myxococcaceae bacterium | reverse complement strand
CCCGAGCAGGTCGCCTCGCGCATGCTCGCGCTGGGAGCCGTGTTGGAACGCGCGCAGATCGAGCGCGACCTCGCTGCAAAGCGGATCGCACCGGACAAGGCGCGCGCCAAAGTGGCCGCGCTCACGAAGTGGCTCGAGGACGAGGGCATCATGGACGTGGCCACCTCCCTCGAGCAGGACCTCCTCTCCGCCGAGCCGGGCGACTGGCTGGAGGAGGATCTCGACCTGGCGTGGGTGGCGACGGACGCGCTGGCGATGCTGCTGTGGGCGGCGGGCCAGGCGCCGCTGCCTGCAGTGGACCAGCCGGCCACAGTGGACGCGGTGCTGGGCCGTCTCCCGTTGGAAAAGCCGACCGCGGGGTTCATCGAGCAGATGGCGGTCAAGCCCTCCGAGGAGCTGGAGCGTCACCGCGACCTCTGGGAGACGTACCTGTGGCGCTGCGAACAGGAGAGCAGCGCGCGCCTGGCGCTGGCGGGCGAGGACGTGGAGTTCGAATTCGACGTGGAGTCGATCCTCGATGAGCTGGAGAAGGACGGCTTCGACGCGAAGGCGGCGAAGTCGAAGGGCGGTCAAGCGGGCCTCACCGCCGAGGCGTTGCGGTTCCTCGGCCGCAAGGCGGCGGCGAAGCTGGCGGCGACGAAGCTGCTCACTCCGGTCAGCGGAGACTTCCCGTTCCGCGGCAAGGCGCTGAGCGCGCTCGACGACGAGGACTTGCAGGCGGCTACGTCGATGGCGCACGAACGGCACCACGCGCTCGACTGGGTGCTCAACGGCGGCGAGTGGGACGATCTCGAGGTCGACGAGCTCTCCGACGAGGCGCTCGAAGAAGGCGAGGACTTCGACGAAGAGCCGATCGACGAGGACTACGACGACGGCAGTGGCGAAGGCGGTTGAACCGCCTGCCGTCTGCCGTTTCGTGCTCGCCGGCTCTAGCGGTGCGAACGCGCTCGGATGGCCCACGCGAACGGACAGCCGCCGGTCACCGCCGTCAGCGTGTCCCAGATCGCAGAGAGCGCAGTCTGCCCGTCCGGGTAGCGGACGAACACCGGCTCCCAGCCCTGGGGTTTGAGCTTCTCGCGGAAGCGCCTGAGCCCGTCGAAGTCGTAGGGGCGGTTGCCCAGAAGGCGCACCGACTTCATCCACCACGGCACGTTCCCGGCAAGCGGGACCAGCCCCATGGTGACGTGAGCATTCCCCTCCTCCGCCGCGTGCCGCATCGCCGCGTCGATCAACAGCTCGGTGGTCCCGTTGGGCGCGAGCGGATCGCGCAGGATGTCCTCGAAGAACCAGCCGTCGCGGCCGTAGACGGGAACGGCGTTGAGCAGGCCCACCAGCGCGTCGCCGATCTGCGCGGCGTAGATGCGGCGGTCCTCCGCGGCGTGGAAGAGCTGGACGTCGAGCAGAAAGCGCAGCGCGGGCATCCCCTGCGAGGCGAGCCAGCGCTCCAGCAGCCGATCGACCGCTGCGCGCAGGTGCGTGCCCTCGACGAGCTCGTGGGGCCCGACCCGCCGCACGACGACCTTCTTCGCCCGCGCCCGCCGGAGCTGTTCTCGGAGGCTGCGCGAGGTGGTCAAGGCCAGCGTCGCGGCCCACGCGCGCGGGTCCCAATACGCCTGCGCGCCGATCTGCACCGCGTTGAAGCGGCCCTCGGGATCGAACGCGCTCTCCACCGCGCAGAAGCACACCCGGCGGCCCTCCTGCCGGGCCGCCTTGAAGAAATTGCGGGCGACGAGGCTCCGCAACTTCGGAGGCGCGAAGGGCGCCCCGGCGCTCACCCACGCCGCGCCGGTGTCCACGTAGCCCACCGCGCCGTTCGGCCCGTGCCAGACCTGCACGCCGCGCTCGAGCGCCTGGAAGGAGACGGTCTCCACGCCGTGGTGGCGGATGAGCAGCCGGAGTCGCTCGTCCGGGTTGTGGGGGCTGAGCGCGTTCACCCGGCTCCCCAGTACCAACGTCGGGGCATCCGTTCCAGTCGGGTTCCCGCGGCCCTCACTCCTGGATGAGGAGGCTCCATCCGACCGATAAGGTGTCTCCCATGACCCGACTGCATCTCGTCGATGGCACGCTCGAGCTGTTCCGGGCGCACTTCTCGAAGCGCCCGCCCCACCGGGGGCCGGACGGGCGAGACCTCAAGGCCACCGTCGGCCTGGCATCGTCCATCCTCGGCCTCCTCCACGACGAGCGAGAAGCGGTCACGCACATCGCGGTCGCCTTCGACAACCCGATCCGATCGTTCCGCAACGACCTGTTCGACGGCTACAAGACCGACGAGGGCGTGCCGCCGGAGCTTGGGGCGCAGTTCGACGAGGCGGAGGACGCCATCCGCGCGCTGGGCGTCGTCGTGTGGTCGATGAAGGAGTACGAGACCGACGACGCGCTGGCCACCGCCGCCGCGCGCTGGGCGGACCGGGTCGATCAGGTGCGGATCCTCTCCTCGGACAAGGATCTCATGCAGTGCGTGCGCGGCACGAAGGTGGTGCTGGTGGATCGCCAGCGCGAGAAGGAGGTGGACGAGGCGGGCGTGCGCGCGAAGTGGGGCGTGGGCCCGGAGTCGATCCCCGATCTTTTGGGGCTCATCGGCGACGACGCGGACGGCATCCCCGGCCTTCCGGGTTTCGGCCAGAAGAGCGCGGCCGCGCTTCTGGCCGGGTTCGAGCACCTCGAACGGATCGACGACGACGTCACGAAGTGGCCGAAGTCGATCCGGGGCGCCGAGCGGCTGTGCGCGACGCTCAAGGCGCGGCGCGAAGACGCGGCGCTGTTCAAGAAGCTGGCGACGCTGG
>JADGHL010000112.1 GCA_019686135.1 Myxococcaceae bacterium | reverse complement strand
GCCGCCCCCTGGCCGGCCACCCGGACCTTTGATCCGGTCTGCACGCCCGGAGGAATTTTCACCGTCACGCGCTGGGATTCGGGGAGGCGGCCCTCCCCGCCGCAGTTGGGGCAAATCTGGGCCGCCTTGCCGCTCCCGCCGCAGGTGGGGCAGGTCCGATTCACCTGCAGGGGGCCGAAGCCGCTGCGCGTCCGCCCCGAGCCGCCGCAGGTGGGGCAGGTGGACACCGGCCCGAAGGTCCCCTGGCCCTGGCACTTCTGGCAGCGGCCGGGCCGGTTGACGATGAGGGAGCGCTCGGTGCCGAGCACCGCCTCGCCGAGCGTCAGCGTGGTCTTCGCCGTGAGATCCTCGCCGCGGGTCACCCGGGGCTGGGGCTCGCCGCCGAAGCCCTCGAAGTCGAACGGGAAGCCGCTGCGTCCGGCGCGGCCGCGGGGCGATCCGAAGATCTCCCCGAACAGATCGCCCAGATCGACGCCTTCGGCGCCGCCGAACGGCATCCCGCCCGCCGCTCCACCGGCGGCGCGGTAGGCCCGGAACGCCTCGGCCTTCTTCTCGTCGAAGCCGAACTTCGCCGCGTCCTCGCCGAACTCGTCGTACAGTCGGCGCTTCTTCGGGTCCGAGAGGATCTCGAAGGCCGCGTTCACCTTCTTGAACTCCTCCTCGGCCTTCTTGTCCCCCGGGTTCACGTCCGGGTGGTACTTCCGCGCGGCCTTGCGGTACGCCTTCTTGATCTCCGCGTCCGTGGCCCCCCGTCCGACGCCGAGCACTGTGTAGAGGTCTTCCGCCATGGGCAGTGGGAACGTAACCAGCCTGACCTTTTGCGCCAGCGGCCGGCGTGCCCGGGCCCGCCCGGAATGTATAACCTGCGCACCGAGAGGCGTCTGACACCCGTGAGCCCGCACCGCCGCATCCTGTTCCCGTTCGCGTGTGCGGTGGGCCTGTGTGCGGTGGCTGCCCGCGGAGCAGGCGGCACGGAGGCAGGCCAGGCGCCGGGCGGGGTGATCGACCGGGTGGTGGCGGTGGTGCAGCTGCGCGCCGGGAGCGCCAGCCGGAGCACCTCGGGGGCCGAGGGCGGGCCGCCGCCGGAGGTCATCACCTTGAGCGGGCTCGACTTCGAGGCCCGGGTGGCGCTGATCCAGCGCGGGGCGGTGCGGGCCGCGACCGAACCGTTGGACGAGGAGACGTTGCGGCGGGCGCTGGAGAACGCGATCAACGAACGCCTGCTCGCGGGCGAGGCGGAGGTGCTGGGCGCTTGGCGGGTGGAGCCGGCGGAGGTGGACGCGGCGCTGCGCGCCTTCCGCGACGAGCTCGGGTCGGACGCGGCGCTGAAGACGTTCCTGGCCCGCCATGAAGCGGACATCCAGGCGCTGGAGCGCGTCCTCGAGCGGCACCTCCGGGCGGCCAGGGTGATCGACAGCAAGGTTCGGTTGAGGGCCCAGGTGGCGGATTCGGAGGTGAAGCGCTACTTCGACGAGCACCGGGGGGAGTTCTCCGGGACGTTCGAAGAGGTCCGCCCGCTTCTGCGCGAGAAGCTCTACCGAGAGCGCGCGCAGCAGCTGGTGGATGCGGAGCTCGCGCAGCTCCGCAGGACCCACGAGGTGCGCCGGGTGGCGCCGTTCGCCCAGGGGGCGGGAAAGGACGCGGAGTGAGGAAGCTGGCCGACGAGGCGGGGACGCTGACCTTGCGGCGGATGCATCCGCGCGATCTGGACGAGGTGCTGGAGCTGCAGCGCCGCGCGTTCGCTCACCCGTGGTCGCCCGAGCTGTTCAAGCGGGAGATGACCCACGACTGGTCGACCATCCTGCTCGCGGAGGATGTGGGGCCGGACGGCAGGCCGCGGATCCTCGGGTTCCTCATCTACTGGCTGGTGCACGACGAGCTGCACATCCTCAACCTCGCCACCGACCCCGCCCACAGGCGCCGCGGGGTGGCGCGCGCGCTGTTGGAGAAGACGCTGGCGGACGGCCGGGCGCACAGGTGCTCGATGGCCACGCTGGAGGTGCGGCGGAGCAACGAGCCGGCGCTCGCGCTCTACCGGGCGTTCAGCTTCCGGGCGGTCGGGGTGCGGCCGAACTACTACGTCGACGAGGGCGAGGACGCGATCGTGATGGTCGCCGACCTCTGACGAGGTCGGATGTCCCGTCCCGGCTCCCCGTTGTGTCCCACACTGCTTGACACGGCGGTCGCTTGGGGATAGGTGAGCCGCCCCTTTTTTCAGGTCAGGAAATGCCGACGATCAGCCAGCTGGTTCGCAAGGGCCGCGAGAAGCTCAAGTACAAGGGCAAGTCCCCCGCGTTGAGGCAGTCCCCGCAAAAGCGCGGCGTCTGCACCCGCGTGTACACCACCACCCCGAAGAAGCCGAACTCGGCGCTGCGCAAGGTCGCGCGCGTCCGCCTCACCAACGGGATCGAGGTCACCTCCTATATCCCGGGCGTGGGCCACAACCTGCAGGAGCACTCGGTGGTGATGATCCGCGGCGGCCGCGTCAAGGACCTGCCCGGCGTGCGCTACCACATCATCCGCGGCACCCTCGACTCGGTCGGCGTTCAGGGGCGCAAGCAGGGCCGCTCCAAGTACGGCGCCAAGCGCCCGAGCTAAGACTTCACCCACGAGAGAGATTCAGAAATGCCCCGTCGTCGCGTTGCAGCGAAGCGCAAGATCAACCCGGATCCGAAGTACCAGGACCGGCTCATCTCCAAGTTCATCAACGACCTGATGCGGAAGGGCAAGAAGTCCACCGCCGAGCAGATCTGCTACGGCGCCCTGGCCCTGGTCGAGGAGCGCGCCAAGGAGGATCCGCTCAAGACGTTCAAGAAGGCGCTGGACAACGTGAAGCCGGTTCTGGAGGTGAAGAGCCGCCGCGTGGGTGGCGCCACCTACCAGGTGCCGGTGGAGGTCCGTCAGGACCGCCGCGTGGCGCTGGGGATGCGGTGGATCATCGACTACGCCAAGTCGCGCGGCGAGAAGACGATGCGCGAGAAGCTGGCGGGGGAGATCATGGACGCCGCCAACAACCGTGGCAACGCGGTGAAGAAGCGCGAGGACACGCACAAGATGGCCGAGGCCAACAAGGCCTTCGCGCACTACCGCTGGTAGTCGCCCTCCATCTGTGTCACCAAGCGGCCGCGCGGACCTGCCCGGGTCCGGCGGCCGTTCGCATTTTCCGAAGACATCACGAGGTCCAATTCCGATGCCCCGCGAGTCCCCCCTCGAGCGCTACCGAAACATCGGCATCATGGCGCACATCGATGCCGGCAAGACGACCACGACCGAACGCGTGCTCTTCTACACGGGCACCATCCACAAGATGGGCGAGGTCCACGAGGGCACCACCACGACCGACTGGATGGTGCAGGAACGTGAACGCGGCATCACCATCACGTCCGCGGCGATCACCGCCTTCTGGACCCGGCGCGATCAGAAGTACCGGATCAACATCATCGACACGCCGGGGCACGTGGACTTCACCATCGAGGTGGAGCGGAGCCTCCGCGTCCTGGACGGGGCGATCGCCCTGTTCGACGCCGTGAACGGCGTGGAGCCGCAGTCCGAAACGGTGTGGCGACAGGCGGACAGGTACCGGGTGCCGCGGATTTGCTTCATCAACAAGATGGACCGGGTCGGCGCGGACTTCTTCATGTCCGTGCAGTCGATCCGCGAGAAGCTGCACGCCACGCCGGTGGTGATGCAGCTGCCCTGGGGGACCGAGGACCGGCACAAGGGAGTGATCGACCTCGTGCGGATGAAGGCGCTGAGCTTCCCCGACGCCGAGCAGGGGTCGAAGGTCCTGGTGGAGGAGATCCCGGACGAGCTGCGCGCCGAGGCGGAGGAGTGGCGGAGCCGGCTGGTGGAGCTGGCCGCCGAACAGGACGAGGCGCTCACCAACAAGTACCTCGAGGGTCAGGACCTGACCGAGGACGAGCTGCGCGCGGCGATCCGCAAGGGAACCATCTCGCTGAAGCTGTTCCCGGTGTTCTGCGGATCCGCGTTCAAGCACAAGGGCGTGCAGCCGTTGTTGGACGGGGTGGTGGATTTTCTGCCCTCGCCGCTGGACGTGCCGCCGGTGAAGGGCCACGGTCCCGACGGGAAGGAAGAGACGCGCGAGACGAGCGACAAGGCGCCGTTCAGCGCGCTGGCGTTCAAGATCATGAACGACCAGCATGCCGGGCAGCTGACGTTCATCCGCGTGTACTCCGGCCGGCTGGACGCAGGGTCGACCGTCTACAACTCGGTGAAGAAGACGAAGTCGCGGGTGGGCCGGCTGCTGCAGATGGCGGCGGACAAGCGGATGGAGATCTCCGAGTGCTTCGCTGGGGACATCTGCGCGGTGGTGGGGCTGAAGAACACGGTCACCGGGGAGACGCTCTGTGACGAGAAGCACCCGATCGTGCTGGAGAAGATGGAGTTCCCCGATCCGGTGATCGACATCGCGATCGAGCCGAAGACGACGGTGGACCAGGAGAAGCTGGCCAACTCACTGCAGAAGCTGGCGCTGGAGGATCCGTCGTTCCGGGTGCGCACCGACGCCGAGACCGGGCAGACGGTGATCGCCGGGATGGGGGAGCTGCACCTCGAGATCATCGTCGACCGGCTGCTGAGGGAATTCAAAGTCGACGCCAAGGTGGGCAAGCCGCAGGTGGCGTACCGGGAGACGATCACGCGGTCCGCACAGGCCGAGGAGAAGTACGTCCGCCAGTCGGGCGGCAAGGGCCAGTACGGGCACGTGGTGCTGAGGGTGTCGCCGAACGAGCCCGGCAAGGGCTTCACGTTTGAGAACAAGATCACCGGCGGGGTGATCCCGCAGGAGTTCATCCCGGCGATCGAGAAGGGCGCGACCGAAGCGATGGGGTCGGGCGTCCTTGCGGGCTACCCCATGGTGGACATCCAGGTGGAGCTGCTGGGAGGCAGCTTCCACGAGGTGGACTCGAGCGAGATCGCCTTCAAGATCGCGACGTCGATGGCGTTCAAGGCCGCGTGCAACGCTGCGGGGCCCACGCTGCTCGAGCCGATCATGAAGTGCGAAATCGTGACGCCCGAGAGCTTCATGGGCGACGTGATCGGGGACATCAACGCAAGGCGCGGGAAGATCAACGCGATGAACCCGCGCGGCGGTCTGCAGGCGATCGAAGCGCAAGTCCCGCTCAGGGAAATGTTCGGCTACGCCACCGACCTGCGTTCGAAAACCCAGGGCCGGGCGACGTACACCATGCAATTCAGCCACTACGCGCCGCTGCCGCAGCACCTGCAGGACCAGCTGATCCACCGCTGAAGCATGAGCGTCCGCACGGCCGACCACGAACGTGGTCCGTCGTGGCGGGTGAGTGGTGAGTCGAGTGGGCTCCCGGTGCCTGCGGCCCCGTCCGCTGGGCAGTCAGGAGGGTTGACCGGGTCCCATGCGGAGGCCCCGTAGGGGCCGGAGCATCCGTCTACCCACTCCTCACCGGGGACGACGGACCACGCTGGCGCCGGCACTGCGGTGGCCGAAGCCGAAAACGACCGGAGAAATGGAACCGCGAACGAAGTAGTTGCAATCCCCAAACGGGTGTCGTAGAAGCCGCGCCCCCGCAGTCAGCAGGCAGTAACCAGCTCGCTCTCTGACAACCAGGAGCCCAACGCTTCCGCCGAAGAAGTCGGCGTCGGCGGGTTGTCGGGACGCGCGGCTGGATCGAAGGCACGTGAGGACACACGGCATGGCCACACAGAAGATCCGCATCCGGCTCAAGGCGTACGACGCGAAGCTCCTGGACCAGAGCGCTGGGGAGATCGTCGAGACCGCCCGCCGCACCGGCGCTCGCGTCGCGGGACCGATCCCGCTGCCCACCCGGATCAACAAGTTCACCGTCCTGCGCTCGCCGCACGTGGACAAGAAGTCCCGCGAGCAGTTCGAGATCCGCACCCACAAGCGGCTTCTGGACATCCTCGAGCCCACCCAGCAGACGCTCGACGCGCTGATGAAGCTCGACCTCTCGGCCGGCGTGGACGTGGAGATCAAGAGCTAGTCGCCCACCCGGGAACGACTCGGAGATACGTCATGGCCAAGTTCGACGTCGTAGATCTGGATCGCAAGAAGGTGGGTGAGATCGACCTCGCCGACTCCGTCTTCGCGGCCAAACAGAACGACCACCTGCTGTACGAAGCCGCCAAGTTCCAGGCGATCAACCGCCGCCAGGGCACCGTCGGCGTGAAGAACTCCTCGCTCGTCTCCGGCGGCGGGAAGAAGCCCTGGAAGCAGAAGGGCACCGGCCGCGCGCGTCAGGGCTCCATCCGTGCCTCCCACTGGGTCGGTGGCGGCAAGGCGATGGCCCCCAAGTCCCGCGACTACTCGTACCGGCCGCCCCGGAAGGTGCGCCGCGGGGCGATCGCCGTCGCGCTCTCGCAGCGCGCGCGTGAGAACGAGCTCGTCATCCTCAACGAGTTCGTCTCCGACGGGAAGACGAAGAAGGCGTTCGAGGCGCTCACCCGGCGCCTCAAGCTCACCAATGCGCTGGTCGTGGACCTCAAGTCCAACACCGGCGTGCACAGGGCCGTCCGCAACCTGGCGAAGTTCGACGTGCTCCCGCCGGAGGGGATCAACGTGGAGTCCATCCTCCGTCACCAGAGCGTGGTGCTCACCCAGGCCGCGGCGCAGGCGCTGGTGGAGGCGCTGTCATGAACCTGCACGATGTGATCAAGGGGCCCATCATCACCGAGAAGCTGGACAAGGCCCGCGAGAAGTACCGGCAGTACTCGTTCCTGGTCGACCAGCGGGCCACGAAGATCGACGTCCGCCGCGCGGTGGAGGCGCAGTTCAACGTCGGTGTCACCGGCGTGCGCACCTCGATCATGCGCGGGAAGGTGAAGCGGATCGGCCGCAACATCGGCAAGCGCCCCAACTTCAAGAAGGCGATCGTCACCTTGAAGGAGGGCGACAAGATCGAGCTCTTCGAGGGAGGCGCGGCCTAACAGGCACGCGAAGAGGACACCACCATGGGACTCAAGAAGTTCAAGCCCACGTCCGCCGGCCGCCGTCTGATGACGGTCTCGGACTTCGCCGAGATCACCCGGGACCGGCCGGAGAAGAAGCTCACCGCGCCCCTGCGCAAGACGGGCGGCCGCAACGTCCACGGGCACATCACCCGGCGGCACCAGGGCGGCGGGCACAAGCGCCGCTACCGGATCATCGACTTCAAGCGGCGGGACAAGGACGGCATCCCAGCGAAGGTGGCGGCGATCGAGTACGACCCGAACCGCACCGCCAACATCGCGCTCTTGCACTACGCGGACGGGGAGAAGCGCTACATCCTCGCGCCGGTGGGCCTGCAGGTCGGTGACACCGTCCACGCGGGCGAACTGGCGGACATCCGCCCGGGCAACGCGCTCCCGCTGCAGAACATCCCTGTCGGCACGGTGATCCACAACGTGGAGCTCAAGCCGGGCCGCGGCGCCCAGATGATCCGCTCCGCCGGGTCGTGGGGTCAGCTGATGGCCAAGGAGGGCCGGCACGCGCAGGTCCGCCTGCCCTCGGGCGCGGTACGTAAGGTGCTGGTGGAGTGCCGGGCCACCATCGGCCAGCTGGGGAACATCGAGCACGAGATCGTCCGCATCGGCAAGGCGGGCCGGACCCGGTGGCTGGGCATCCGCCCCACCGTCCGCGGCCTGGCCATGAACCCGGTCGATCACCCGCACGGCGGCGGCGAGGGCAAGTCCGGACAGGGCAACCCGCACCCGGTGTCGCCGTGGGGCAAGAAGACCAAGGGGCTCACCACCCGCGTGAACAAGCGGACCGACAAGTTCATCGTTGCCAAGCGGCGCTCGGGCGTCCGCAGCCAGTAGGAGAACCCAGGACATGGCGCGTTCCATCAAGAAGGGCCCGTTCGTCGACCACCATCTGGCTAAGAAGATCGAGGCGATGGCGGCGGGCGGGAAGAAACAGCCGGTGAAGACCTGGTCGCGGCGCTCGACGATCGTGCCGGAGTTCGTCGGGCACACGTTCATGGTGCACAACGGCCGGAAGTTCATCGCGGTCTACGTCACCGAAAACATGGTCGGTCACAAGCTGGGCGAGTTCGCGCCCACGCGCACCTTCGGCGGCCACTCCGCGGAGAAGAAGGTCGCCAAGGCGCCGGGCAAGTAGGCCTGAAGGGATAGGGAGAGACACATGGAAGCGACAGCGCACCTGAGGCATCTGCGCATGGCCCCGCGGAAGGTCGCCCTGGTGGCCACTCTGGTCCGGGGCAAGCCGGTGGGCGACGCGCTCAACATCCTCCGCTTCACGAAGAAGGCCGCGGCGCGGCCGCTGTCCAAGCTCATCAAGAGCGCGGTGGCGAACGCGACCGACAAGTCGAAGGGGCAGGTGGACGTGGACGCGCTGGTGATCAAGCACATCAGCGTGGACCAGGCGCAGACCCAGCGGCGGTACATGCCGCGGGCGATGGGCCGGGCCACCCCGATCCACAAGAAGACCAGCCACGTCCACGTCACGCTGGCCGAAGGGAAGCGGAAGTAGCCAACCCGTTCAGGAAATCAGGAGCAAACCTTGGGTCAGAAAGTTCATCCGGTCGGGTTCCGCCTCGGGGTCATCAAGACCTGGGACTCGAAGTGGTTCGAGCAGAAGAACTACGCGAAGTGGCTGCACGAAGACCTCAAGATCCGTGAGTTCGTGAAGAAGACGCTCGGGCACGCCGGGGTCTCGCGCGTGGAGATCGAGCGCGCGGCGAACAAGGTCAAGGTCAACGTGCACACCGCCCGGCCGGGGATCGTCATCGGCAAGCGGGGCGCGGGGATCGAGACGATCAAGAAGGACCTGCAGCGCTTCACCTCGAACGAGGTGTTCCTCAACATCGTCGAGGTCCGCAAGGCGGAGACCGACGCGCAGCTGGTGGCGGAGAACATCGCCACGCAGCTCGAGCGCCGCATCGCCTTCCGCCGCGCGATGAAGAAGGCGATCCAGACGGCGATGAAGTTCGGCGCCAAGGGGATCCGCGTGTCGTGCTCGGGCCGCCTGGGCGGAGCGGAGATGGCGCGCTACGAGTGGTACCGCGAGGGCCGGGTGCCGCTGCACACGCTGCGCGCGGACATCGACTACGGCTACGCGATCGCCCGGACCACCTACGGCACCATCGGCTGCAAGGTGTGGATCTGCAAGGGCGAGGTTCTGCCGGGCAAGGCGGGTGCCCCCGGAATGCCGAAGTGACAGCCGTTCGTGGTCGGTCGTGAGGAGTGAGCAGACCGGCCTGCCGGTGCCCCAGGAGCCGGGGCGGGCAACAGAGAGTCGAGGACGGGGCGGCCCACAGCGCCGCCCACTGAGGTCAGAGAGATGCTTCAGCCAGCACGTACGAAGTTCCGCAAGATGCAGAAGGGCCGGACGACGGGGACGGCGCACCGGGGCAACACCATCGCCTTCGGGACCGTCGGCCTGGTGGCCACCCAGCCGGGGTGGATCACCTCCCGTCAGATCGAGGCGGCGCGTATCGCCATGACCCGCCACATCAAGCGCGGCGGGAAGATCTGGATCCGCGTGTTCCCCGACAAGCCGATCACGAAGAAGCCGGCCGAGACCCGTATGGGTACCGGCAAGGGCAACGTGGAGTACTACGTGGCGGTCGTGAAGCCCGGCCGCGTGCTCTACGAGATGGACGGCACGAGCGACGAGGTTGCGCGCGAGGCGTTCAAGCTGGCCCAGGCGAAGCTTCCGGTTTTGACCCGCATCGTCCGCCGCGAGGAGCAGTCCCTCTAGGAGGGCAGGAGAGAACACACCATGGCCACCGCCAGGGAACTGAGAGAGCTGAGCATCGAGGATCTCAAGCGGCGCGCGGAGGAGACCCGCGCCACGCTGTTCCAGGACCGGATGAAGATGCGCACCGGCACGCTGGACAACCCGCATGAGCGGACCGCGCACAAGCGCGAGCTCGCGCGGATCCTGGGTGTGCTCACCGAGAAGGAGAGGGCCGCCAGGGCGGCCAGGTAAGGGACACGATCATGGCAGAGACCACGCAGACCACCCCGACGGCGCAGGCCCGCCGCGGCCGCCCCAAGACCCGCATCGGGATCGTCACCTCGAACAAGATGCAGAAGACGGTGGTGGTGACGGTGCAGCGCCGTACCGCCGACGCGAAGTACGGGAAGATCGTCAACCGGCGCGAGAAGTACAAGGCGCACGCCGAGGACCACGACTATCCGAAGAAGGTCACCATCAACGAGGGGGACAAGGTCCGGATCGCCGAGACCCGGCCCACGTCGAAGGACAAGCGGTGGCGGGTGGTCGAGGTGATTGAGCGGACCAAGGGCGTTTGAGCCGCGCCGGCGACGGGCCGGCCGCGATGAAGGGACGAGGATTTCGACATGATTCAGATGACCACCGTGCTCGACGTTGCTGACAACTCGGGCGCCAAGAAGGTGTTCTGCATCAAGGTGCTGGGCGGGTCGAAGCGCAAGTACGCGTCGATCGGCGACGTCATCGTGGTGTCCGTCCGCGAGGCGCTGCCCAACTCCAAGGTGAAGAAGGGCGACGTGGCCAAGGCCGTGATCGTCCGGACCAAGCGCGAGCTCGGTCGGCCGGACGGCAGCTTCATCAAGTTCGACGGGAACTCTGCGGTCCTCATCAACAAGGACATGGAGCCGATCGGCACCCGCATCTTCGGGCCGGTCGCCCGCGAGCTCCGCGCCCGGAAGTTCATGAAGATCATCTCGCTCGCGCCGGAAGTGCTCTAACGCCATCTTCGGGGCCGCGGCGGCGGACGAATCAGGAGAACACGATGCAGAAGCTCAAGGTTGGCGACACGGTCCAGGTGATGAAGGGCGCCGAGCGCACCCAGACGGTCAAGCGCGGCAAGGTGCTGGCGATCGACCGCGAGAAGCGCCGCGTCCGGGTGGAGGGGCTCAGGCTGGTCAAGCGTCACCTCAGGAAGTCCCAGCAGAACCCCGAGGGCGGAATCATCGAGAAGCCGGGGACGATCGACCTGGCGAACGTGATGGTCGTGTGCCCGAAGTGCGACAAGCCGTCGCGCGTGGGCATCCGGATGGACGGGGAGAAGAAGAAGCGGTTCTGCAAGCGCTGCGACGCGTTCATTGACTAGCCGCGCGGGTTGGGGCATTTAGCCCGGCCCTTCGCGGTTCCACGGATTCTGACAGGTTGGCTGATCGAGGGCTTGCGGTCCCGAGGGGCCCTCGAAGCAGGAGACGAAACGACATGGCGGACGAGCAGAAGAAGGCCCCGAAGAAGGACAAGAAAGGGCGAAAGGACGAGGTCAAAAAGGCGGGCTTCGCGGCCAACATCGAGGAGGGCCTCGAGGTCAAGCCGGCGCGGCTGAAGCTGCGCTACCGGAGCGAGGTGGTGCCCGCTCTGATGAAGGAGTTCGGCTTCACCAACCCGAACCAGGTCCCGAAGATCGAGAAGGTCGTCCTCAACATGGGCCTGGGCGAGGCGCTCGGCAACAGCAAGATCCTCGAGTCCGCCGTGGACCAGCTCGGGGCGATCGCCGGTCAGAGGCCGGTGGTGACCCGCGCCCGCAAGTCGATCGCGAACTTCAAGCTCCGCCAGGGCCAGGCGATCGGCGCCATGGTCACCCTGCGCAGCGACCGGATGTGGGAGTTCCTGGACCGCCTCATCAACATCGCGCTGCCGCGCGTGCGTGACTTCAAGGGCGTGTCCACCAAGGCCTTCGACGGCCGCGGGAACTACACGCTCGGCGTGCGCGAGCAGATCATCTTCCCCGAGATCAACTACGACCAGATCGAGAAGGTGAAGGGCCTCAATATCAGCATCGTGACCACGGCCGGGAACGACGAACACGCGCTCGCGCTGCTCAAGCACGTGGGCATGCCCTTCCGCCAGTAAGCCCTTCGAGGAATCAGAACATGGCAAAGCTCTCCAAGATCGCCCAGGCCAAACGGAAGCCGAAGTTCCCGGTGCGCGCCTACAACCGCTGCGGAATCTGCGGGCGCCCGCGCGCGTACCTCCGCAAGTTCCAGATGTGCCGCATCTGCTTCCGCAACCGCGCGCTCGCGGGCGAAATCACGGGAGTTACCAAGAGCTCCTGGTAACTCTCTTTGGTGGTGAGTCGTGAGAAGTGAGTAGGACGGCTTCGGCGGTTTTGCCGCCGGGTCCGGTAAACAGCCCGGGTGGACCTCCGGTGGGTACCGGTTGCGCACCCGGGCGAGAGGCCGGGACTTCGTGAGCCCGGCGGAAGGTGCGTCGAAACATGCCCGTCAATGATCCCGTGGGCGACATGCTGACCCGGCTGCGCAACGCGTCCCGCGCGCGGCACGCCGAGGTCGTCATGCCTGCCTCCCGCCTCAAGGTGGAGATTCTCAAGGTCCTCAAGGAGGAGGGCTACATCGGGGACTTCATCGTTCACGAGCGCAAGCCGCAGAACGAGGTCACCGTTCAACTCAAGTACGGCCCGGATCGCTCGCCGGCGATCACCGCGATCCGCCGGGTCTCCAGGCCCGGTCTGCGCCGCTACGTCCGCGTCGACGAGATCCCCCAGGTTCTCGGCGGCATGGGCATCTCCATCCTCTCCACCTCGCGCGGCGTGCTCTCGGACAGCGCCGCCCGGAAGCAGAAGGTCGGCGGCGAGCTCCTCTGCACCGTCTCCTAAGGAGCCAACACCATGAGCCGCATTGGAAAGCTTCCGATCAAGCTGGCCGACAAGGTGAAGGTCACCGTGGCCGGCGGCAGCGCGAACTTCGAGGGGCCCAAAGGCAAGCTCTCGGTCCGTCTGCCCAGCGACAAGATCAAGATCGCGGTGAAGGACGGCGTCCTCACCGTCACTCGTCCGGACGAGTCCCGCGAATCCCGCGCGCTCCACGGGCTCACCCGCGCCATCCTCGCCAACGCGGCGAAGGGCGTGGCCACCGGCTGGGAGCGCAAGCTCGACATCCGCGGCGTCGGCTTCCGTGCCGAGGTCAAGGGCCGGCAGGTCCACTTCGCCCTGGGCTACTCGCACCCGGTGGTGTTTGACCTCCCCGAGGGCGTCACCGCTGAACCGGACAAGCAGCCCCGCACCGAGGACGGCCTGCCGACCATCGGGCTCACCCTGCGCAGCGTCGACCGCGAGCTGCTCGGCCAGACGGCGGTGAGAATCCGTGCGCTCCGGCCGCCGGAACCGTACAAGGGCAAGGGCATCAAGTACGCGGACGAGCGCGTCCGCCGGAAGGAAGGCAAGACCGGCACTGCGTAATCGACCGGTCCCATCATCCGGGGGTGGAAGGCCGCATCACCCCCGGACGGAAAGGACGAACCATGGCGAAGAAGGACAACCGACTCTTCCGCAAGGCCCGCATCCGCAAGAAGATCAGCGGGAGCACCGAGCGTCCCCGGCTCACGGTCTACAAGAGCCTCAAGCACATCTACGCGCAGGTGGTGGACGACTCCACCGGCCGCACCCTGGCCTACGCGTCCTCGCTCTCGAAGGAGTTCAAGGGCAAGGAGCTCGACGGCGACAAGAAGGCCGACGCCCGGCGTGTGGGCGCGCTGATCGCGGAGAAGTGCAAGGCCGCCAACATCAACCAGGTGGTCTTCGACCGCAACGGGTTCCCCTACCACGGCCGCATCGCGGCGGTGGCGGACGCGGCGCGCGAAGCCGGCCTCCAGTTCTAGGAATCTCGAATGGCAATGCACACTCCGATCAATCCGAACGATCTCGACCTCACCGACCGCGTGGTGAACATCAACCGCGTCGCCAAGGTGGTGAAGGGCGGCCGGCGCTTCAGCTTCTCGGCGCTGGTGGTGGTGGGGGATGGCGCCGGTCACGTGGGCGTGGGCCTGGGCAAGGCGAACGAGGTCCCCGAGGCCATCCGCAAGGGCGGGGAGAACGCCAAGAAGAACCTGTTCAAAGTCCCGCTGCTCGGCGCGACCATCCCCCACGAGGTGGTCGGGCACTTCGGTTCCGGCCGCGTGCTGCTCAAGCCGGCCGCGCCGGGTACCGGCGTCATCGCCGGCGCCACCGTCCGCGCGGTGCTCGAGGCGGCGGGGATCCGCAACATCCTGACCAAGAGCCAGGGGTCGCGGAACCCGCACAACGTGCTCAAGGCCACCGTCCAGGGGCTCAAGCAGCTGCGCTCCGCGGAGGTGATCTCCCGCGCCCGCGGCAAGGACGTGGAGCCGGTGCGCAAGGGCAACGCCTAGCGCCACGGGAAGGACAGGAACGACACCATGGCACTCAAGGTCAAACTGGTGAAGAGCGTCGCCGGCTCCAACAACGAGCAGCGGGCGACGATCACGGGCCTCGGCTTGAGGAAGCTCGGCCAGGAGCGCGTGCTCGAGGACACCCCGTCGATCCGCGGGATGGTCAACAAGGTGCGCCACTTGGTCACCGCCGAGACGGTGAGCGGCGATGCGCCGAAGCGTCAGCGGATGAAGCCGCGGCGCGTACGGGCCCGCGCCGCGCGCCTGGCGCACGAGCAACAGCAGTAGAAGTAATTCGTCTTCGGCCGCGCGCTTTGGCGTCGATGCAGGCGCGCCCATCTGCCCGGGCTCATGCGAGCCGGTCGTCCCCGGGGCAGCTTCTGGAGCGCGCGGCCTTCACCCACCCAGACGATCCGGCGTCAGTGGAGCAGCAAGAGATGGCATCCCTTCACACGCTCAAGGCCCCGAAGAACTCGCGTCACAGGAAGAAGCGCGTCGGCCGCGGCCAGGGCTCGGGCCTCGGCAAGACGGCGGGCCGCGGTGGCAAGGGCCAGAAAGCCCGCACCGGCAACATGCGCTTCGAGGGCTTCGAGGGTGGCCAGTCGCCGCTGCAGCGCCGGCTGCCGAAGTTCGGCTTCAACCCCCCGAACCGGCTCAACTTCGCGATCGTCAACCTCCACGACCTGGAGCGCTTCGACGCGGGCGCCACCGTGGGGCCCGGGGAGCTGAACGCGCGGGGGCTGATCAAGGGCCGCTACGACGGCGTCAAGGTGCTCGGCCAGGGGACCCTGTCGAAGAACCTCACCGTCCGCGCCCACCGGTTCTCCCAGTCGGCGAAGGACGCCATCGTCAAGGCGGGCGGGACGGTGGAGGAGCTGCCGCTCCGGGAGCACAAGCCGGAGTCGGCGGCGAAGGCGCACGCCGGCAAGGGCGTCAAGGTGGCGAAGGCGAACGCCTGAGCCCACCGTCCGAGCGTCGGAGGACGGCGGTAGAGGTTTGACCGCCGCCCATCAAGAGGTAGTGTCCGCGCCCCTGTCCGGATGACGCGCCGTGCGGCTCCGGTCAGGCCGAACCGAGGAAGCCTTCCGTGGCATTGAACGCCATCAGCAACATCTTCCGGATCCGCGAGCTGCGCCAGCGGCTGCTCTACACCGTGGCGTTGCTCGCGGTGTACCGGATCGGCATCTTCATCACCACCCCGGGCGTCGACCGGGCGGCGATGAACGCGTACATGGAGGCCCAGCGCGCCAACGGCGGCGTGGTCAACCTCCTCAACCTGTTCTCGGGTGGCGCGCTCTCACAGATGTCGATCTTCGCGCTGGGGATCATGCCGTACGTCTCCGCGTCGATCATCATCCAGCTGCTCGCGGTGGTGGTCCCCACCTTCGAGCGGCTGCAGAAGGAGGGCGCCGCCGGGCGGCAGAAGCTGAACCAGTACACGCGCTACGGCACCATCTTCCTGTCGATCGTCCAGGGCATCGGGATTGCGCGGTGGCTCGCGTCTCTGGGCCGCGGCACCGCCGATGCGGGCATCAATCAGGTGGTCGTCCCGCAGGACACCTGGTGGTTCACGGTGATGACGGTGATCAGCCTGACCGCCGGCACCGCCTTCATCATGTGGCTGGGCGAGCGGATCACCGAGAACGGGCTGGGCAACGGTATCTCGCTCATCATCTTCGCCGGCATCGTGGCCTCCATCCCCGCGGACGCGAAGATCCTCTGGGACATGATGGCCCGGGACGTCATCAACCCCGGGCTGGCGCTGGGGCTTCTGGCGTTCATGCTCTTCCTGGTGACCGTGGTGGTCTACATCGAGAAGGGGATGCGCCGGATCCCGGTGCAGTACGCCAAGCGGATGGCGGGGCGGCGGATGTTCGCCGGTCAGGCCACCTACTTCCCGATGAAGGTCAACTCCGCGGGCGTGATCCCGCCGATCTTCGCCGGCGCGGTGCTGTCCTTCCCGGCCACCCTGGCCCAGTGGATCCCGTTCCTCGGCGGGGTGAACCAGGCGCTCAACCAGAACCCCTGGATCTACCAGGGCGTGTTCGTCGTTCTGAACATCTTCTTCACCTTCTTCTATGTGGCGCTCACGTTCCGGTCCGAGGACGTGGCGGACAACATCAAGAAGCAGGGTGGCTACATCCCCGGCATCCGGCCCGGGCATGCGACGGCGGAGTTCATCGATCGCGTGCTGAACCGGATCACCTTCGGCGGGGCGATCTACCTGTCCGCAGTGTGCGTGGTCCCGTTCGCGCTCTCGTCGTCGTTCGGGGTGCCGTTCCGCTTTGGCGGCACCGCGCTGCTGATCGTGGTGGGCGTGGCGCTGGACACCGTGCAGCAGGTCGAAGGCCACCTCATCTCGCGCAACTACGAAGGCTTCGCCGGGCCGCGTGGGCCGCGGATCCGCGGGCGCATCGCCCGGACGCCGAGCTTCTCGGCGTAGCGGATTGTCGACACAGTGAACCGGAGTGCGGCGGCGCCGAAGTGGGCGCCGCCGTCGTTTTGGCGGAGGACGGATCTCGATGGCGTCGAAGCGTTCCCCGAAGGTGAAGTCGGCGAAGAAGTCGGCGCGCACGCCGGGCGCAGGGGCGGCCCGGCGCTCCGCACCGAAGATGTCTGCCACCCAGCGCGCGTCCGGGCGGACTGCGGCGAGGAATCCCGCCGCACCGACGGCCAGGAAGTCCGCTGCGAAGACCTCGGCTGCGAAGACCTCGGCTGCGAAGACCTCGGCTGCGAAGACCTCGGCTGCGAAGACCTCGGCTGCGAAGACCTCGGCTGCGAAGACCTCGGCTGCGAAG
>JADGHL010000003.1 GCA_019686135.1 Myxococcaceae bacterium | reverse complement strand
CGACGGCGCGTTCTCCACCACCGTCGCAGCGCAGGCGGGCCAACCCGGGGGGAACTGTGCCGGCGACAGCGGCGGAGGAGGAGGCGGCGGCGGGGGCACCGGACGGCTGCGGGTCAACGCGGCGAACGGCTGCACGATTCAGTCGGGCGCGTCCTTCCGGGCGGTCACGACCAGCACGGGGGCGAACTGTCCGTAGAGCGTGCGGGCGATCGGGCTTCGCTTTGCGGCGCCCCTGTCTCCAGTTAGAAGGCCAGCGCATGCAGAACCTCCGGGAACAGCTCCTCAAGGCCGGGCTCATCTCCGAGTCCGACAAGAAGAAGGCGGACGAGGCCGCCCGGTCCGCGTCGCGTCCTGGGTCGCGCCCAGCGGGCGGACGCAACACGCCGCCCGAGGCGCGCTCCGCCTCAGGCCGTCCCGGTGGCGGCCGCTCCTCCCAGGCGCCCATCCCCCGGCTCCCGCCGCTGGCAGATCCGAACAACAAGGAGTTCCAGCGGCAGGAGGCGAAGAAGCAGCTGGAGCTGAACCGGCAGATCCGCGAGCTGGTGGTGGCCACGCAGGTCCCGGTGGAGCCGGGCACGCACACCTTCTACTTCGTCACCCGGAAGAACCGGCTCCGGCGGATCGAGATGACGCCCGAACAGGCGCAGCTGCTCGAAACGGGGAAGCTGGCGGTGGTGGAGCGCCCGGAGCCTGCACAGATCGAACACTCGCTCGTGCCGCCGGAGACCGCGGAGAAGCTGTTGACGCTGAGCGAGAAGGCGGTCCGCTTCTACAACCGCGCCGCCGCGCCGGTAGGCTTCCTCACCGACGAGGAGATCGCCCGCCGCCAGAAGGTGGAGTCGGACCGCACGGGCGAGATCGCCACCGCCACCGGCCCCGAGGACACAGGCGACGACACGCCGATGGAGTCGCCCGCGCCGAAGCACGACGGGGCCACGGAGAGCGAGTCCCTAGTCCAGCGTGCCGAGCGCGCTGCCCCAGCGACCACCGACGACGACTCGATCGGCTAGAGTTCCTCAGCGGTGGCGAGGTGCCGCTCGAAGGCGGCCCGCACGTCCGTGGGGAGATCGACGGACCGGTAGGTGTCCATCGACATCGCCACGGTGACGATCTGCACGGTCGCGCAGAGCGAGCGCCCCGGTTCGAGGAAGAGGCGGTAGCGGCTGGAAATCGACCGCGTGCCCACCTTCACCGTGTCCATCACCACCGCCACCTCGTCGCCGAAACGAAGCGGCGCGCGGAAGTCGGCCTCGGCGTGCACGGTGGGGTAGCCCACCCGCCGCTTCTGCAACATGACGGCGTAGGGGACGCCGACCTCGTCGCGGAAGAAGTCCTCGAAGGTCTGGTGGCAGAACCCGAAGAGCCTGGGGAAGTAGACGAGCTGCGCGAAGTCGACCTCCTCGAAGCGGACGGTCCGGCGCTGTTCGTACGCCACGGCGGCCCCCGGCTCAGCTGAACGCGTCGAGGCCGGTGATCGCCTTGCCCAGCACCAGCGTGTGGACCTCGTGCGTGCCCTCGTAGGTGTAGACAGACTCGAGGTTGAGCATGTGCCGGACCGCCGGGTACTCCACGGTGATCCCGTTGGCGCCGAAGATGCTGCGCGCGGTTCGGGCGATCTCCAGCGCCACGCGCACATTGTTGCGCTTGGCCATCGAGACCATCGCCGGGGTGGCCTTGCCCTCGTCCTTCAGCCGCATCAGCCGGTGCCCGAGCAGCTGCGCCTTGACGATCTCCTGGAGCATGTCCGCCAGCTTCTCCTGGGTGAGCTGGTATCCGGCGATGGGGCGATCGAACTGGACGCGGCTCGAGGCGTACTCGAGCGCTGCCTCGAAGCAGGCGATCGCCGCGCCGGTGGCGGCAAACGCGATCCCCGCGCGCGCGTTGTTGAGGCACGACAACGGGCCCTTCAGGCCGCGGACGTTGGGCAGCACGTTCCGGTCCGGGACGCGCACGTCCTGCAGCGAGAGCTCGGAGGTGAAGGACGCGCGCAGCGAGAACTTGCCCTTGATCTCCCGCGCGCTGAAGCCGGGCATCCCCTTCTCCACGAGGAAGCCGCGGATCGACTCGGGGCCGCCATCCTCCACCTTGGCCCACACCACCGCCACGTCCGCGATCGACCCGTTGGTGATCCACGTCTTGGTGCCGTTGAGCACCCAGTGATCGCCCTCCTTCTTCGCGCGGGTCCGCATCCCGCCCGGGTTGGAGCCGAAGTCGGGCTCGGTGAGGCCGAAGCAGCCGATCAGCTTCCCCTTCGCCATCCCCGGGAGAAAACGCTCCTTCTGCTCTTCAGAGCCATAGGCCCAGATGGGGAACATCGACAACGAGCTCTGCACCGAGGCGAAGCTGCGCAGCCCCGAGTCCCCGCGCTCGAGCTCCTGGAGGATGAGGCCGTAGGACATGTTGTTGAGGCCCGCGCACCCGTAGCCCTGGAGGTTGGCGCCGAACACGCCCATCTCCGCGAGCCGGGGAATCACCTCCATCGGGAAGGTGCCCTGCTCGAAGTGCCGGCCGATGATGGGCAGGTACTCCCGGTCGATGAACTGGGCGACCGTGTTTTTGATCGCGCGCTCCTCGTCGGTGAGCAGTTCGTCGATGAGGTAGAGGTCGGTGATTTCGGGGCGCGGCATCCTGGGGCGTCTCCTCTGGCGGGGTCGCCGGCTTGTAACGTCGGGGGGAGGACCGGTCAACCAGCGGCGCCCGCGCCGCGCGCGGCGGACCGGAGTGCCCCGGGCGGCGCCGCGCGCGGCGGACTCTCCGTTACTGCTGCGGTGACGGCTGCTGCTGTGACGGGAGCTGTGGCTGCTGTTGCGACTGCGAGCGCGTCGCGTCGATCCGCGTCGCGGTTCCGTTCTCCACCTGCGCGCGGATCTGACTGCCGGATGGCAGCGCCTCGAGCGAGATCGGCTGGCCATCGAGGAACGCGCGCGTCTGGGGGCCGACCTGGATCGTCTGCGAGCCCTGCCCCGGCTGACTCAGCACCAGCTGATTGCCGCTGATGGACGAGACGCTTCCGCTCAGGACCTGCGACCCCTGCTGCGTACCCATCTGCTGCGACCCGCCGACGCCCGGCTGCGACTGGCCCTGTTGCTGTTGCGCCTGCTGCTCCTGCTCCCTGGCCTGCGCCTGTTGCCGCTGCTGGGCCTCCTGCTGGGCGCGCTGTTGCTCCTGGCTGGCCTGCTCTTGCGACGATTGTGCGGTCTGCTGCGCCTGCTTCGCCTCCTGCTGGGCCTGCTGCTGGGCCTGCTGCGCCTTCTGCGTCTCCTCCTGCGCCTTCTGCTGCGCGGCCTGCAGCTCCTGCTGCTTCTTCTGCACGTCCTGTTGCGCGCGCGACGCCGTCTCCTGCTGGCGCATCGCCTCCTTCTGCGCGGAGCTCGCCTTGTCCAGCGCGCTGCGGGACTTTTCCTGGGCCTGTTTCACCTTCCCGCTGACTTCTTCCCCGGCGGTACCCCCGCCGCCCGTCCCCTGTTGCCGGTTGCACCCGGCGAGCACCAGCGTCGCCGCCGCGCCCGCCGCCAGTATGGCGCTCTTCCAATGCATGGCTCTGCCTCCCTGTTGCGTGGACCCTTAAGGTGCCCACGCATGCGCGAACAGGGCGGCTCGTCCGCCCGGGGAGGACGGCACGCGGCGGGCGCAGGTCGCTACGCCAGGGTGTGGAAGACCCGCTGGACGTCGTCGTCGCCTTCCAGATCGTCGACCAGCTTGAGGACCTCCTGCGCCTGATCCTCCGGGAGCTCCACCGGGTTGAGCGGGATGTACTCGGCGCCCGCGGACACTGGCGTGATGCCCTTTGCTTCGATCGCCGCCTGGAGCGTGCCGAAGTCCTTGAAGTCGCACCGCAACAGCAGCTGCTTCTCGCCGTTCTCCCCGCTGCTCTCGCCCATCTCCTGCAGCCCGGCGTCGATCAGATCCAGCTCGAGCGCGTCCGCGTCCACGCCCTCGGCGCTGAGGCGGAACACGCCCATGTGCCGGAAGAGGAACGCCACGGACCCGGTAGTGCCCACGTTCCCGCCGTGCGCCTTGAAGTGCATCCGCACATTCGCCACGGTGCGGACCACGTTGTCGGTCGCCGTCTCGACGATCATCGCGATCCCGTGGGGGCCGTAGCCTTCGTAGAGGACAATCTCGTAGGCCTTCGCGTCCTGGCCGCTGGCGCGCTTGATCGCCGCCTCGACCTTGTCCTTCGGCATGTTGTTGGCCTTCGCGTTCTGCAGCGCGCGGCGCAACGCCGGGTTGTTGTGCGGGTCCGGTCCGCCGGCCTTCACCGCGATCTCGATCTCCTTGCTGATCCGCGTGAACGCCTTCGCCATCCGGCTCCAGCGGGCAAACATCGTCGACTTGCGCGTTTCGAAAATCCGTCCCATTGCCCTCGGATGATCATCACAGGTGGGGGCCTGTGCGCATCCAGATCCGCAACCGGGCGCACCTGACAGGATGGTTCGTCAGGAAAGTCTGCTGCTGCCCGGGCGTGGGAGTATTCGAGCGCCCCCACGATGCGCGCGCTCCTGGTCCTTGCCCTCGTTGCCGTGGTTCTCTGCGCCTGTCCCGCCACGCGGGCGACCTGCCTGGAGAGCTGCGAACAGGCCGACGCGCGCTGCGGCGTCGTCTCCGACCGATGCGGCGGGACGTTGGACTGCGGGCCGTGCATGGACTGCCAGCCCACCACCTGCGCCGACGCCCCGGCGTCGAGTGCGGGACGATCCCGGACGGATGCGGCGGGTGGCTCAACGGCGGCGGCTGTCCCGGCCTGCAGGTCTGCTCGCCGTCGGGGACCTGCTGCATCCCGCATGTCTGCCAGGAGGACGAATGCGGGCAGGTGCCGGACGGCTGCGGCGGCACCGTCCGGTGCCCCTGCTGACCTTCCGCCCACCTGAGCGCGGCACAGAGCGCCGGGCGGGGGCACGCTGTCCTCTTGCGGCGTGATGTGCAGGTTGGAAGGCGGGCACAGGGGTGCAGGATGCGCGGAGGCAATCCGATCCAGCTGCTGGTGTTCCTGTTCGTCGCAGCGCTCGCGGCGGCGGCGGGGCTGCTCGCAGCGGCGCTGGCAGGGCCGGCCGCCGGCGTGGCGGTGCTGGCGGTGGGCGTGGTGGGCGCGTGGCTCATCTCCAGTTGCGTGCGCGTGGTGCGGCAGTGGGAGATCGCGGTGGTCCTGCGCCTCGGGCGCTTCCGTGGGCTGCGCGGCCCCGGGCTGTTCCTCATCATCCCCGTGGTCGACTCGGTGACGATGATCATTGACCGCCGCACGGTGACCACGCCGTTCCGCGCCGAGAAGACGCTCACGCTCGACACGGTGCCTGTGGACGTGGACGCGGTTCTCTTCTGGCGGGTGATCGATCCTATGCGCGCGGCGCTGGAGGTCGAACAGTACGCCGTGGCGGTGCAGTGGTCGTCACAGACCGCGCTGCGCGACGTCATCGGCCGTTCGTCTCTGGCCACGCTGCTCAGCGATCGCCGCAAGCTCGACGATGAGATGCGGCAGATCATCGACGAGCGTACCGGGCCGTGGGGCATCGTCGTCGGCTCGGTGGAGATCCGCGACGTGCGGATCCCGCTCGAGCTGCAGTCGGCGATGTCGCGGCAGGCGCAGGCGGAGCGCGAACGGCAGGCCCGGGTGATCCTCGCGCAGTCGGAGGTGCAGATCGCCGAACGCTTCGCCGAGGCCGCCGAGCGCTACACGGACAACCCCACCGCGCTGCACCTGAGGGCGATGAACATGCTCTACGAAGGACTCAAGGAGCGCGGCGCGCTGATGATCATCCCCTCCTCCGCGGTGGAGAGCATGAGCCTGGGCGGCCTGAGCGGGATGGCGGCGTTGGGCAGGACCACGCCGCCCCGTGCCGAGGGCGCCGGCGAGCACACGCACTGAAGCGGCGGCGACAGTCCCGTCGTCCCCGGGGGCTCGGACCGGTGCTGGATGGTCCATCCGCGCCCGGCCCCCCACCTTGCGACCCGCCCTCGGGCGGCGGGAGCAGGACATGGACAGACGGCAGGTGTTGGGGCGGCTGGGCGCGTTACTCCTGGTTCTTCCAGTGGGCCGGGTGCTCGCAGGCTGCGGCCCGGCCGCAGGGTCTCAGGGGCCCACCGACGCGGGCGCGGATCCGTCCGGCCTGGCGGGTGGCGCGGATGCCGGGCGCTTCTTCACCTTCACGTCCAACGTCGCCAACGGCCACACCCACGACATCGCCCTGCCCGCGTCCGCGCTCGAGACGCTCCCGGTACCGGGCTTCACCGGCCCCACCTCGGTGGTGCAGGGACACTCGCACACGCTTCGGGTCACGCAGGACGACCTGCAGGCGCTCGCCTCCGGCGGCACGCGGGTGATCGAGACGTCGCTGGATGCCGGGCACACCCACACCTTCGAGCTCCGCGCCCCTTAGGCGGGCAGCCATTCGTCGCCACCCACGAGGTGGGGTTCGCGGCCGCCACCGCGTTCGCACCGTTGTGTGGTGGAGGCGACATGATGCGCAAGATCGAGGTCAGGCACTTCCGCAGCCCCGACGAGCGGCGGCCCTTCGTGGAGCACGGCGAGGCGAAGGTCTATCGCTTCGGGGATCGCACCATCGGGCTGGGCACCTTCGAGCCCGGGTGGCGCTGGTCGAAGGACGTGGGGCCGATCGCCGGCACGAAGAGCTGCCAGGCGGCACATACCGGCTTCGTCACGTCGGGGCGGATGATGATCCGCATGGACTCGGGCGAAGAGGTGGAGGTCTCGGCCGGGGACTTCGTCATCATCCCGCCCGGGCACGACGCCTGGGTGCTGGGCGATGACACCTGCGTGGTGATCGACTGGAGCGGGATGGAGCACTACGCGGAGGCGCAACCGGGCACGGGCATGCAGCCGGAAGCCGGGACCTGGCACTGACGACGCCGCGCGCTCAGAGGCTGCGGATGTGGACGTGGTTGGCGCCGCAGGAGAGCTCCAGCTCCTCCACCGGCCGGTCCGGGGTGACGGACGCGGGGATCTGCGCATCGAAGGTCACCGCGGCAGATCGCTCGCCGCTCACCTGACGGCGCTCGTACTCGATGTCGAGCACCGTGATGCCGAGCGACGCCAGCACGCCGGTGAGCTGGGCGACGCCGACCGACCGCTCGCCCATCCTCAGCGTCACCCGCCGCCGCTGGACGGTGTCGTTCTTGTCCTCGAAGCGGCGGAGCACGGTGAGCGCGACAATCCCCAGCACGGTGACGAACCCGCCCTCGACGTACATCCCCGATCCGCAGCACAGGCCGATCGCCGTCACCAGCCAGAGCGCGGCGGCGGTGGTGAGCCCCTGCACTGTCACGCCGGTCCGCAAGATGGCGCCGCCGGCGAGAAAGCCGATGCCGGAGACGACCGAGGCGGCGATGCGCGACCCGTCGACCTCGATCACCTCTCCGGTCAGGTACTGCTGGAAGTAGGCGAAGTGCGCGGAGACGACCATGAAGGTGGAGGACGCCAGCGCCCCCAAGAGGTGGGTGCGCAGGCCCACGTGGCGCCGGTGGCGATCGCGCTCGTAGCCGATGACCGCGCCCATCACCGCGCCCGCGGCGATCCGTTCCATCATGTCGAGGTGGGAAATCACGTCTGCTCCTGCTCATGAAAATCCGCCGCGGGACGATCGGACGAGGCGCCCGCCGCCGGCCGCACGCGCTCGACGCCCAGCTCGCGGAGAAGCATCCGCACCCGTGCGCGCACGAGCTGCCGGACTTCCGCGGCGTGGGCGGCATCGCGCTCACGCAACGGCGGGAGCTCCCAGTGCACCCGATCGCGGCCGATGAGCGCGGTCCAGTCGCCCTCGCGGCCGAGGGTGACCAGGATATCCGCGCGCTCCAGCAATGCTTCGGTCAGAGCCGGCCGCGCCTCGGCGCCCTGGGCGGCGTCGACGGGCAATCCGGCGAAGGGGGCAGCGGCGGTGACCGACACCCGCCCGGGGAGCGCCCCATCGCGGAAGAGTCCGGCGGCGATTGGGGCGAGCCCCTCGTGGGGAAGCCCGGCGAACACCACCTCCAGACGCGTGCGCCGCCGGCGCGGCGGAGGAATCCACCAGCGAAACAGCGCACCTGCGCTGGCCGCCCCAAGAAGCTGGGCGGTGAGGATGATGCCGAGGTCGTGCGGGTGGATGCTGGATGAGGTGTCGGTGAGCCCCTTGGCGATGGTGAGGGCCGGGTTCGCGAACGAAGTGGACTCGGTGAACCAGTAGATGACGGTCAGGTGGGCCCCGGCGGCGAGCGCGCGGCCCAGATCGCCAATCCGTTCGACGGCAGTGACGATCAGGACGAGGCCGAACGCAGCGAGCACCTCGCCGGCGATCTCAGTAACGGTGGCGCGCGGCGGGTTGGACCAGTTGAACACCGGCGGACCGAAGACCAGCAGCGTGGCGCCCACACCGAGGAACGCGCCGATCAGCTGGGCGCCCACGTACTCCGCCGCCTCCGCCAGCGGGAGCTGGCCGCGCAGCCAGGCGGCCACGCTCACCGCGGGGTTGAGGTGCGCGCCGGAGATTGGCCGGAGCGCCAGCATCAACGCCACTGCCGCACAGCCGGTGGCGACGGTGTTGATGAGGAAGGTGATCGCCACCACGCCCGAGGAGAGCCGATCCCCCATGCACCTCGAGCCGACCACGACCGCCAGCAGCAGGGCGGACCCGAGCAGCTCTTAGATCAGGCGTCGGAAGGGCGGGATGGGGTTGGCGTCGACGGACACGCAATCTTTGTCCCACCGCGATGGGTTCCTGAAAAGATCCCGGCCACGAAAAGCGCGCGTGCCCGGCCGCTCAGCGCGGACGGATGGGCACCATCAGCCCCAGCTGGCGCGCGTCCGGAGCGCTCCGCATCCACTTCGCCTCGAGGCGTTCGAGCCGCCGGCGGTGCGCCGTGGGCCCTTCGGCGAGCTGGGTGTACCGGGCGTGGTCGAGCGCGCGGCCCACGTCGCCGAGGCGGTGCTCGTAGAGCTTTGCGAGCTCGAGATGGAGCGAGGCGAGCAGCTCGCCGCTGGCCACGCGCACCGCCGCGCGCAACGCGTCCACGGCCGCGAGGACGTCCCCCTTCCGTCGCGACACGTGGGCCGCGAGCGCGAGCGCCTCGGCGCAAAGCACGCGATCCGCGGCGCCCCGGATGGCCGCGGACCTCGCGAAGGCGAGCGCGCGTTCGGCGTCCCCGGCACGGGCAGCCACCGTGGCGTAGCCGAGCTGATCGCGCGGGTCATCGGCCGTGGCGTCCCGGAACTGGCGGGCGAGCCAACCGAGCAGCGCCGCCAGGAGCACCATGTCGTGGGCGTTGTGGTCCAGCACCGGCGCGACCAGCGCGTCGTTCCCGGTGCGCAGGTAACGGAAGTACAGCTCGGGGATCTGTTCGCCGGGGACGTCCCCCCTCCGGACGTGCCCGAGGATCCGCTCTTCGATGTGGGTGAGCTTCGCGCCACCGTCCCGCCACTTGAAGATGCGCCGCGCGCAGTGGAGCAGATCGAAGTGTGCCTTCGGGTCCGGCGCCTTCAACCGGTACATCACGAAGCGGTTGCGCAACAGCGGCCAGTCGAAGGTCTTGCCGTTGTAGGAGACGAGGCAGCTGGCCACGGCCAGGCGCTCCTCCAGCGCGCGCAGCATGGGCGCCTCTTCGCCGGGCCGACGCAGCACCAGCTGCTGGACGCGCAGGCACTCCCCCTCGAACCAGCCGAGGCCGATGACGAACGGCAGCGTCCCGGTGCCGCCGGCGAGCCCGGTGGTCTCGGTGTCGATGAGGAGCATCCCGCGCGGATCGACACCGCGCAGGCTTTCGTCGAGCGCGAGCGCGGCGAGGTGGCCGGGCTCGGCCTCGAGCGCGGCACGGACGGGCGCGCGGCCGTGCCGGTGGTCCGCCGGAAAGAGCGTGTCGCGCAGGTGGATGGGTCCGTGCGGCGTCTCGCGCGTCTCGAAGAAAGGTGCGCCGCGTCCTTGGACAGCGCGCGCCGCGGTCTGGACGGCGTGGGACTTTGCGGTGAGCGCGGCGAGGCGCCGGCGGATGTCGGCTGCACGGTCCGGCACGTCCGCGGAGCCGGGCCCGGCCTCTTCGGTCGCCACGGATCGCGCAGCCGCTGGAGGCGGAGGAGCCCCGGGGGCGGTCATCGGCACCGCCGCCTGCGCCGTGACTTCGGCGCGTGCGTGGGGCCCCGAAGCGCCATAGGTCTGCGCCGGCGTTCGCCGCACCGGCGCCGTCAGCCGCGAGAGCTTCGTCTTCAGATCCACCGCGCGGCCTCGCTGGTCACTGCAGGGGCGTGACGCCCAGGGACGTGAGGAGCTCGAGCGCGAGCGGGCGCCGGCGCAGTCCGGCCATCGCCGTCCCCTGCCCCGGCACGGCGCTCACCGCGGGGCCCATGCACGCCGGGCACCCATCGTCGCAGCCACAGCCTTCGATGAGGCGGCGCGCGCGGCGGAGCAGCTCCTCGCGCTGTTCGAACAGCCGCGGCGCCAGCCCGACCCCGCCGGGGATGTGGTCGTAGAGGAAGATCGTCGGATCGAACATCGCGCCCTCGCCGGGCGCCTTGCGCGGGACCCCGTCCTCGCCGTTGCGGCTGCCCAGGGTGCGACCCAGATCGCGCGGGTCGATCATCAACCCCACGCAGGCCACCGTGTGCAGCGCGGACGAGATGCCGCGCAGCGCTTCGATCACCGCGGGCCGCGGCGCCGGCTGCGCCTGCACCGTGGCCTCGGGCACGGTGAGCCAGAACGCGGTGGTGTGCATCTGGATCTCGGGCAGCGTCACCTCGCCATAGCCGACGTTCTCGTGGGTGTGGAACTTGATCTTCTTGTACCCGACCACCTTCTCCACCACCGAGACCTCGCCCGATCCGAAGGCGAAGCCCAGCCCGTCCTGGCCCGGCGCGCGGCCGTCGTCCTCTTCGATGACGTCCACGCGCGTGTACGTCATCGCGTCGGTCCAGTAGTCCGGTTCGACCTTGCGCACGTACGCCTTGTGGTTCTCGTAGTCGAAGCGCTCGACCTGATACTGCGCGGCGTCGTGCTGGTAGATGGCCTGTTCGTGCAGCATGGTGTGCGCGCTGCGCCAGTCCATCTCGGCGAGCGTCTTGTGGGTGCCGAGCTCGATGATCACCACGTTGTCCCAGCCCACGCTGCGCAGCGAGATGTTGTTCGCCGGGTAGGCGTCGCTGGACCAGTGGAAGACGCGGCGGCCGCTGGCGCCCGGCACCGGGTGCAGCACCTCGTGCTTCGCCAGGAACTCCAGCGCGTCGACGGTGGCCGGCGGCGGCACGTCGCGGAAGCCCTCGCCCTCCTCGAACGGGAGCTCGAAGGCGGCGCACTTGAGGTGCTGGACGAGGATCTCCACGTTGTCCGGGTCGATCCGCGCCTCCTCCGCCGGCGCGCTGGTGAGGTACTTCGGATCCGCGGCGAGGTACTGATCGAGCGGCGCGCTGGAGGCGACCATGAGCGCGAGCGACTGGCCCTGGCGGCGGCCGGCGCGACCGAAGCGCTGCCACAGGGAAGCGACCGAACCCGGATAGCCCGCACAAACGACTGCGTCGAGCGAACCGATGTCGATGCCGAGCTCGAGCGCGTTGGTGGCGACCACGCAGCGGATCTCCCCCGCGCGCAGCCTGGCCTCGATGTCCCGGCGCTGCTGCGGCAGATAGCCGCCGCGATACGCCATCATCGCCGACGGATCGATCTTGTCCTCGGCGAGCCGGTCGCGGAGGTACTTGAGCATCACCTCCACCGAGTTGCGCGACTGTCCGAAAAGAATGGTGGGAACGTTGCGCCGCACCAGGTCCGCGGTGAGCCGCACCGCGGACTTAAGATAGGAGGCGCGGATCCCCAGCTCCGGGTTCACCACCGGCGGGTTGTAGACCATCACCCGGCGCGACCCGGAAGGCGCGCCGCTCCGGTCCACCAGTGCCACCTCGCGGCCGAGCATCCGCGAGGCGTGCTCGCGCGGGTTGCCGATGGTCGCGCTGGCGAACACGAAGGTGGGCGACGAACCGTGGAATCGTGCCACGCGCTCCAGCCGCCGCAGCACGTTCGCCAAATGCGATCCGAACACGCCGCGGTAGGTGTGCAGCTCGTCGACGACGACGTAGCGCAGCGATGCGAACAGCCGCGCCCACCCGGCGTGGTGCGGGAGGATCCCGGTGTGGAGCATGTCCGGGTTGGTGATGACGACCCCGCTCTTCTCGCGCGCCGCGCGGCGGGCATCACCGGGCGTGTCGCCGTCGAAGGTGATGGCCCCGTGGGAAAGGCCCGCGTCCTTCATGAACGCGCGCAGCGCCTCCTCCTGATCGCGCGAGAGAGCCTTGGTGGGGAAGAGATAGAGAGCGCGCGCTTCCGGATCGCGTGCGAAGCAATCGAGGACGGGGAGGTTGTAGCAGAGCGACTTCCCGGACGCGGTGGGCGTGGCGATGACGAAGCTCTGCTTCGCCTGCGCCAGCTCGAACGAACGCGCCTGGTGCGAGTACAGCTCGGTGAACCCGCGGGCTTCGACGGCGCGGCGCACCGACGGGTGCAGGTCCGCCGGCAACGGGCGCGTGTCCGCGGGACGGCCGGGGAGCTCCTCGTCGAGGACGAAGCAGCGCTGGAGGGCCGCGTCCTTCGCCCACTCCGCGAGGACCGCGTCCAACCCGCCGCCCAGGCGCCACGGCGGCGCCTTCGGCCTCTCGAAAGCGCGCGCGTCGTCGAACGATCTCAACGGGAGCCCCTCCAGCTACGACACAAGGCGGAGGGACTGTACAGACGCACAGGTGCCTGAGCAAATGCTCAGTAGGGCACCGTCAATGAAGGGTTCGGGGGGCTCCGGGCGCTTCGCGCGCGAGCGCGATCGGCGGCTCCAGCACTTCCCGCGCGAACGCCTCGGCGGAGGTCGGGATCCACTCGATCCCGATGTCCTCCAACAATGCCCGGCGCGCGCGGGTGAGCGACGGCGAGACGATGTACGCCTCGCAGACCTCCATCGGCTGGTGGACCTCCGGTCCGAACGCGGCGTGGAGGTTCTGCCAGAACGGCGCCTCTTCGAGCCGCGTGCCGACGATCACGAACGGGTGCGAGACGAGATCGTCGACGAACTTCTCGTACCAGGGATCGTGGCTGGCGAGCCGGTCGCCGTACTGGGTGGTGGAGAAGGTCACGTGCTCGATCCCATCCTCGATGGACCCGTTGAGGTGGATGAACGCCAGCGCCCGCGTGCTCAGCCGCGCGGGGGAGAAGGGGTCGACGAGCGCGGAGATGGAGTCGATGGGGCGCGGCAAGTCGAACCGCCGCGCCGCCGCCTGTTCGATGTCGTCGACGTTCAGGGTCCACGCGCGCTTCCACGGGACCGAGAACCAGCGCGCGTAGAACTCCGGGAGCTGTGCCGGGTCGACGCACAGGCGCTGCCGCAGCAGCCGTCCCAGCGCGTCCGGGTTCCAGCGCGCGGCGTGGTGGAAGAGGTCGGTCAACGAGCTTCCGTCGGGCGTCTCGCCGGGGAAGCTGATGGCCCAGATCTCTTGGGCGATCTCGTCGCTGAGCGGCACCGGCGTGCCGCCGATGTCCCGCGCCGCGGAGCTGAAGCCGGCGCCGGTGAAGAGCATCGCGTCGCCCGAGGCGAGGACCCGTCTCAGACTTCGAACGTCTTCGGGCTTCACCTGCCAAGAGTGCGGATCCGTGCCCGTGGGCGCATTCGGACAACGGGCTGAACGCCCGGCGGGCAGGCGCGCGCGACATCCCCGGTGGCGGCCGCGAACGGAACGTGCGAAGCCTCTTTCCGTGAGCGGGCAAGCAGACAGAGCGGGAGTGGTCGTCACCGGCGCGAGCCGCGGCATCGGCCGAGCGATCGCGCTCCGATTCGCGCGTGCAGGCATGCAGGTCTGGGCGCTGGCGCGCAGCCTGGACGCGCTCGATTCCCTGACGAAAGAGGCGGGCGGCGACGTGCGGCCGCTGACCTTCGACGCGGCGGACCCGGCGGAACCCGAGCGTGTGGCGAAACGAATCCTCGAATCCGGCGTGCCGCGCGTGCTGGTGAACAACGCCGGGATCGCGCTCTCCGCGCCGCTGGGGAAGACGTCGCTGGACGACTACGAGCGGACCATGGCGGTGAACGTGCGCGCGCCGTACCTGTTGTGCCGGGAGCTGATGCCAGCGATGGCGAAGGCCGGCGGCGGGCGGGTGATCAACATCGCCTCTACCGCGGCGCTCAAGGGGTTCAAGTACACGTCCGCGTACTGCGCGTCGAAGCACGCGCTTCTGGGCATGACCCGCGCGCTGGCGGTGGAGTTCGCGCCAAAGCGCGTCACCGTGAACGCGGTGTGCCCCGGCTGGACCGACACCGACATGCTGCAGGCCTCCGCGGCGAACATCGCGAAGGTGACGGGGCGATCGCACGAGGAGGCGCGCCAGACGCTCGCGCAGATGAACCCGATGGGGACGTTGATCCGCCCCGAGGACGTGGCCGAGCTGTGCTGGTTCCTGGCGTCGGATGCGGCCGCCACCATCACCGGCGCCGCGTACACGATGGACGGCGGCGAAGCGGCGTGATCGTCACTCGAAGGGCTCGCCTCCGATTGCCCCGCAGAGTGGACTGGACGCACGCGCCCGGTCGAGGCACGGTCGCCGAACGGAGGCAGCGTGAACGAGATCATTCAACCGGAAGGTTGGGCGAAGCCGCGGGGCTACGCGAACGGCGTGGTCGCCGAGGGGCGCGTGCTCTTCGTGGCGGGACAGATCGGCTGGGATCCGACCAGCGAGACGCCGAAGTTTCCGGCCACCTTCGCCGGACAGTTCGACCAGGCGCTGGCGAACGTGGTTGCGGTGGTGCGCGCCGCGGGCGGCAGGCCGGAACAGGTGACGCGGATGACGGTCTACGTCACCGACAAGAGGGAGTATCTCGGCTCGCTCAAGGAGGTCGGCGCGGCGTGGCGCAAGCACTTCGGCAGGCACTATCCGGCGATGGCGCTGGTGGTGGTCGCGGCGCTGCTCGAGGATCAGGCGAAGGTGGAGATCGAAGCGACCGCGGTGCTGTAGGCCCGCGTCCGCGCGACGCGGCGCCATCTTCGCCGCGAATGAGACGACAGGGATGGCTGGCGCTGTGGCTCGTGGTCCCGGCCTTCGCGCAGTGGGGATGCCTGGAGCCGATAGACCGCGGCGGACCGGGCTTCTCCTGTGAGTCCGACGCGGACTGTGGGGACGCGGGGCCCTGCCTGTCCGGCATCTGCGGCGCCGGCGAGGATGCACAGCCGGCGTTTCCCGTCGTCGCGGTCGCCTGCCGGATCTCGTATCCCCGGCTCTGGTCCCGGGCTGGCAAGGTGCTATGAGCCCGCGGTCATGAACGCGCCATCATCGTTCCGCTTCGAGGTGAAGGAGAGAGTCGGCGTCATCACCTTCACCCGCCCAGACGTCCTCAACGCGCTCACCTTCGAGGTCTACGCCGAGCTGCGCGATCTCTTCCGCGACCTCGAGCGCGACGACCGCGTGGCCTCGGTGGTGGTGACCGGCGAGGGCCGCGCCTTCTGCTCGGGCGGGGACGTGAACGCGATCATCGGCGAGCTGTTCAGCCGCGACATGCCGGGCCTGGTCGAGTTCACCCGGATGACCTGCGACCTCATCAAGAACATGCGCGCGCTGCATAAGCCGATCGTCGCCGCGCTCAACGGCACCGCGGCGGGCGCGGGCGCGGTGATCGCCCTGGCCTCGGACCTGCGCGTTGCCTCTGAGAAGGCGAAGATCGCCTTCCTCTTCGTGAAGGTCGGGCTCGCGGGCGCGGACATGGGCGCGGCGTTCCTGTTGCCCCGCCTGGTCGGCCTGGGCCGGGCCACCGAGCTGCTCTACTTCGGCGACGCCATCGACGCGCCCACCGCGGAGCGGTACGGCCTGTTCAACAAGGTGGTCCCGCAGGAGCAGCTCTTCGACGAAGCCTTCGCGTGGGGGAAGCGGCTCGCCGAAGGTCCGACGTTCGCGCTCGGGATGACCAAGGAGCTGCTCAACGGCGAGCTCTCCCTGGATCTGATGAACGCGCTGGACAACGAGGCGCGTGCACAGGCGGTGTGCATGCAGACGCGGGACTTCCGCGAAGCGTACGAGGCCTTCACGCAGAAGCGTCCGCCGCGCTTCACGGGGCGCTGAGCCATGACGACGCCGCTGGGTTATCTGGAGCCGAAGCACGTCGAGCTGGCGGAGGCGGTGCGCGCGCAGTTCGCGGAGATCGAAGCGCGCATCGAGGACGAGGGCGACGACGCGAAGCTGGTCAAACGCGTCGCGGCGCTGGGGCGCTACAGGCTATTGGTGCCGGCCAGCTACGGCGGAGTGAACCCCACCGTGGACGTGCGCAGCGTGTGCGTCGTGCGCGAGGCGCTCGCGTACCGGAACGCGGCGGCGGACTCGGTGTTCGCCGTGCAGGGGCTGGGCAGCCACCCCGTGCTGCTCGGGGGAACCGAAGATCAGAAGCGCGCGCTGTTGCCGAAGGTGGCGGACGGCACCGCGCTGTTCGCGTTCGCGCTCACCGAGGCAGAGGCGGGTTCGGACGTGGCGGCGCTGGCGACACGCGCGGTGCGCGACGGCGACGGCTACATCCTCGACGGCCGCAAGAAGTTCATCTCCAACGCCGGCGTGGCCACGCACTACACCGTGTTCGCGCGCACCGGCGAAGGCAATAAGGGCATCTCCGCGTTCGTCGTCCCGGCGGACACGCCCGGCTTCCGCGTCGCTTCGCGGATGCAGCTGCTCGGCGATCACCCCATCGGCGAGCTCGAATTCACCCGATGCCGGATCCCCGCCAGCGCGCGGCTGGGAGAGGAAGGCACCGGGATGCGGCTCGCGCTCTCCACGCTGGATGTGTTCCGGAGCACGGTGGGCGCGGCGGCGGTGGGGATGGCGCAGCGCGCGCTGGACGAGGCGATCGCCTGGGCGAAGACGCGCAGGCAGTTCGGTGCGCCGCTGGCGGAGCTGCAGGGCGTGCAGTTCCTCCTCGCCGAGAGCGCGGTCGAGCTGGAGGCATCGCGCCTCCTCGTGCACCGCGCGGCGGCGGTGAAGGACTCGGGCCAGGCGCGGGTCACGTACGAGGCGGCGGTGGCGAAGCTGCAGGCGACCGAAGCCGCGCAGCGGATCATCGATCGCGCGCTGCAGATCCATGGCGGCAGCGGCGTGGTCAAGGGTACCGTCGTCGAGCGGCTCTACCGGGACATCCGCGCGCTGCGCATCTACGAGGGCGCCACGGAAGTACAGAAGGTGGTCATCGCCCGGCACCTGCTCGGGCGCTGAACGGGGACGGGAATTACACTTGGGCGCATGTCGTCGCCCGAAGACGAATGGTCGCCCGCGCCGGGCACGCCGCTTCTGGACGAGAGCGGGCGCGTGATCGGCGAGCGTCCCGCGGATCCGACGCCCGGCGAGCCGCCCGACGCAGGCCCCTCCCCTGCCGACGAGGGCCCGCTGGAGCTGCAGGCGGACCCGCAGAAGATCATCGCCGAGCGCGAGGCCCGCGAACGCGAGGAGGCGCCAGTCGCGATCCCCAAGGCGACACCCCGGCACACCGGGGCGATCGTCGCGGTGATGGTGGCGCTTCTGGTGCTTTGCGCAGGGGCCGCGGTCCTTCTGGTGCCGGAGCTCCGCTACGAGCTCGACCGGCGCCTGCCCCACGCGCCCACGCCGATGTTGAAAATCGACTCCGAGCCCTCCGGCGCGACCGTGTGGATCGAAGGCCAGGAGGTCGGCCAGACGCCGCTGTACCTCGACAACCGCTACCCCGACGCGACGATCCGCGTGGAGATCGCCCGCCCCGGCTACGAGCGCTGGCGCGGAACGTTCCGGGGCGGCGCGGAGCAGGCGGTCGAGGCGAAGCTCATGCGCAGCGGGCCAGGCAAGCGGCGCTGACGGTCCGCCGGAGCGCCCGGCAACACCTACCTTGACGAGAGGAGATCTCTGATCGGGAGCGCACGATGACCCTTTTTCCCGGCATGCAGGCACGCCCCCTCCGCCCGGCCGCCCGGTGGTTGAACGGACCGCCGACACCGGAAGAGCTGCGCGACCGCGCGCTGGTGATTCACTTCTGGTCGCTCTCCTGCCAGCCGTGCCTCGAACAGCTGCCCCGGGTGAAGGCCTGGGCAAAGCGCAACCCGGAGCTGCTGAAGGTGATCAGCGTGCACACGCCGCTGGAGCTGGGGGACATGGAGCCCGAGCGCGTGGTGGAGGAGGTGCGGCGCGTCGGCATCGAACATCCGCTGGCCCTCGACGGCGACGACGGCGCGCTCGCGGACATCTACCAGGTGGGGCGGACCCCGGCGTGCTTCCTCTTCGATGGGGAGAAGAAGCTGCGGGCGGTCCAGACGGGGCCGGGCGCCGCGGAGCGGCTGGAGCCGGAGATCGCCGAGCTCCTCGAGGAGCTGGAACGGAGTGCCGAACGCCCCGCGCCCTCGCATCACTGAGGAGGGGTGCATGGGGAGGCTGGAGCGGGCGATGACGATCGGAGCCGGAGTCGGAGTGGGCGCGCTCCTGGCGCGCACGTGGATGCGGGCCGGACGGAGGTACGAGCTCCGCGATCGAACGGTGCTCATCACCGGCAGCTCCCGCGGGCTCGGGCTGGCGCTCGCGCGGGAGTTCGCGCGGCGCGGGGCGAAGCTCGCCCTGTGCGCGCGCGACGCCGACGAGCTGAACGCCGCGCGCGAGGAGCTCGCCGCGTCCGGGGCGGAGGCGTTCGCCTCGCCCTGCGACATCACCGATCCCGAGCAGGTGAAGGAATTCCTCGCCAAGGTGGCCGATCGCTTCGGCGAGGTCGACGTGCTGGTGAACAACGCCGGCGTGCTCGAGGTCGGACCGCTGGAGGCGATGACACCGCAGGACTTCGAGGAGGCGATGCGGACGCACTTCTACGGTCCGCTGAACCTGACCCTCTCGCTGGTCCCCGCGATGCGCCGCCGGCGCGACGGACGCGTCGTGAACATCTCCTCCATCGGAGGACTCATCGCGGTCCCGCACCTCTTGCCGTACGCCGCGAGCAAGTTCGCGCTCACCGGCTTCTCCGAAGGCCTGCGCACCGAGCTTGCGGCGGACAACGTGTGGGTGACGACCGTGTGCCCCGGGCTGATGCGGACCGGGAGCCCGCGTCACGCGTGGTTCAAGGGACACCCGCTCAAGGAGTACCGCTGGTTCCTGTTCGGCGCGACCCTGCCCGTCCTCACCGTCGATCCGGCACGGGCGGCAAAGAAGATCGTCGACGCCTGCGTGCAGGGCCGCGCGTTGCTGGTGGTGGGCGCGCACTTCAAGGCGGCGGCGAAGCTCCACGCGCTCTTCCCCGAGCTGACCAGCGGCCTTCTCGCCGTGGTGGACGAGCTCTTGCCGCGTGCATTCGACGGCACGCGCGAAAAGGTCGAAGGCACGGACCTCGAACCGCCGCGGGGAGGCGGCATCGTGGACCGCTTGAACCGTTTCGCGGCGAGGCGGTTCAACGAGTATGCGCGGTGAGACACCGTCTGCCGTCTACCGTCTGCCGTCCACAGCAGCCGTCCCGGCTTCGGGCGCAGCGCTCCGCTCGTCACGCCTAAGGCGCCCGACCGTTGCCGCAGCCCCTCGCCCGGCGCTTCGCTCGTTCGGCCCGTGAGCTCCGCGCGGGGATTGCGGCCGACATCAGAAGGCAGCCAGACGCGTTCCGCCACCACGTCCCGCACGTTCAGGCCTGTGAGCCCCGCGCCGGGGTTGCTGCAGACGGAAGACGGTTCTACTCCTCCGCCGTCCTCCACCGCCCCTTCAACTCCACGGCGCGCCGCAGCTGCTCGTTCAGCGCCGCGAGCGTCTCCACGTTGCCGTCCTGCTGGTAGCCCTCGAGCGCGCGTTCGCAGTCGGGCACCCGCCGGAGGAACTCGGCAATCACCTCCGGCGTCAGCCGCGTCGCGTGCATCCCGTAGCCCAGCTTCTCCAGATACAGCGCGTTCAGCACCTGCTCGAACTGCTTCTCCACGGGGACGCTCAGCATGGGCTTGTGGAGGTAGACGGCCTCGCTCATCAGCGTGAACCCGCCGCCGGCGATCACCGCGCGGCAGGTCCGCAAGTCGTCGATGAAGCCGGCCTCACTGAAGGGGCGGTACGTGAGCTTCCCTTCGACCACGTCCTTCTTCAAATTGCGGCGGAGCCCGTACACGCGGCAGGGCAGCCCGGTGGCCTGAAGGATTTCCGGCAGCGCCGTGTTGGTCGTGGAGGTCTGGTACACGAGCAGGTGCTCGCGGGGCTCGCGCTTCGCGCCGAGGATCTCCGGCCGGAGGATCGGCGGCACCAGCGTGGTGCGTTCCTTGCGCACCGGAGGGCGGAAGAAGGTGGTGATGAGGTAGTGGAACGCGCCCGGCGTCTTCGACTTGACGATCGACCGGGTGAGCTCGAACGCATCCTCGTACCCGGCGAGCAGCGAGGGGTCGTGCTTCGTCCGGTTGATGATCTGGATGTTGTCCACGCAGATCACCGGGATCTTGTGGTTCTTCCCGAACAGGTAGCTGAACGACTCGAAGTCGGAGATCACGACGTCGGGCCGGAAGGTCTCCACGAGCTCGAAGTACTTGCGGATGTTCTAAGGCCAGCCGGTGACCGCGCCCTTGAGGTTCTGCACCACGGTGTGCAGGTTGCGCACCGAGTTCCCCTCGTACGCGATGCTGAAGCCCCAGATCCGGTGCACGTTCTCGAAGCGCTGGGCCAGGTAGTCCCGCGCGCGGCCGGAGACCACGATGTGGACCTCGTGCTCCTTCACCAGCTCTTCGAGGATGACGCGGCTGCGGGTGGCGTGCCCCATTCCCTCGCCGACGACGCCGGAGAGGATGCGCATGTGGGTAACATATCGGAGCGCCACGGGCCCGGCCCCGACAGGCTCCGGCACGGCGCCCGGGAGAGCTCACGATGACGCGTCCGCCCTACCCGCCTGCGATCCGCGGGCTGCTCTTCGGGTTGATCGCCGCCTGCGTGCTGGGCGGGCTGGCGACGGTGTCCCTGGGCATCGTCCGGATCATCCGCGGCGCGGACTGCACCGGGCTCACCCCCTCCGAGTGCTCGCTGCACCGGGAGATCTTCGTCGGTTTCGCGAGACGACAGCTGATCTTCGGCGCGGCGTTGTCTCTACTGGGGGTCTGTGTCTGGGTGCTCACGCGAGAACGACTGAAGGAACCGAGGGACGCTGCATGAATCTCGACCACCGCAACCTTCCCGAGCAACTGAACATCGCCGAGGTCTTCCTCTACCGGCAGCTTCCGCGCCGCGCGAAGGCGCCCGCGCTGATCCACGACGGCGGCGTGGTCACCTACGAAGCGCTCGCCGATCAGACGAACCGCGCCACCGCGGTCTACAAGAGCCTCGGCCTCGAGATGGAGCAGCGCGTGCTCCTCATGCTGCCGGATGTGCCGCAGTTCGCCTCGGCGTGGCTGGCGGCGGTGAAGGCGGGCGGCGTGGTCTCCGCGGTGAGCCCGGATCAGCAGCCGGACGACGTCGTCTACTACCTCAACTACACGCGGTCCAAGATCCTCGTCGCCCACGCCTCGAACCTCGCCGCCGTGAACGCCGCGCTCCCGCGGTGCCCGCACGTCCGGGCGGTGCTGGTGGTGGGCATGGGCCAGGCCGAAGGCGACACGACGCCGGGCGCGCGACCCACGGTGCTCGACTATGACGCCGAGCTGGCGCGCGCCACGCCGGATCCGTCGTTCGCGCCCACGCACCGGGACGATCCGGCGGTGTGGCTGTACACCTCCGGCTCCACCGGCTTCCCGAAGGCGGCGACGCACAAGCACCACGACTTCGTCTACAACGCGCTGACCTACGGGTTGCCGATCGTCGGCTACAACGAGAACGACATCTGCCTCTCCGCGCCCAAGCTCGCGTTCGGGTACGCGCTCGGCTCCAACCTGCTCTTCCCGCTCATGGCGGGCGCGTGCTCGGTGATTTTCCCCGAGAAGCCCACGCCGGAGCGGCTCATCGAGCTCGTCCGGAAGCACCGCCCGACGATGCTGACCTGTGTCCCCACGGTCCTCAACGCAATCGCCAATCACCCCGCGGCGAAGGAGGTGGACTGGTCCTCGGTGCGCGTGTGCATCAGCGCGGGCGAGGCGCTCCCGGCGGAGATCTACAACAAGTGGAAGAGCGTCACCGGCGTGGAGATCCTCGACGGGATCGGCTCGGCGGAGATGTTCCACATCTTCATCACCAACCGGCTGGGCGACGTGAAGCTGGGCTCGCTGGGCCGGGTGGTCGAAGGCTACGAGGCGAAGATCTGCGACGACGACGGGCGGGAGCTCCCGCGCGGCGAGATCGGCACGCTGTGGATCCGCGGCGACTCGATGGCGCTCGAGTACTGGCAGCAGCACGAGAAGTCCAAGCAGACCTTCCGCGGCGACTGGTGCGTGAGCGCGGACAAGTTCTACCAGGACGAAGGGGGCTACTTTTACTTCTGCGGCCGCGGCGACGACATGCTGAAGGTGAACGGCAAGTGGCTGTCGCCCGTGGAGGTGGAGAACGCGCTGTTGAAACACCCCGCGGTCCGCGAAGCGGCGGTGATCGGCTTCAAGGACGCGGACGGGCTGGAGAAGCCCAAGGCCTTCGTCGTGCTGAACGAGGGCCACACGCCCGGCGAGGCGCTGGCGGAGGCGCTCAAGGCGCACGCGCGCGAGGTGCTGACCCCGTTCAAGGCGCCGCGCCAGGTGGTGTTCGTGGACGCGCTGCCCAAGAGCGACCGCGGCAAGGTGCTCAAGAGCCAGCTCCGGGGATGACCATGCGCGCCGCCCACCTGACCTGGCCGGAGATGAAGCGCCTGGCCGACGACGGCGCGATCGCGCTCCTGCCGGTCGGTTCGACCGAAGCGCACGGGCCGCACCTGCCGCTGAACGTGGACGTGGTCATCGCCGAGGAGGTCGCGCGCCGCGTGGCCGAACGGCTGGCGGCGGCGGGCCGGCGTGGAGTCGTCTTCCCCGCCATCTGCTACGGGCTCACCGACTTCGCGGCGAAGTTCGCCGGCACGGTGAGCGTGTCCGCCACGGCGACCGCGCAGTACCTGCAGGAGGTGCTGTGCGGCATCGCCTCGCACGGGTTCGCGCGGATCGGCGTGCTCAACCACCACGTCGAACCGGCCCACTTCAAGGTGGTCCACGAAGCGGCGAAAGCCGCGGCCGCGCGGTGCGGCGCGACGATCGTCGTGCCGGATCACCGGCGCAGGCCCTTCGTGGAACGGCTCGGCGACGAGTTCACCCGCGGGGGCAGCCACGCCGGCGAGTACGAGACCTCGCTCGTGCTCGCCGCCGCGCCACAGCTGGTGCGCGAAGAGGTGCGGCGGAACCTGCCGGAGCTCGCAGTGGACCTCCCCGGACGGATAAAGGCCGGCGCCAGGGACTTCCACGAGGCCGGCGGACCGGAGGCCTACTTCGGCGCGCCTGCGCGCGCGTCGGCGGAGGAGGGCCACCGGCTCTATGAGCTGCTCGCCGGGTTCAGCGTCGATCAGCTCCTCGCAGGCTGAGCCCGCGCGTTCGACTCGTCGCGCACGATGTTGCCGTCGACGATCTCGAGCACCCGGTCGCACCGCGCGGCCAGCCGCGGGTCGTGCGTGACGATGAGGAACGTCGTCCCGTGCTCGCGGTTGAACCGGCGCAGAAGCTCGAAGACCTGATCGGACGTGCGCGTGTCGAGGTTCCCGCTGGGCTCGTCGGCGAGCACCAGGCGCGGCCTCGTCACCAGCGCGCGGGCGATCGCCACGCGCTAAGGCTGGCCGCCGGAGAGGGCGATCGCCTTGTGGTGCATCCGTTCGCGGAGCCCGACCTCCACCAGAAGCTCGGCAGCGCGGGCCTTCATCGCCTCCGTCATCCGGCCCGCGGCGGCGGCCAGCGGCACCCGGGGCCTCGTCCGGCATCCGCACCACCACGTGCGCCTGCGAGCCGAGCGTCTGTTCGAGCAACGTCCGCTGCAACCCGCCGATCAGGTGGAACGCGCCGAGCGCGCTCGGACGGCCAGAGAGCGGGTGTCGGCGCTGCTCGAGCTCCACCTCGGGCTGTGGCGCCGGCACCCGGACGCGCTCAGGCTCAGCCACCGGATGATGGTGGAGGGCGACGTCGCGGCCGCCGCGGCGGAGCTGCACATGGCCTTCGTTCGGCGGGTGGAGGGCGGTCTGTCCAAGGCGGATAACGCCGGGCTGTTGCGCGCGGGCAGCGCGGAGCTCGCGGGGCGCACCCTGGCCTGTGTGGCGGTGCCGCTCCTCGAGCTCGACGTGCCACCCGGCGGCGACGCGCTCTTCGTCGAAGCGATGCGGGGGTTGTTGATGCGCGACGACGAACGCTGAGGCGTTCCGTTCAGGGCGCCCGCGCGACCAGGGTGACCAGCGCGACCTCGTCCTTCACCAGGTACACCCCGCGGGCGAGGTCTTCGTCGATCCGTTTCAGCCCTTGCGCGTAGCCCTCGTCGGACACGGCCTGCAGCGACGAGTTGAGATCGCGGCGGCGGAGCTCCTGTGCCCACAAAGGCAGCGGGCGCTCCCAGCGGCGGACGTTCACCTCCGCGCACACGTCGGCGAATCCCACCTCCCGGCAGAGCGCCTTGAGCTCCGCGATCTTCAGGAAGTCGCGCTCATCCAGCGCGGCGCTCTCGGGAAAGTACCGGTACTGCGCCGACTCACGCATCCGCTCCGGGCAGATGTTCTGAAGGACGAAGCGGCCGCCGGGCCGGAGCACGCGCAGGACCTCGGCCATGAGGCGGCGCTTGTCCTTCACGTGGTGGAGGGAGAACTGGGTGCTGACGTAGTGGAACGTGCCCGCGCGAAAGGGGAGCGCGATGCCGTCGCACTGCAGCCACCGCACCTGGCGCGTCTTTCCGGCGGCCTGCTTCAGCATGCCCCGGAAGAGATCGGCGCCGAACAGCTTCACCTCGGGAAAGGAGGCCAGATTCGCCGCCTGCTGGTTCCCGGTGCCGCAGCCCAGGTCGAGCGCGCGCACGGACGCACGCTCGCCGGTGCTCAGCGTCCGAAGGAGGTCCCCCAGGTGCGGGTCCGCCTCCTTCGTCCGGAACGGCTGCGAGTCGTACAGGTGCGCGATCGCGTCGTAGTCGATGCGGGCCATGTGGCCCGAATCTAGTCACGCCGGTCCGTCGGGCGGCCTAGCAGACAAACGCACTTCGCGGCCGCCAGGGATAAGTTGCGCGAATAGTGAAATCTGCTAATGAAAAGATACCCAGCCCGGGGGTTCTACTTATGCAGTTGGAATCATTGAAGATGTTCTGTGACGTGGTGGAGACCGGCTCCTTCTCGCGCGCAGCGCAGCTCAACCACGTCACCCAGTCGGCGGTCAGCCAGCAAATCCGCGCGCTGGAGAACCGCTACGGCCAGAAGCTGCTCTCGCGGAGCGCTCGTCAGGTGACGCCCACCCCGAGCGGTGAGCGGCTGTTCCGCGGGTGCAAGGAGATCCTCGCGCGGTTCAGCGAGGTGGAGTCGGAGATCCGCGAGCAGTCCAGCGAGATCGTGGGCACCTGCACGGTGTCGACCATCTACTCGGTGGGGCTGCACGAGCTGCAGAGCATCATGAAGGCGCTGCTCAAGACACACCCCAAGGTGAACCTGCGGCTCAACTACCGCCGGAACGATCAGGTGTACGACGACGTCATCCTCGGGTCGGCGGAGATCGGCATCGTGGCGTACCCGCAGCCGCGCGCGGGCGTGGACATCCTCCCGTTCCGCGACGACAAGCTCGCCGTGGTGTGCGCGCCTGGCAATCCGCTCGCGCAGAAGGCGAAGGTGTCGCTCGCCGCGCTGGCGGGGATGCCCTTCATCGCCTTCGACCGCGAGGCGCCCACGCGCAAAGCGATGGACAAGATGTTCCGCGAGCGCGGCCTCACGCTGAATCCGGTGATGGAGATGGACAACGTCGAGACCATCAAGCAGGCGATCTCGATGGGCTTGGGCGTGGGCATCCTGCCTCTGGCGACGGTGATGCACGAGGTGAACGAGGGCACCCTCATCGCCAAGCCGTTCGCGGAAGGGACCTTCTCCCGCGCGATCGGCCTTCTGGTCCGCAAGGGCAAGTACCTCGACCGCGCCTCGCAAGCGGTGCTGGATGCCTTCAAGTCGAACGCGCTCTCCGAAGCGGCATAAACCGTTCGTCGTGGCGGGTGCGGGGTGAGTGGTGCTTCGCCGGCCCGCCGTTCGTGTCATCATCCGTCGTGCGGCGGCCGGCGCTGCGCATCGACTCCGGTGCTTTCACTTCGTCAGCTCCTCGTTGCGGTCGCGATGGCCGGGCTGGCGTGGGCGGGGTGCGCGCCCTGCTCCGCCGAACCGGGCGTGCTCTGCGTGGTGGCAGGCACCGGCGCGACCGGCTTCAACGGCGATGGCCACAAGGCGCTCCAGACCGACTTCTATCAGGTGAGCGCCGCGCGCCGGGGCCCAGACGGGCTCCTCTACGTCATGGACTTCAACAACCACCGCCTCCGCCGGATGACGGCCGACGGCACGGTGGAGACGGTGGTCGGTGACGGGAACCACGACTTCGCCATCGACGGCGCCGCACCGACCGAGACGCCGCTCGAGAACCCGGTGGAGTTCGCCTTCTCCCCTTCCGGCACGCTCCACCTCATCATGCTCCACGATCCGCGTGTGCTCCAGGTGAAGGACGGCGTGGTGCGCGTCATCGCCGGGTCCGATGCGGTCGGCGACACCGGAGACGGCGGCCCGGCCAGGCTCGCTCAGTTCACCCAGCTCACCGGGATCGCCTTCGGCGCAGACGGCTCCATCTACCTCGCGGACGAGCTGGCGAACCGCGTCCGCAAAATCGGTCCCGACGGCGTGGTGGTCCCGTTCGCAGGCACCGGCGAGCCGGGGTTCGGAGGCGACGGCGGGCCGGCCGTTGATGCGAAGCTCACCGAACCGCGGGGCCTGGCCCTCGGTCCGGAGGGCAGCGTGTACATCGCCGACGCCGGCAACCACGTCATCCGCCGCGTCCGGCCCGACGGAATCATCGAAACCGTGGCGGGCAGAGGCGGCGAGCACGGCTTCTCCGGCGACGGCGGACCGGCCACTTCTGCCCTCCTTGACCGCCCGCGCGGCGTGGCCGTCGCAGCCGACGGTGTGATCTTCGTCGCCGACACGAACAACGACCGGGTCCGCCGCGTCGACGCTGAAGGCATCATCACCACCATCGCCGGCACCGGCGTCCACGGCGAGGATCACGCCAACGGCGACGCCCTGGAAGCGGAGCTCTCCGCACCTTCCTCGGTCGCTCTCGACGCGAACGGAGCGAAGCTGCTGATCGCGGAGCTCGGCAACTCGAGAGTGGCAGAGGTGGGGCTGCGGTAGCGGGTCTACCGTCTGCCATCTACCGCGGGCGGCCTGCCCCGGACTCGGTGCACGTCGGCGGCGGGTCCTGCCAGCTCGCAGATCGCTCACGCCGGACGCCTCCAGAACAGTGCCCACATGCCCGAACCGACGGTCCTGGGGGACCCGACGCCGGTCGTCCACGTCAGAAGTTGCTTGCGGATACGTCGCCCGCACGCGGTGCTTGTACGTGTCCGCGACGTACAGCACTCCGGCCGCGTCCGCATCGATCCCGAACCGACGGGTTCAACGCACCGGACGCCGGGCGCGCGTCGGTCGTCGACGCCGGACGTGGCTACGGATACACCGCCCGCACGCGGTGGTTGTACGTGTCCGCGATGTACAGCACTCCGTTCGCGTCCACGTCGATCCCGAACGGGCGGTTCAGCTTCGCTTCGGTCGCCGGCCCGTTGTCGCCGTCGAAGCCCGTCTGGCCGCAGATGCCGGCCACCGTCTTGATGATGCCTTCGGGATCGACCTTGCGGATGCAGGAGTTGTCGGTGTCGGCGATGTAGATGGAGCCGTCCGGCCCCACCGCCACATCGGTGGGCCGCGCCAGGTGGGCGTCGGTCGCCGGCCCGTTGTCTCCACCCACGTTGGCCTCGCCGGTGGGCTCGCCGCCCACGCCCGCGATGGTGGTGATGGTCCAGGTCTTTGCGTCCACGCGGCGCACGCGGTTGTTGCCCGAGTCGGCGATGATCAGGTTGTCCTGCGCGTCGAGGACGATCTTCCCTGCCGGCGAAGCGGCCTGACCGACCGGCGCCTTCAGCTCGGCTTCGATCGCCGGACCGTTGTCACCCGAGAAGCCGTGGGTCCCGCGGCCGACGACGGTGGTGATGACGCCCGCACCATCCACCATCCGGATCCGCGCGTTCGCCTGATCGGCGATGTACATGTTCCCGTCGTCGCGGAACGCCACCGTCACCGGCAGATCGAGGATCGCCTCGGTGGCCGGCCCGTTGTCTCCGCCGAAGGAACGCTTCCCGGTCCCGGCGACGCGGACGAGCTCACCGCTCTCGGCGTCGTAGCGCATCACCTTCGAGTTGTGCCACGCGGCCAGGTACATCGTCCCGGACGGATCGAACGACACGTCGGTGGGGTGGTTGAGCGCGACGGTGAGCGCGTTGCCGTCCTGCCCATCGCCCAGCTCGCCGCTCCCGATGATCGTCTCCAGCGTCCCGTCCGCGTTCAGGCGGCGCACGCGGTGGTTGTTCCAGTCCATCACGTACAGAAGGCCGTCCGAACCGGCGGTCACGTCCTCCGCCAAGTACAGCGGGGTCGCGGTGGCCTGTAGCTTCTCTCCGCCGAGCGCCGCCTTTCCGGTCCCCGCGATGGTGCAGATGGTCCCGCTGTCCCGCGAACACGGCTCGCAGCCACTCAACAGGCTCAGCGCCGCCACCGCCGCGAGGGCCGCCGGCATCCGTGTGCGCACGCTCATGGCTTCTCCCAGGCCGCAATGCGGCGAATGCGGTTGTTCAACGTATCCGCGATGAAGAGGTTGCCTTCCGCGTCGAAGGTCACGCCCATCGGCCGGTTCAACGAGGCGGTCTCGGCGGCGGCGCCATCGCCGTCGAACCCTGCCTTCCCGGTCCCGGCCACGGTGGTGATGATCCCGCTCTGGCGATCGATCCGACGGATGACGTGGTTCTCGGTGTCGGCGACGTAGACGTCCCCGTCGGGACCGATGGCGACGTCGCGCGGATGGTTCAGCGCCGCATCCGTCGCCTTGCCTCCGTCTCCGGAGTAGCCCTTCTGGCCGTTGCCGGCGATGGTGACGATGGTGTTGGCCACAAGATCAATCTGCCGGATCCGGTCGTTCTCCGTGTCGGCGATCACCAGCCGCCCGTCCTCGTCGATCGCCATTCCGGCGCCGGGCTGCGGGTTCGAGCCACCCGGGAACGAGAACTCCGCGGAGAGCGGAGGGCCATCATCCCCGGCGAAACCTTTGGTCCCATCCCCGGCCACGGTCTCGATCACGTGATCGTCCGCGCGGATCCGCCGGATGCGCTGGTTGCGCTGATCGCTGATGTAGAGGTCGCCGTTCTTCGCCACCACCACGCTGCGGGGTTGATCGAGCAGCGCGGCCGCCGCGTCGCCCCCGTCTCCCGCGAACCCGGCGCCGCGACCGCAGGCGACGTACACCAGCCCGGTCTTCGGATCCCACACGCGGATCTTGTGGTTGTGCCACGCGGCGAGCACGCCCCGCCCGTCGGGGAGGAAGGCGAGGTCGGTGGGGTGGTTGAGGTTGACGCGCGTGCCGTCGACGCCGGGCGGTTCGAGGTCGCTCTGGTCGTCCGGCCCGTCGCCGATGTTCTCGTTGCCGATGATCGTCCGGAACGTTCCGTTCTCGTCGAGCACCCGGACCCGGTGGTTGTTCCAGTCCATCACCACCGGCTGGCCCTCGGGCGAGAAGCGGATCTTCACCGGCCAGTAGAGGTCGGTCGCCGATCGGTCGAGCCCGTCCCCGTTGAAGGCGGCCTCGCCGGTGCCCGCCCAGGTGCAGATGGTGCCGGGACCGCCGCCGCACGGGTCGCACCCGGTGAAGCCGAGCGCGGCGACGCAAAGCGCGCTCGACAGGAGCGTCAGGACCCGGATCCGTTTCATGCGCGTCCTCGATGGCGGTGTCACGGCGCGCGCGCCTTTGCACGTTCCACGCCGCGGCGAAAGAGCGCCATCCTACCGTCACTTACGGACCGCTCAATGCGACGTCCGCGCCATGCCTGTCAGGCCGGCCACGGATTTCAGTAGAGCCGCCGCAGGCGCGCGCAGAAGAAGCCGTCCAGCCCTTCGGGTCCCGGGAGGGTGCGCAGATAGCCCTGCCAGGTGGGGATCTCCGGCGCCAGGCCGGGCGGCGGTTCCGAGGTGAACTCGGGGTGGGAGCGCAGGAACATCTCGATCTGATCCGGCCCCTCCTGGAAGTCCACGCTGCACACCGCGTAGACGAGCAGACCGCCCGGCGGCACCTGCTCCTGGCAGGCTTCGAGGATGCTGCGCTGGAGCGCCGCGAGCCGGCCGAGATCCTCCGGCCTGCGCCGGTAGCGCAGCTCGGGATGGCGCCGCAGCGTGCCCAGCCCGGTGCACGGCGCGTCCACCACCACGACGTGGAATTCGCCGATGCTCTCCGGGAACGGCTTCGTCGCGTCGTGGGCCTTCGCCTGAAGACGGCTCTCAACGCCCAGCCGCCGGGCCTCGCTTTCGATCTTCCGGAGCTTGTGGGCGTGCAGATCGACCGCGAGCACCTCGTTCCGTTCGGCGAAGTGGCATGCCTTGCCGCCCGGCGCGGCGCAGGCATCCAGCACGCGCGCGCCCTCTGGCACCGCAGCGTAGAGGCCCACCAGCTGCGCGGCCTCGTCCTGTACCTGCCACAGCCCTTCGGCGTAGCCATAGAGGTCCTCCACCCGTCCCACCGGAGGCACGACGATGCCGACCGGCGAGAGCTTCGTCGGTTCGGCGGCCACGCCGGCCTCGCGCAGCTGCGCGAGCAGCTCGTCTCGGCCCACCTTCGCCGAGTTGGCGCGGATGACCAGCGGCGCGGCGGCGTTGTCCGCTTCCAGCATGGCGATCGTCCGCTCGCGGCCGAATTGGCGGATCCACCGGTGCACCAGCCACTCGGGGTGGCTCTCGCGGATGGCCAGGTGCTTCACCTCGTCCGCCTCGGGAGGCAGCGGCGGCCGCTCGAGCGTGGCGATCTTCCGCAGGACCGCGTTCACGAAGCCGGTGGCGCGGTAGAGCTTGAGCGACTTGAGCGCCTCGACCGTCTCGCTCACCGCCGCCCGCGCGGGCACCCGCATGTAGAAGTGCTGGTACGCGCCGATCCGCAGCGCCGCCAGGACGCGGTCCTCCAGCTTCTCCAACGGCTGGTTGGAGAACTGCGCCAGCGCGAAGTCGAGCGACATCTGGCGGCGGGTGGCGCCGTAGCACAGCTCGGTCACCAGGCCCGCGTCGCGCGGATCGTCCAGCGCGGTCGCGTCGAGCTGCGCGTCCAGCACGAGGTTGAGGTACGCGTCCGTCGCGCGCACCCGCGCGAGGATCTGGATGGCCAGCGCGCGTGCGTTCATGTCAGCCGTCGAGCTGCGTCATCAGCTCGATGAGCTGATCGTCGGTGAGCTTCGCAGGCGGCATCGAGGAGAGGACGAGCTGCTGGAGCGTGTCCTCGAGCAGCTCGCGCTGACCGCTCTCGGCCGGAGCGCCGCGCTGCACGTCCAGCCACTTCGAACGCGCCCAGGTGGACAGGCCCGAAGGCGTGATGCGTCCGGCGAGCCGGTCGGCGATCTTCTGGCGCACCAGCGCGCGGGTGAGGAACTCGGTGGCGGGACCGCCCGCGGACGCAGCGGGCTGGCGCCCGATGGTCTTTTCGACCCGCGCCTCGGGCTTCTTCGACGCCGCCTGCGTCCCGCGCCGCTTCGACGCGTCCGCCGGGCGCTTCGACTCCCGGACCAGCTTCTTCTTCGCCCCGACGAGCCGGTCGATCGCGAGGAGGTAGGAATCGAAGCCCTTGCCGAGGATCTGCGCCTCGCAGACGTCCTTGATGACCGATTTGCGCCGCCAGCTCTCCCGCCGGCGGATGTCGGTGAGGTGGACCTCGATCGCCGGCTTGTGCACTGCCACGAGCGCCTCGCGGAGCACGTACGATGTATGCGTGAGCGCCCCCGGGTTGATGATGATGGCGTCCGCCCAGCGGCGCGCGTCGTGGATCGCGTCGATCAGCGCGCCTTCGTGGTTGGACTGGAGAATGCGCACCTCGGCGCCCACCTCGCGCGCGCGGCGTTCGATCTGCTCGTTGAGCATCGCCAGGGTGCGGCCCTTCTCGTCGCCGGGACGTTCGCCAAGGAGGTTCAGGTTGGGACCGTGCAGGACGAGGATGTTCACGGCGTGGGACCTCCGTCGGAGGGCGCGTCGGCGAATGGCGCGGTGCCGGGCTCGAGCCTTCTGCCCGACAGAAACTCGGCCGCCGTCATACGACGCCGGCCCTCCGGCTGCACCTCCAGGAGCGCCAGCCTGCCGGTTCCGCAAGCCACCTCCAACGTGCCGGGCGCGGATGGGAGGATCGCCCCCGGGGCGGCGCCTTCGGGCCTGTCGGGAAAGGCGGCGGCGCGGTGCACCTTGAAGAGGATGCGGCGGCCGTCCGGTTCCTTCAGCCAGGTGAAGGCGCCGGGCCACGGCGTGAACGCCCGCAGGCGACGTTCGATGACCTCCGCCGGGCGGGTGAAGTCGATCCGCCCATCCTCCTTCTGGATGATCCGCGCAAGCGTCACGCCCTCGGCCGGCTGGGGCGTGGCCACCAGCTCGCCGTCGACGTACCGGCGCAAGTCGCGCCGCAGCAGATCGCCGCCGAGCACCGCCAGCTTGTCGTGCAGCGTCGCCGAGGTGTCGGTGGGGGCGATGGGGATCTCCGCGCAGGAGATGACCGCGCCGGCGTCGAGGCCCTCGTCCATCTGCATCAGGCACACGCCCGTCTTCTCGTCGCCCTCGGCGATGGCCCACTGGATCGGCGCGGCACCGCGCCAGCGCGGCAACAACGACGCGTGCACGTTCACCGCTCCGCGCCGCGCGGCCTGAAGGACGTCTCTGGGGAGGATCTTCCCGTACGCGGTGACCACGGTGACGTCGGGCCGGTAGCGGCGCAGCACCTCGCCAAAGTTCTGCTGCTTGAGCTTCGGCGGCTGGAGCACCTCCACCCCGCGCTCCTGTGCGAGCACCTTCACCGGCGGCGGAGCCAGCTCCTGCCCGCGGCCCTTCGGCTTGTCCGGCTGGGTGACGACCGCCACCACTTCGCCCACGTCGAAGCACGCCCGCAGCGAGTGCGTGGCGAACTCGGGCGTTCCCATGAAGACGATCCGCATCAGGCCGCAGTTTTCTGGCTCTGTGGCCCAATGTCGACGCGATCCGTCGCATCCCGTTTGCGTTCCTGCATCGCGCGCAGGGCCTCCAACGCCTTGTGGGCCTCGTCGGAGGTGGCCAAAGGCCCGAGCACCCGGAGGGCCTCCTCCAGCGTGTCGGCCTCCTCCGCGTCCTTCGTCCGCATCCCTTCGATCGCCTCCTGGAAGCGCTCGAAGAACCCGCGCAGCTCGTCCGACCGACGCAACGGGCGCATCATCGGATAGCGGCCGCGGGCGAGCACGCCAAGGTAATGGCTCATCACATGGACGGGCCCCGCCACCCGGTGCGTCACCAGAAGTCCGAAGAGCGCCAGCGCCGCGCCCATTAAGACGGTGATCCCGCCGATCAGCCACAGCAGCGTGGCGTTCTGCGCGCGGATCGACTCCGGCAGCTCGGCCGTCCGAAGTGCCGCCGTGAGTGCGTCGCGGTGGGCGAGGTACATCAGCGTGCCGAACACCAGCGAGATGGCCGCCCCGAGCACACCGAGCATCAGGGTGTACTTGTACTGGAACCTTCGGTCGACGACGAACGTGCGGCGTCCGGGTCTTCGGGGCGATTCCGGTGTGGCGTCCATGCGGGAAGGCTACCCCACCAGGCGGGGAGGCTCGATTCCGGGGAGGATTGACGAGCAACCGGCGTTTGCTCCGAGCGGCGGTTGACCCGCCTCTTCGCCGGGGTGTAGTGAGGTCCGACTTCCCGCACTCCTACCCCGGAGACTTGCATGGTGCGTTCCCTCATCGGCGTCGGCGTGGTGTGCCTGGCGCTCTCGCTGTCGGGTTGCAAGGGTGACCCGAACACGCCCGAGTACTGGAGCAAGCAGATCGACAGCGCGAAGCGCGTGAAGGATCGCGTGCGGGTCGTGGCGGATCTGCGCCAGGCCCCGGCGCTCAACGCGTCGTTCCTTCCCATGGTCCACCAGAAGCTCGCCTCGGAGAAGAGCCCCGAGGTGAAGGCGGAGCTGGCCCGTCTGCTCGCGGATCAGCACGACCCCTCTTCGGTGCAGCCGCTGATCGACGCGCTGGAGCTCGGGGAGACCGACACTGCGGTCAAGACGATGAACAAGGAGATCGCCCACGCACTCGCGGAGGTCGGCGATCCGAAGGCCATCCCCACGCTGGTCAAGCTGATGCGCAGCAAGGACAACTACACGAAGATCGAGGCGATCAACGCGCTCGGGAAGCTCGAGGCGAAGGAGGCGGTGGAGCCGCTCATCGCGCTGGCCACGGACGACAATGGCGAGCCGTTCATCTCCAAGAAGGCGATCCAGGCGCTCGGCAACATCGGCGACCCGCGGGCGGTGAAGCCTCTCGTGCAGATGATGTTCAAGGAGCGCCGCGGCGTGTCCTTCTACATCGAGAGCTCGTTCTCGCTGTACCAGATCGGCGCGCCGTCGGTGGAGGCGCTCGTCCCGGTGATGAACGGCGACGACAAGGAGCTTCTGGCGTGGACGAAGGAGGCGGGGATCCTCGAGCCGGCGGTGTATGCCAAGACCGCGCAGGTGCTCGCCGACATGCACGCGCACGCGAAGCCGGCGGAGAAGGCGCTGATCAAGCAGCTCGGCTACACCAACGGGTTCGCCGAGCAGCTCCTGGTCCGGCGCTACGCGGCCCTGGCGCTGGGCCGGATGCGGTCGAAGGCGGCGGTGCCGGTCCTCGCGAAGATGCTGGATGAGCCCGAAGCGTCGACCCGCGCCGAGTACATCACCGCGCTCGTGCGCATCGGCGATTCGTCGGCGGTGCCGGCGCTGGTGAAGGCGGCGCAGCAGGGCAGCTGGGACGCGCGCAAGCCGGCGATCGAAGGGATCGCGATGCTCGGCGGCGAGGCCGACATCCCGGCGATGGAGAAACTGGTCAAGGACGAGCCCACCATCCACGCGGCGTACTGCAAGACGGATCCGGAGTACGACCTGTGCAAGGACGTGGCGGCCAGCGCGAAGAAGCAGGCGGAGGAGATCCAGACCGACCTCAAGCGGCTGGTGGCGGCGAAGGAGTGCAAGAAGGACATCGCCTGCTGGGTGAAGAAGCTGGACGATCCGGATCCGGGCGTGCGCGAGCGCGCGGCGTACGAAGTCGGCCGCGGCAACGACGCGAAGTTCACCGACGTGCTGGTGAAGCGCCTGTCGGACAAGAACCTCGACACGCGCTACGCGGCCATCACCGCAGCGGACTGGCTGGTCACCGACAACCCGGAGGCGTTCAAGACCGCCAAGGCGTCGCTGGCGCAGATCCAGAAGCAACTCGAAGAAGAGAAGGGCAAGACGGAATTCGTCAAAGTGAACGAAGACCTCAAACGCCTCGCCGTGAAGCTGGCGCACGACAAAATCTGATCCGTTCGTGGTGAGAGGTGAGAAGTGAGTGGATGGGGGCCCCTTTCGGGGCCCTTTTCCTTTGGGGTGGTGAGCCGGCAGGCGGGCTGGAGGTCGGACCTGGCCCGGTTGCGGGCGGCTGGCGCTGTGACAGCATTCGGCGCGTCGCGCCCCACTCCTTCGGCGGGGCGGACCTGTCGTGAGTGCTCACCGCCGTACCTTCTCCCGCGGTCTGTCCGCGCTCTCCGCGGGCCTTCCGCTCTCGCGCCCCGGCATCCCTTCTCCCGGCGGCAGCGCTCCCTTCCTCGGCGCGCCCATCGCCGGCAACCCGCGGCGGATCCAGGCGAAGCCGCTCAGGCGCTCGCTGCGCATCTGCCTCATCGAAGGCATCTTCGCCGAGGTCGTCACCGCCTGCGCGGGCGGTGCGGTGCTCACGGGTTGGGCGCTCCACCTCGGCTGCAAGGCCCTGGTGATCGGCCTCATCGCCTCGCTGCCGCAGATTGCCCAGCTCGTGCAGCTGCCCGCGGCGTGGACCACCGCGCTCCTCGGACACCGCCGCGCCTGCCTGTGGCTGGTCGGCCTGTCGCGGCAGGCGCTGTTGCCGATGATCGCCCTGCCCTTTCTACCGGTGCCGGATCCGGTGAAGCAGGCCTTGCTCGTCACCGTCGCCCTGAGCTCGGCGGTGCTGGGCGTCCTCGGCAACAACGCCTGGGTGGCGTGGATGGGCGAGCTCGTCCCGCGCCGGATCCGCGGCCGCTACTTCGGGCGGCGCACCGGGCTGTGCATGCTGGGCGGCGCCGTCGCCTCCGCCGCAGCGGGCGCGGTGCTCGACCACGCGCACGGACGCGACCGCGTGGGCCTGACGCTCGCGGGGCTGGCGCTGGTGGCGTGCGCCGCGGGCGCGGTCACCACCTGGTTGATGCGGCAGCAGCACGATCCCGCGGCCGGTGCACCGCGGGCTCCGTTCGATCTGCGGCAAGCGCTCCGCCCATTCGGCGATCCGTCGGCGCAGGGGCTGCTCCGGTATCAGCTGGTGTGGAACTTCGCAGTCGGCCTCGCCGGCAGCTTCTTCTCGCTCCACATGCTGAAGAACCTCGGCATGGGCTTCACGCTCGTGGCGATCTACGGGGCCGCGACCGCCGCGCTCCGCATGGTGACGGCTCCGCTGTGGGGGCGGTTGATCGACCGCTTCGGCGCGCGGCCGGTTCTGGTCTTCTGTTCTTTCAGCGTGTCGGTCATCCCGCTGTTCTGGCTCCTGCCCACGCGCAGCGTGCTGTGGCCGGTGGCGCTGGACGCTCTGTTCAGCGGGCCGCTGTGGGGCGGACACGGGCTGGCGGTGTTCGCGTTGCCGCTGGCGATCGCCCCGCGGGACGGCCGGCCCTGGTACCTCGCGGCGTTCGCGGCGGTGGGCGGGATCACCTTCAGCGTCGCCACCGTGCTCGCGGGCGCGCTGGCCCAGCAACTCCCGCACACCTTCAGCATCGCGGGCCACACGTTCTGGAACCTCCAGGTGTTGTTCGTCGCCTCGTCCATCGCCCGGCTGGGGGCGGCGGGGTTCGCGCTGCGGATCGTCGAGCCGAGCGCGCGCCCGGTGACAGAGCTGGTGCGTGCGCTGCCGGCTGCGCTGCTCCCCTCCCACGCCGGTTCGGGCCCGCGACGCCCGGTTCCCGTTCATCCGCGCGATGTGACCTGATAGAGGCGGGGCGTGACCTCACGAGCGTGGTTCATCGTCCCGGCGGCGCTGGTCCTCATGGTGGTGATCACCGTATGGATGGTCCAATCGCAGACGGCGCCACACCAGATGTACGAGGGTGAGGAATCGGCGGACGTCACGCTGGTGGCCACCTCGGGCCACGGCGTGGAGGCGGCCACGGCACTGACGGCGCGACTTCGCGCCGTGGGGATGAGCGCCCAGACGCTCGAGGTCACCGAGCAAAAGATCAGGCTCCGGCTGATGCGGGTGAGCGAACCCCGGGAGGCGATCGCCGCGCTGATCGATCCGGAGCCGCTGCGCTTCCAGGTGATTGCGGAGGACCAGCACGCGGGGGATGCCGGGCCCGGCGAACCGGGGATGGTGGTGCCCTGGCTGAAGGGAACCTCCCGCGCGGACCTGCAGGAGAAGATCCGCCAGACGCCGCCACCGCGGGGGATGGTGCCGGCGATCGAATGTATCCGCGCGGGGGACCGGGCCGGCGGCGTGCTGTGCGCGGCATGGCTGACCGCGCCGCCGGCCGCGCTGGGCTCGGAAAATGTCACCGACGTGCACGTCGGCGCCCACGAGCGCACCGAGGAACCGGAGGTCACGCTGAAGCTGGATGCGCCGGGGGCCCGCGCGCTGGAGGCGCTCACCCGAATGAACGTCGGGCGGATGATCGCGGTGGTGGCTTTCGGCGAGCTGCAGGCGCGGCCGCGGATCGATTCGCCGGTCACCGGCGGCGAGTGGACGTTCTCCACGCGGACCGGCGACACCGACCGCCGCAATGCGATCCTCCGCGCCGAACGGCTGGTGGCCGCCGCCCGCGCGAAGCCGCTGCCGCCATTGGTGATTGAGTCCGTCGAACCGGCGCCCGCCGGCCCGGTGCCGAAGCGGTGAGCGCGGCCTACGCAGGGCGCATCCGCGCCTTCGACTGGCTGCGCGGCCTGTCGGTGCCGTTCATGATCCAGTGCCACGCGCTCGTGCTGCTGTCGCCCGGGCTTCCGGACAGCGACGCGGGGCTCATGCTGCGCTGGCTGGATGGGCTGGTGGCGCCCTCGTTCCTGCTCGCCGCCGGGTTCGCGCTGGCGCTCCTGCAGGTGCGCGCGGCGCGCTCGGCGCGGGAGGGTGACGGCAGCGTGGCGTTCCGCCGCGCGAAGACGCTCCGCCGCATCGGCGGGGTGCTGGGGGTGGCCACCCTGGTCAATTGGATGTGGTTCCCGATCTTCCGAGAGCCGCGGTGGATCGCCCGGGTGGACATCCTCCACTGCGTCGGGCTCTCGCTGCTCATTGTCTTCGCGGTGGTCGCTCCACTGGCTTCCCGCCCGCGCGCGCTCATCGTCACGAGCGCGCTCGTCGCCACGGCGTTCTTCTTCGTCGCGCCGTTCGGGGAGGCGGTGACCGGGCCGTGGGCGATGCTCGTCAACAAGAGCACCGGCGCGGTGTTCCCGCTTCTGCCGTGGACCGGCTACGTGTTCCTGGGCGCGGTGTTCGGCACCATCGCCGCCACCGCGCGCGACGTCTACGCGCTGCCCAGAGCGCTCGCGCTGATGATGGGCGTAACCGTGCCCCTGTGGCTGCTCACGCCGGTGCTGCGCGACGCCTTTCCGCCGCACGCGTTCGCCACCTTCAACCCCGCCGAGCACGCCAAACGCCTCACGGTGGTGGCGGTGATCCTCCTGGGGCTTCTGCACATCGAGCACCGGATGCCGCGCCTCTCGCGCGCGCCGCCGATCTGGATTCTCGACGTGTTCGGGACCTCGTCGATGAGCGCGTACTTCTTCCACGAGGCGCTGCTCTTCTACCGGCTGAACGGCTTCTCCTTCGAGGCGGTGTGGGGCCATCGCGCGGGCTGGGCCGCCTATGCCGGGCTCACCGCGCTTCTGGTGGCGCTGACGTTCGGGTTGTCGTGGCTCACCGACCGGCTCTACCGCCGGGTCAGCCCGCTCCTCGACGAGGCGCTGAGGCGGCTGCTCGCGTCGGGCGAACGTTCGGCGGTCGCACCCGGAGCCTGAGCACGCGCGCGTCCATTCGTCCTCCGTCCCGAGGTCCTCGGCCGGAGGTCGGAGGCGCCCCGGGCCCGCGCGTTCGCTCTCGGGTGGAGCCCCGTGCCCTTCGCCAACGGGGGCCTCCACCATCGCAGGCGCATCGCCGCGCTCGCCGCGCTGGGGCTTGGGGTGTGGATGGAGGCGGAGGCCGCGCGCGTTGCGGCTCCTTCCGCAGAGCCCGGCGATCGACCGCGGCGTGGACCTCGGGATCGACCTCAACGGCCCCGTTCCGGGCGCGTTCTTCGCCGCCGCGCCGGAGCTCGGCGCGCACGAAGCCGCGTACTGATCCCGGAGCCGATCAAGCAGCGCGAATGGCGGGCATCACCGCGACGAATGCGGAAAAGGGCCGCAGCGGTCCGCCCACGGTGCGCGGTCCGAACGCCCGACCCGCCTCCGCGCGCGAAGAAACCTTTCACCTTGCGTACTTGCGGCCGCCCCTGCAAGGGCCCGCCGTCGCACGGACGTGATCCTGTTCACGTCCAGACGCATCCGGCGCCCACCGTTGGACGAAATGGAGCGCGCCGTGGTCGTCCGTCAAACTTTTTTGATGGGTGCGCGCAGTACTTCGAACTAGACAGCGCAGCGCAGCAAACGTAGGAAGCGCGCCGCTCTGAATCTATCCGTGTCACATCCGTGAGAGCGGCCGAGTTCCACTTGTTCGACGCGAACCGCAGCACTGACCACGAGCGCCCGCTATGAGCGCACTTTTTCCGAAGCACACCAACACCCTCGCCCGGGTGTCACTGGCGATCGGCGCGCTGATCCCGGTGGCGGCCATTGGTGGACTGATGCTCTATGTCCGCACCCCGGGTGGATACGGCACCGGTCATCCGGCTGAGCAGCCCGTTCAGTTCGACCACCGGCACCACGTCAAAGACCTCGGTCTGGACTGCCGCTACTGCCACACCTCCGTAGAACAGTCGGCGACCGCGGGCATTCCGCCGACCCAGCTGTGCATGGGCTGCCACGCGCAGGTGTGGAACAAGTCGCCGCTGCTGGATCCGGTCCGCAACTGGTACTTCACCGACCGGCCGATCCCCTGGAAGCGCATCCACAACCTTCCGGACTTCGTCTACTTCAACCACTCGATCCACGTGAACAAGGGCGTGGGCTGCGCCTCGTGCCACGGGCGGGTCGATGAGATGGCGTCGGTGGAGCAGGTCGCGACGCTCACCATGGGCTGGTGCCTCGACTGCCACCGCGACCCGTCGAAGTTCATCCGGCCGAAGGAAGAGGTCACCAACCTTGCGTGGGTGGCGAAGGGCGAGCCGGCGGAGCTCGGGCTCGAGCTGATGAAGAAGTACGACGTCCACACCCGCACCAGCTGCAGCACCTGCCACCGATGAGCACGCGTGACCTGAACCTTGGCGTCGAGGTGCACACCGTGAAGTCTGACGAAGGTTACAAGCTCCCCGTCATCTCCAACGCCGAGCCCGCGCCCGCGCGCCGGCAGTGGCGGAGCATCCAGGAGCGCAACGCCGATCCCGCCCTCGCCGACAAGGCGAAGGACGAGTTCCCTCCCGGCGCGGGCGTGTTCTCCGCGATCGACCGGCGCGGCTTCCTCCAGCTGCTCGGCGGCACCGCGGCGATCGCCGGCGCGGCCGCGTGCTGGCGTCCGCCCGAGGAGAACATCTACCCCTACACCCGCGCGCCCGAGAACATCCCCGGGGTGCCGCAGCACTACGCATCCACCGTCACCTTCCGCGGCTTCGGCCAGGGCGTGGTGGTGGAGAGCTACGACGGGCGGCCGATCAAGATCGAAGGCAACGAGCTCCACCCGGGCACCCGCGGCACCACCTCGGTGTTCGAACAGGCACAGCTGTACAAGCTGTACGACCCGAACCGCGCCCGCCAGCTCCGCCACAAGAACCGGCCGCAGGCCTGGCGGCAGTTCCTCGCCGAGGTGAACGCGCTGATGCAGCGCCACGCCCAGGACGGCGGGGCGAAGCTGCGGTTCCTCGTTCAGCCCACCACCTCCCCCACGGTGGCCAGCCTCCGCGCCCAGGTGCGCGCGCGCTTCCCGAACGCGAAGTTCTACGCGTGGCAGCCGGTGTCCGAGGAGAACGCGCGGCTCGGCGCGGCGGCGGCGTTCGGCCAGCCGGTCGACACCCACTACGACCTGAAGAACGCGACGATCATCTTCTCCCTCGACTCGGACTTCCTCACCTGGGATCCGGACCGCCTCAAGCTGACCCGCCAGTTCGCCGATCGCCGGGTGCCGGAGGCCGAGGGCGGGATGAACCGCCTGTACGTCGCCGAGGCGAACCTCACCGTCACCGGGATGAACGCCGACCACCGCCTGCGCGTGAAGCCGTCCCAGGTACAGGAGGTGGCGCGCGCGCTCGCCGCCGCGCTGGCCGGCGCGGGCCTGACCGATCTGGGTCAGTTCGGCGGCGGGACCTCGCTGGACGAGAAGGCGAAGAAGTTCATCCAGGCGGCGGCGCAGGATCTGGCCGCCCACCGCGGCCGGTCGCTGGTGCTGGCGGGCCTCCGTCAGCCGCCGGCGGTGCACGCGCTCGCGCACGCGATCAACGCCGCGCTCGGGAACATGGGCCAGACGGTGTCCTACGCCGCCGCGGTGACCCCGGAGATCGACGACGGGATCGCCTCCATCAAGCGGCTCGCGGACGAGCTCAAGGGCGGGCAGATCGACACGCTCGTCATCGACGCGTGGAACCCGGCGTTCAACGCGCCGGCGGACCTCGACTTCGCGGCGCTGCTCAAGAGCGTGCCCAACACGCTGTACTGGCACTACTACGTCGACGAGACCGCCAACGCCTGCAACTGGCTGGCGCCCGCCGCGCACGAATTGGAGAGCTGGGGCGACGCCCGCAGCTTCGACGGCACCGCCTCGCTGGTGCAGCCGCTCATCGCCCCCCTGTTCAACGGCATCCCGCTGGTGAGCTTCTGGGCCGCCTTCACCCCGATGGCGGAGAAGAGCGCCTACGAGCTGGTCCGCGAGTTCTGGCAGGGCCGCGGCGTGGACGATGCGACCTGGCGCAAGTACCTCGCGGAGGGGATCATCCCCAACACCGCCGAGGCGCCGATCACCCCGACGCTGGATATGGCCGGCGTCTCCCGCGCGCTGCAGGCCGCCACGCCCGCCTCCGAGGGGCTCGAGCTGAACATCATCCCGGACTACCGGATCTACGACGGGTCGTTCGGGAACATCGCCTGGCTGCAGGAGCTCCCGGATCCGGTGACCAAGGTCACCTGGGAGAACGTGGCGCAGGTCAGCCCCGCCACCGCGAAGAAGCTCGGCGTGGAGGCGGTGGAGCACGGCACCGTGAGCTGGGTGAAGCTCACGGTGCGTGACCGCACCGTCGAGGCGCCGGTCTACGTGGCCCCCGGGCACGCGGACGACGTCATCACCGTGTCGCTCGGCCATGGGCGAAAGGACACCGAAGAGGCGCTGGCCTCGCGGCACGGCTTCGACGCCTACGCGCTGCGCTTCACCGACGCGCCGTGGTTCCAGGGCGGGCTCAAGCTGGAGGACACCGGCCGGCCGTATGAGCTGGCGATCACGCAGGACCACTGGACCATGGAGGGCGTCACCGGCGAGCCGCGCGACATGGCGCTGATGACGACCCTCGGCGGGCTGGAGCAGTTCAAGGAGGTGGAGATCCGCCGCAACCGCTCCACCCTGCGTCCCGACGAGGTGATGCAGGAGCCCTACAAGTACGAGGCGGGCGCGGTGAACGGCGGCGACGCCACGCTGCAGCCCACCGGGTACAAGTGGGGCATGGGCATCGACCTGTCGCGGTGCATCGCGTGCAACGCGTGCGTGATCGCCTGCCAGGCCGAGAACAACATCCCCATCGTCGGCAAGGACCAGGTGATCCGTGCGCGCGAGATGCACTGGATCATGATCGACCGCTACTTCATCGGCGAGCTCGACGAGCCGGAAGTGGCGCCGCAGCCGCGCACCTGCCAGCACTGCGAGACCGCGCCCTGCGAGTACGTGTGCCCGGTGAACGCCACCGTCCACTCGGACGAGGGCCTCAACGACATGGTCTACAACCGCTGCGTCGGCACGCGGTACTGCTCCAACAACTGCCCGTACAAGGTGCGCCGCTTCAACTACCTGCACTGGAACTACGGGAAGACCGCCACCGAGAAGATGATGATGAACCCGGAGGTCACCGTCCGGGCGCGTGGCGTGATGGAGAAGTGCACGTACTGCGTGCAGCGGATCGAACGGGTCCGCATCCAGACGCGCATCGAGGGCCGGCCGATCAAGGACGGCGACATCGTCACCGCCTGCCAGCAGGCGTGCCCCGCCCAGGCGATCACCTTCGGCAACCTCAACGACACCAACTCGAAGGTGGCCAAAGCCCACGCGGACGAGCGGCGCTACGACCTGCTCTATGACCTCGGCACCCGTCCCCGCACCGGCTACCTGACGCGGATCAAGAACCCCAACCCAGTGCTGGCCTCTGCCACGCAGACGCCGGCCCACGGCGCGGAGCATCACTGACCATGGCCACTGAGCACGCACACGCGGCTGCCGCGGATCCCCTGGCGGGTGTCCCGGTCCTCCTCGGCAATCACACGGACGAGACGCTCACCGACACGCTGTTCGGTCACGTGTGGCGCAAGCCCGGCTTCGGCTGGTACGCGCTGTTCGGGCTGGCGCTCGCCGGGTTCGGCCTGTTCGTCCTCGCGATCGCCGTCACCCTGTACAAGGGCATCGGCGCGTGGGGGAACAACATCCCGGTCGGCTGGGCGTTCGGGATCATCAACTTCGTCTGGTGGATCGGTATCGGCCACGCCGGCACGCTGATCTCGGCGATCCTTCTGCTCTTCCAGCAGAAGTGGCGCACGTCGATCAACCGCTTCGCCGAGGCGATGACGATCTTCGCCGTCATCCAGGCGCTGGTGTTCCCGGTCATCCACACCGGGCGCCCCTGGTATGCGGCCTACTTCCTCTTCCCCTACCCGTCGACCAACAGCATCTGGCCGCAGTTCAAGTCCCCGCTGATGTGGGACGTGTTCGCGGTCTCGACCTACTTCACCATCTCACTCTTGTTCTGGTTCATGGGCCTCATCCCCGACCTCGCGTCGCTGCGTGACCGGTCGAAGGGGAAGCTCCAGAAGATTGTCTACGGCATCTTGTCGCTCGGCTGGCGCGGCAGCGGGAAGCACTGGCACAACTGGAAGGTCGCCTACCTGATCATGGCGGGCATCTCCACGCCGCTGGTGCTCTCCGTGCACTCGGTGGTGTCGTTCGACTTCGCCGTCGCGCTCCTGCCGGGCTGGCACGCGACGATCTTCCCGCCCTACTTCGTCGCCGGCGCCGTGTTCTCCGGCTTCGCGATGGTGGTGACCTGGATCGTTCCGGCTCGCCGGTTTCTGGGCCTCAAGGACGTCATCACCATGAGGCACCTGGAGAACATGAACAAGATCATCCTGGTCACCGGGCTGATCGTCTCCTACGGCTACCTGATGGAGCACTTCATCGCCTGGTACTCCGGCAACGAGTACGAGTGGTCGGTCTTCGTGAACCGCGCCACCGGGCCCTACGCCGGCGTGTACTGGCTGATGATCACCTGCAACGTCGTCACGCCGAACCTGTTCTGGTTCAAGAAGATCCGCACCAGCATCCCGGCCATGTGGATCCTCTCGATCCTGGTGAACATCGGCATGTGGTGCGAGCGGTTCATCATCATCGTGACCTCGCTGCACCGCGGGTTCGTCCCCTCCACCTGGGAGATGTACTACCCGACCTGGGTGGACTTCACCCTGTTCGCCGGCACCATCGGCTTCTTCTCCACGCTGTTCCTCCTGTTCATGCGCTTCCTGCCGGCCGTGGCCACCGCCGAGGTCAAGGAGGCGCGGCACGAGATGGAGATCGGCCACGTCCACCACCACCCGGGCCTGATGAAGGCCGGGTTGCCGGAAGGCCACGCCGCTCACTGAAGGCCCGACCATGGCTCACGCGACCACTGAACCGACCCGGAGCTGGATCCTCGCCGAGTTCACCCACCTCGACGGGCTGCTCTCCGCCTGCCGCAAGATGAAGGCGGCCGGGCACTCCGACATCGACACGTACTCGCCTTACCCGCTGCACGGGGTGGACGAGGCTTTGGGGTGGAAGCCGTCCCGCATTCCGTTCATCGCCGCCACCGGCGCGGTGCTGGGCGGGACCGGCGCGCTGTTGATGATGTACTACCTCAACGCGGTCCACTACCCGATCAACGTCGCCAACCGTCTGTTGATCTCCACCCCGACGTGGATCCCCATCATGTTCGAGTGCACGGTGCTGCTGACCGGCCTGTGCACCTTCTTCGGGCTCAACGCGCTCAACGGTCTGCCCCGCCCGCACCACCCGGTGTTCGAGAGCGAGGCGTTCGTGAAGACCGCCACCTCGAGCGCCTACTGGATCTCCGTCACCGTCCCCAGCGGTGAGGGGGACCAGCAGATCATGGACGAGCTGCGCGCGGTGGGCGCCCGCACCGTGGACCTCGTGAAGGAGGTGCCGTGATGAAGCGCCTGCACCTGTGCGCCGCCCTGGCGTCCGCCGCGGTCCTGCTCGCCGCCTGCAATGGCGGCGAGGAGGACGAGATGACCCAGAACGAGGTCTTCCAGCGGATGCAGCGGCAGCCGAAGTTCAAGTACTACCAGCGCAACGACTTCTTCGAGGACGGGCGCGCCATGCGCCTCCCGCCCGCGAACACGGTCTCGCGCGAGAACTGGGAGTCCGAACAGATCGGCACCGGGCTGAACCCGGACGGCACCTTCGTGGAGACCATCCCCTTCAAGGTGGACATGGCCACCCTGGAGCTGGGGCGGAAGAACTTCCAGATCGTCTGCGCCGCCTGCCACGGCCTGGCCGGTGACGGGCAGTCGATGGTCGCCGCCAACATGGCGCTGGCGCCGCCGCCCTCCTTCCACTCGGAGAAGCTGAAGGGCAAGCCGGATGGCTACATCTTCCAGGTGGCCACCCACGGCTACGGGATGATGCCGCCGTTCGGCTGGCGGCTGACCCCGAAGGAGCGCTGGGCGGTGGTCGCGTACATCCGCGCGCTCGAGTACAGCCAGTCCGCACCGATCGCCGAGGCGCCGGCGGACATCCAGGCGAAGCTGATGCAGGAGGCCCAGTAATGGCGACGACGGAGACGGTGACGGTGGGACCGCTGAACCTCGACCTGCCCCGGTTCGCGGGCGGGATGAAGTGGATCGGCGTGTTCGGGGTGATCGGCGTCATCGGCACGGGCATCACCCTGGCGGGCGCCTTCGGCGGCAACCAGGACGCGTGGTTCTCGTACCAGGCGGCGTTCGCCTTCTGGACGGCCACGGCGGTGGGCGGGTTGATCCTCCTCGCCGCCCACCACGCGGCCAACGCCAAGTGGCCCACGGCGATCCGCCGGCCCATGGAGGCGGTGGCGGGCGCGATGCCGGTGATGCTGGTGCTGGGGATCCCGCTCCTGCTCCCCAACGCGCTGTCGGCGATCTACCCCTGGTACCACCCGGAGAAGTTCGACGCCGAGCTGCTCCACCACTTCCACGGGCACAAGGAGCTCTACCTGGCGCCGGGCGTCTACTACGTGCGGCAGGCCATCTACTGGGTGGTGTTCCTCCTCGCCACGGAGGTCATCCTCAGCTGGTCGAAGAAGCTGGACGAGGTGGGCGGGCACGAGTTCATCCGGAAGACCCGCAGCTTCTCCGCCGGGATGCTCCCGTTCATCATCCTGGCGGTGACCTGGGCCGGCTTCGACTGGCTGATGTCGCTGACCCCGTTCTGGCAGTCGACCATCTTCGGCGCGTACTACGGCGCGGGCGGCTTCCTCGCGGCCATCGCCATCGTCACCATCGCCTGCCTCGCCACCCGGTCCGACCGGTCGATGTTCGGCTACTGGATGACGAAGCACCACCAGCACAACCTCGGCAAGCTGCTGCTCGCCTTCGTGTCCTTCTGGGCGTACATCGGCTTCTCGCAGCTGCTGCTGGTGTGGATCGGCAACCTCCCCGAGGAGGTCCCCTACTACTGGATCCGCCTCAAGACCGGCTGGCTGCCGATGTCCACCTTCCTCATCTTCGGCCACTTCGCGCTGCCGTTCGTGCTGCTCGTGCCGCGCACCGTGAAGCTGATGCCGCGGCTGCTCATGGCGATCGCCATCTGGGTGCTGTTCGTCTGCATGGTGGACGTGTACTGGATGGTGCTGCCGGCGCTGCACGAGGACGGGCCGCACTACAGCCTCTACAACTTCACCGCCTTCCTCGGCGTGGGCGGGATCGCGGCGGCGTTCGCGATCTTCCGGCTGCGCGGCCGCTACCTGGTGCCGGTGAAGGATCCGTACCTCGTGGACTCGCTGCAGTACCTGCAGCCTCACTAACGGAAGCGTCATGGCCACCGAAACGCACAGCCCCAACCCCGCGGATCCGGCCGGGCACGGGATCTCCCCCGCCGGATCGCCGGAGAACGAGTCGCTCCCGGTGGGGACGATCGCCCTCGTCGCGATCGTCGCCTGCACCTGCTTCGCGCTCGCGATCCTCTGGGCCACGCAGATCATGCACGGCGTGGAGCGGGAGAACGAGGAGGCCCACGGCCCCTGGGTGAAGGCGTCGGAGATCGGCAAGCCCGAAGTGGGGATCGTCGACCAGACGCTCTACTCGGTGGAGCACCGCGCGCACGACTTCAACGAGGAGAAGCTCCAAAAGCTCAACAGCTACGGCTGGGTGAGCCGCAAGGACGGCCTCATCCAGATCCCCATCACCGAGGCGATGAAGGCGGTGGCCGCGGGCAAGCGCCCGCCCAGGCCGGCCGCCGTGGAGCCGCCGCCGATGCCGGCCGAGGGTGCCGAGGGCGTCACCGGACCCACCGGCGCGACCGGGGCCGAAGGCGCGCAGGGACAGGGCACCACGGGCTTCATGCCCGCGAACAGCACCACCGTGGTGCCGGCGAAAGGGGCCGGCGCTGCCCAGGGGCCGTCGGGAACGAAGTAGGTCGAACTGCCATGTCCGGTCGTCCCCTCCGTTCCACCCTCTTCACCCTGGCGGCGCTCGCCGCGACGTCGGCGTTCGCCAACGCCGCGCGCGAGTTCAGCCCGGAGTCTCCGGCGAACCAGCTGGTGAAAGAGGTAGACATCGTCGAGAGCCTGAACGAACAGGTGCCGCTCGATGCGGAGTTCACCGGCACGGACGGGAAGAAGGTCACGCTCAAACAGCTCATCCGGGGCGACAAGCCGGTGGTGCTCACGTTGGTCTATTACAAGTGCCCGATGCTCTGCCCGCTGGTGCTGGGCGCCTTGACCAAGTCGGCGCGCAACAGCGGGATGGCGCTGGGCGAGGACTACCGGGCGATCACCATCTCGATCGATCCGCGGGAGACCCCGGCGGACGCCTCCGAGCGGCAGCGCGGGCACCTGCAGGCGCTGGGCACGCCGGGGCAGGAGGCGGACTGGCCGTTCCTCGTGGGCGACGAGACGAACATCCACAAGGTCGCGGACGCGGTGGGGTTCAAGTACCGCTTCGACCAGGCGTCGCAGCAGTACGCGCACGCGGCGGCGATCGTGGTGCTCACGCCCGAAGGCCGCGTGTCCCGGTACCTCTACGGAGTGGAGTTCCCGCCGCGGGATCTGAAGCTGGCGTTGCTGGAGGCGGCTGGCGGCCGCGTCGGGACCAGCTTCGACCGCATCATCATGCAGTGCTTCAAGTACGACCCGAACACGCGGCGGTACGAGTTCTACATCTTCGGGTTCATCCGGGCCGGTGCGCTGCTCGTGTTCGGCGCGCTCGCGGCCACGCTCGCCGTCTTCTGGAGGCGTGAGTACAAGCGGGGTTCCATCAAATGAAAGTCGATGCGATGCAGAGTCTCCTGTTCCTCCCCGAACAGGCCTCCACGTTCGCCGAGCGCGTGGACAATCTCCACTACCTGGTGATCATCAGCACGATGATCGTCTCCTTCCTGGTGGGGACGACCGCGCTGGTGTTCTTCATCCTCTACCGGCGCCGCAAGCCGCACGCGTACACGCCGACGATCGAACCCGACCTCAAGGCGGAGATGCTCTTCGTGGGCATCCCCACGGTGTTCTTCCTCGCGTTCTTCGCGATCGGCTTCCGGGACTTCGTGTGGGTCCGTACGCCGCCGGCGAACGCGATGGACGTGTACGTGATGGGCAAGCAGTGGATGTGGAAGTTCGCCTATCCGGAGGGGCCCAACGGGGTGAACACGCTGCACATCCCCGCGCACCGGCCCATCCGGCTGCTCATCACTTCGCGTGACGTCATCCACTCCTTCTACGTGCCGGAGTTCCGCGTGAAGCAGGACGCGGTCCCCGGCCGCTACGCGGAGATCTGGTTCGAGGCGACCAAGCCCGGCACCTACCAGGTGCTCTGCGCCGAGTACTGCGGCCTCGACCACTCGATGATGCGCGCGGACGTGGTGGTCCACGAACCGGCCGAGTTCGACGAGTGGCTGGCGAACGCGCAGCGCAGCGAGCGCCACGAGCAGCAGGACTCCGAGCCGATCGCCGCCGCCACCCAGCAGTTCCCGGGCAATTTGCGGCTGCAGGGCGAGCGGATCGCCGCGCGCGCGGGTTGCTTCAAGTGCCACAGCACCGACGGGTCGCCGCACATCGGTCCGACATTCCTGGACATGTATCTGCGCAAGGAGAAGCTGGCCGACGGGCGGACCGTCATCGCGGACGAGTCGTACATCACCGAGTCGATGATGGACCCGCACCTCAAGGTCGTCGCCGGGTTCCAGCCGGTGATGCCGTCCTTCCTCGGTCAGCTCGACGCGCCGGAGACCGCCGCCATCGTCGAATACATCAAGTCGCTCAGCACGAACCGCGTGGTGAACGAGGGTTCGAAGGGTCCTGTCTATGAGCTCCGCAACCGTTGAAGCGCTGCCGGCGCATCAGCCCGGCAACACCGAAGAGATGCCGGCCGAGCACTACCTGAACGACGGGAAAACCGTCTTCTCGTGGCTCGGCACCCTCGACCACAAGCGGATCGCCATCCTCTACATGGTGGTGGTGCTGCTGATGTTCCTGGTCGGCGGGACGTTCGCCCTTCTGGTCCGCCTCGAGCTGCTCACGCCCGGGCCGACCATCATGGACGCGCTCACCTACAACCGCATGTTCACGCTCCACGGCGTGATCATGGTGTTCTTCTTCATGATCCCGGCGATCCCCGGCATCTTCGGCAACTTCATGTTGCCCCTGATGCTCGGGGCCAAGGACGTCGCCTTCCCCCGCCTCAACCTGATGTCCTGGTACCTGTACGTGCTGGGCGCCGGGCTGGGCATCTGGGGGATGATCAACGGCGGGGCCGATACGGGCTGGACCTTCTACACCCCGTACTCGTCGATGACCCCGACGCAGATCCTCCCGGTCCTGATGGGCGCGTTCGTGGCCGGGTTCTCCTCCATCCTCACCGGGCTCAACTTCATCGTCACCGTCCACACCATGCGGGCGCCCGGCATCACCTGGATGAAGATGCCGCTGTTCGTGTGGTCGATCTACGCCACCGCGGTCATCCAGATCCTCGGGACCCCGGTCATCGGTCTGGTGATGCTGCTTCTGACGGTGGAGCAGGTCTTCGGGTTCGGGATCTTCGACCCGGCGCGCGGCGGTGACCCGGTGCTGTACCAGCACCTGTTCTGGTTCTACTCGCACCCCGCCGTGTACATCATGGTGCTCCCGGCGATGGCGGTGATGTCCGAGGTCGTCTCCACCATGAGCCGGAAGAACCCCTACGGCTACAAGATGATCGCCTGGTCGTCGCTGGGGATCGCCCTCGTCGGCTTCCTCGCGTGGGGCCACCACCTGTTCGTGTCCGGCCAGTCCACCTTCGACGCGGGCGCGTTCGGGGTGATCTCGATGATGGTGGGCGTGTTCACCGCCATCAAGGTCTTCAACTGGACCGCCACGCTCTACAAGGGGTCGGTCACCTTCACCACGCCGTTCGCGTACTTCTGCGGCTTCCTCTACTTCATCGTCTTCGGCGGGATGACGGGGATCGCCGTGGCGTCGGTGTCACTGGACGTCCACTGGCACGACACCTACTTCGTGGTGGCGCACTTCCACTTCATCATGGTCGGCGCGACGATCATGGCGTTCCTCGCCGCGCTCCACTACTGGTTCCCGAAGATGTTCGGGCGGATGTACCCGGAGGGCTGGGGCCTGGTGTCCGCGGTGCTGATCATCATCGGCTTCAACGCCACCTTCATCCCGCAGTTCCTGCTCGGGAACATGGGGATGCCGCGGCGCTACTACCAGTACCCGGAGCAGTTCCAGGCACTGAACGTGGCCTCCACCGCCGGCGCGTCGCTTCTGGCGATGGGGTTCCTCATCATCGCCATCTACCTGGCGATCTCCCTCAAGTACGGCAAGGTGGCGGGGCCGAACCCGTGGGGCAGCCACGGCTACGAGTGGCTCCACACGCAGTCCCCGCCGATCACCCACAACTTCCATGGACAGCCCGTCTACCCGCAGGCCCCGCATGACTACACGGGCCCGGTCGAGGGCGAGGTGACGCATGCAGCCTGACGCCAACGCTTCTCCCTTCGGCCCGAACTACGTCCCGGTGGCGCCCGGTGGGCGCGCGCCGGGGGGAAAGTACCCCTGGGCCACCCACTTCGGGACGCCCAACGTCCAGACCTACGCCGCCCGGTTCGGGATGTGGCTCTTCCTGTCCACGGAAGTGCTGTTGTTCGCGGGTCTGTTCGTCTCGTACGCGGTCTACCGGTACCTGTACCCGCAGACCTTCGCGCTCTGCTCGCGGCACCTCGACCTGTCGCTGGGGACGATCAACACGCTCGTGCTGATCACCTCGTCCCTCACGGTGGCGCTGGCCATCCACTTCGTCCGCACGGGCAAGAACGGGATGGCGACGGGGATGCTGATCGTCACGCTCTTGTGCGCGTGCGCCTTCCTCGTCATCAAGTACTTCGAGTACCACCACAAGTTCGAGCAGGGCACGCTGCCGGGCCGGTTCTACACCTATTCAGGGATCCAGACCGAGGGCGCACCGATGTTCTTCGCGCTCTACTTCCTCACCACCGGCCTGCACGCGCTGCACGTGGTCGTCGGCATGTCGGTGCTGACGTGGGTCACCTACCACGTCGTCAAGGGCCGGTTCTCGCCCGTCTATTACACCCCGGTGGAGCTGGGCGGCCTGTACTGGCACCTCGTCGACCTGGTGTGGATCTTCCTCTACCCGCTGCTCTATCTGATTTGAGGTCCGCTCTCCGATGGCCGACATCACCAAGAACGTCACCGACTCGCATCACCCGGCCGATCTCGAGCACCACGGCGCGGGCGCGTACTACCTCGTGTGGATCGCCCTGCTCGCGCTGACCGGGCTCACCTGGTGGACGGGGCAGATGCATCTGCCGAACTTCGGCCTGGCGCTGGCGTTGATCATCGCCACCACCAAGGCCGCGCTGGTGGTGCTGTTCTTCATGCACCTGTGGGAGCAGAAGGGCGTCAACCGCGTCACCTTCGTCTGCACCATCGCGTTCGTGATCGTGATGCTGCTGGGGACGCTGGGGGACGTGACCACCCGGCTGGAGACGCTTCTGCCCAAGCGCGAAGCTCCCGCGAGCGAGCTGTCGCACATGCCGAAGCACGGCGAGGCGCCGGCGCACGGCGCCCAGCACCCGTAGCAAGCGGCCGCGAAGTCCCGAAGGTTTCAAAGCGACGCGCCGGACCTCCTTCGAGGGCCGGCGCGTTTGCATTGGAAAGTGAGATTGGAGCGGGCGATGAGCGTCGAGACGACAATGTGGCTGGGCGTGGCGGGGCTGACGGTGATCACCCTGGTGTTCCTCGGCCCCGGCCTGTGGAGCTCGGCGACCGATTACCCACTGGTGAAGCTGCCTCTGGCCTGGCTGCGCGACCGGGTGCTGCGCCGGCGCGGCGGCGCTCCGAAGGAGAAGTAGCTCAGAAGCCGCCCGGCGTCTGCCACGGCGAGCGCGACGGATCCTCCGGAGAGGTCGGCACCTGAGGCCAGATGCGGCTGGGCGTATCCCCCGGCGGCGGCAGCGGCGCGTTCCACCGCGGATCGAGCGGCTCGGTGGCCGGCGAGGGTCGGCCCGCAGCGCCCGCTCCGCCGGTTCCCTGCATCGCGCAGGTGTGCGGATCCGGGTACGAGCGCTCGGAGCGGATGCGCCATTCGTCCCCGGCCTTCGCCACGATCCACGTGCCGCGCGTGACGTCGGTGTCGACGGGGCGGTTCCCCGGGCCCCGCGGCACGCCGGGCGGCGGGTTGGGAGCACCGGGCGCGGGCGGAGGGACGGGTTCGTTGGAGGTCACCCGGGAGGCACGCCGGACGACGTCGACCAGAGCCAGCCCCGGCCCGAGCGGTTCGATTCCCTGCACGTCGATGGTGGCGCGGGTGTCTCGCGCAGGGTCGCCGATCTGCCGCTCGAGGAGCGGACGGATGGCCCCGGCGCCCCGAGCGCCTCCCTCGCGCGCGGAGAGGATGTTCGCGTCCGGCGTGTACAGGCGCATGAGCCCATCCACGTCGTGCGTGCTCCACGCGAACGCGTAGCCTTGAGCGAGCCGTTCGATCGCCTGGCGATCCTCCTCTGCGACAGCCGGCGGGTTGGCCGAAGAGGCGGCGCCGGCGGGGCGCGGTTCGTTCGCCGCCATCAACGTCAGGGTCGTCCCCGCGAAGGCGAGGGCGAAGAGCGGGACCACCAGGATTCGGACCGTTCGGGATCGCATCGCGGGCAACCTCGGACCAACGTTCGATCCGCGGCGCCGGCTCCCAAAGCGGCAGCCGCGCGGGCGCCCTCGTTCCCGGGGGGTGCGCACGCGAGTTGAGCAGCGAACCCTTCGCGCGCGCGGAGCGTGGACCAGCGAAAATCCGTCGAACGCGCGCGTTGGTCGTTCCGGAACGGCGCTTCTACGGTGGCCCTGCCCCCGGGCCGCCTTATGGCCGCCATCTTCCACCACCGCGCCAATGCCGTGTTCCGCGTCGTGCTCGTCCTCCTCTTCGGGACGCCCGCGGTCGCGGTGGCAGGGCTGATGCTGCTCGGGCGCAGCCCGCTGGGGACCCAGGAGCAGACGCCGCGCAGCCAGCCCGTCCAGTTCGATCACCGGCACCACGCGGGCGACGAGGGGATCGACTGCCGCTACTGCCACGACGGCGCGGAGCGTTCGGCCATCGCCGGCGTGCCGGCCAGCGACAAGTGCATGGGCTGCCACGCTCAGGTGTGGAACCAGTCCGACAAGCTCGCGCTGGTCCGAAGGAGCTACTTCGAGGACCGGCCGATCCGCTGGGTCCGCGTCAACCAGGTCCCGGACTTCGTCTTCTTCGACCACAGCGTGCACGTCCACAAGGGCGTGGGCTGCGTCACCTGCCACGGGCGCGTGGACCGGATGCCGCTGGTGGCGAAGGCCACCCCGCTCAACATGGGCTGGTGCCTCGACTGCCACCGCGACCCGGCGCCCCACCTGCGCCCACGCGAGCAGATCGCCTCGATGACCTGGACGCCCGAAGGCGACCCGCGCGCTCTCGGGGAGAAGTTGATGCGCGAGTACGGCGTCCGCACACGAACCACCTGCACCACGTGCCACCGATGAGCGACCGGATCTCCCTGCCGGTGCTGACCGGCGACTGTTCGTGCTCTCCGGGCGATGCGGACGCGCTCGGCACGACGGAAGTTCGCACCGGCGCACGTGCGCGCGACGGACTCCGGCGACCCGCGCCGGATGTGACCGGCGATGGTCCGTGCTCTCCGGGCGATGCGGACGCGCCCGGCACGACGGAAGTTCGCACCGGCGCACGCTCGCGCGACGGACTCCGGCGACCCGCGCCGGGCGTGACCGGTGATGGTCCGTGCTCTCCGGGCGATGCGGACGCGCTCGGCACGACGGAAGTTCGCACCGGCGCACCTGCGCGCGGCGGACTCCGGCGACCTGCGCCGGGTGTGACCGGTGATGGTCCGTGCTCTCCGCGCGATGCGGACGCGCCCGGCACGACGGAAGTTCGCACCGGCGCACCTGCGCGCGACGGACTCCAGCGACCTGCGCCGGGTGTGACCGGTGATGGTCCGTGCTCTCCGCGCGATGCGGACGCGCCCGGCACGACGGAAGTTCGCACCCTCGCACCTGCGCGCGACGGACTCCGGCGATCCGCGCCGGGTGTGACCGGTGATGGTCCGTGCTCTCCAGCGGCCGAAATGACGATGGACCGCACCGGAGCACGCTCGCGCGACGGACTCCGGCGACCCACGCCGGGTGTGACCGGTGATGGTCCGTGCTCTCCGGCGGCCGAAATGACGATGGACCGCACCCTCGCACCTGCCCGCGACGGACTCCGGCGACCCGCTCCAGGTGTGACCGGCGACGGCTCGTGCTCTCCGGCGGCCGAAATGACGATGGACCGCACCGGAGCACGCTCGCGCGACGGACTCCGGCGACGGACGGTGGTGAAGGGACTCGGCGCGGCGGCGGCAGTCGCGTCCTCGGGCGCGTGCTTTCAGTATCCGGAGGAGGAGATCCTCCCCTACTCCCGCCGGCCGGAGTGGGTGACGCCGGGGCTGCCGCTGCACTTCGCTACGTCGCTGAAGCTCGGCGGATACGGACTGGGGGTGATCGTCCGCAGCAACGAGGGCCGCCCCACCAAGGTGGAGGGCAACCCGGATCACCCTTGGAGCCTCGGGGCCACCAGCGCGTTCGAACAGGCGCAGCTCTACGAGCTCTTCAACCCCGACCGGCTGCGCGTCTTCCGGCGGGGGCGCGACCTCTCCTCGCGCCAGGAGGTTCTCGCCACCCTGGCGGAGCGCGCATCGGCCCACGCGGCGGATCAGGGGCGTGGGCTGGCGTTCCTGCTCGAGCCTGATGCCTCGCCGCTCCGCGCGGCGCTGATCGACCGGATCCGCGCGCGGCTGCCCGGGGCGCGGTTCTTCGTGTGGGATCCCGTCTCGGACGTCGCCGCGCAGGCCGGAGGGCGGATCGCCTACGGCGCGGAGGTGGTGAGCGCGCCCAAGGTGGCGGACGCGTCGGTCCTCGTCTCCATCGGTTCGGACTTCCTGATGGAGGGTCCGGGCCGCATACGCGAAGCGCGGGCGCTCGCGGACGGGCGGATCCCCGACCGCCCGATGAAGCGGCTCTTCGTCGCCGAGTCACCGCTCACCGTGACCGGGATGTTCGCGGATCACCGGCTGGCGGCCTCCCCGGCGGTGCTCGAACGCGTGCTGGTGGCGTTCGCGCACGCGGTGGCCAGGCAGACCGGAGACTCGGCGCTCCAGCAACTCGTGGCTCAGCTGCCGCCGCCAAAAATCGACGAGGACGCCGGCCGGTGGGTGGCGCTCGCCGCGCGCGACTTTGCCGCTCATGCCGGGCGCGCGGTCCTGTGGGTGGGACGGACGCTGCCCGCGGCGCTGCACGCGCTCGCACACGCGCTCAACGCGCGCGTCGGACGGGCGATCGACGTCTTCACCGCGCCCCACCTGGAAGGCTTCGACACCCTGCCCGAGCTGGTGTCCGCCCTCCGCGCGAAGGAGATCGGAACGCTGATCGTGGGCGCGAACGATCCCGTGCGCACCGCGCCGGGCGATCTGGCGTTCGGCGAAGCGCTGGCCACGGTCGCGCACAGCTTCTATCTCGCCTTGTACCCGGACGAGACCGCGGCCCGCTGTGCGTGGGCGCTGGTGCGCACGCACGCTTTCGAAGAGTGGGGGGATGCGCGCGCGCCGGACGGGACGATCAGCTTCGTCCAGCCGCTCATCCGCCCGCTGTTCGAAGGGCTCCCGGAAGTCCGCGTGCTGGCCGCCTTCGCAGAACCGGGCGGAGAGGATCGGACCGACTACGAGCTGCTCCGCACGCAGTATCCGGAACCCGCGTTCGACGAGTGGATCCGCGTGGGCGTCCATCCAGCGTCACCGCCGCTCCCGTCGCCCGGGCCGGTGCAGTGGGAGGCGATCGCCGCGGTGCTCGAGGCGTGGCGGCCCGCGCCCGAAGACGTCCTGGCGCTGGTGCTGACACCGGACACGCGCCTTTACGACGGCCGCTTCGCCCACAACCCATGGCTGCAGGAGCTCCCGGATCCGGTGACCCGGCTCACCTGGGGTCACGCCGCCTGCCTGAACGCCGCCACCGCGGCACGGCTGAACATCGAGAGCGGCACGCGGATCCGGCTCACCGCCAACGGGCGTTCGATCGAAGCAGCCGCGTGGATCGTCCCCGGACACGCAGACGGGGCGGTGACGCTCGCGCTCGGCTACGGCCAGACGGTGTGCGTCACACCCTCGCAGCCGGGCGACGAGGGCGAGCGCGCACCGGTGGGCGCCAACGCCTTCATCCTGCGCCATCGTGACGGCGCGTTCGTTCTGCCGGTGACGGTGGAGAACCTGGGCGGCCGGGTCCCGCTCGCCTTCACTCAGCAGGGGCACTCCCAGCATGGCCGCGAGCTGGCGCTGGCGCGCACCGGCGCACAATGGCGAAAGGCGTCCCCTCAGCCGTTCGAACATCTGCGCCAGCCCGAAGCGGGACTCTACGAGCCGCTGCATGGCGAAGCCGCGGAGCACCGCTGGGGCATGGCGATCGACCTTGCGCGCTGCACCGGCTGCAGCGCCTGCGTCGTCGCCTGCCAGGCGGAGAACAACATCCCCGCAGTGGGCCCGGACCAGGTGCGGCGCGGGCGCGAGATGCACTGGCTGCGCATCGACCGCTACCTCGACGGGGATGCGGGTCAGCCGCTCTGGGTGACCCAGCCGGTGATGTGCGTGCATTGTGAGCTCGCGCCCTGCGAGTACGTCTGCCCAGTCAACGCGACGGTGCACAGCCCGGAGGGGCTCAACGAGCAGGTCTACAACCGGTGCATCGGCACGCGGTACTGCTCGAACAACTGCCCCTACAAGGTCCGGCGCTTCAACTTCTACGACTGGCGCCCGCGGGCGGATCCGATCGGCCGCGCGTTCAAGAACCCTGAGGTGACGGTGCGCTCGCGCGGCGTGATGGAGAAGTGCACGTACTGCGTGCAGCGCATCGAACGCGCCCGCATCCGTGCGCGCATCAGCGGGACGCGCCTTCAGGACGGCGACGTGGTCACCGCCTGCCAGCAGGTCTGCCCGACGCGGGCGATCGTCTTCGGCGACCTGAACGATCCCGCCTCCGAGGTCTCCCGCCTCCATGAGGATCGCCGCGCCTACGAGCTGCTCCACGAGCTCGGCACGCGCCCGCGCACGCGCCACCTCGCACGGGTGAAGAACGAATCCGGAGGTGAAGGGTGAGCGGCCGGGACTCCACGGAGCGCAGCGGGGCCGCCATCGAGGCTCTTCGCGGGCCGCCGCTCGTCTTGGGCACACCCACGCCCGCGTCGCTCACGCGATCGCTTCTGGCGTACGTGTTCGGCGCGCCGGGCCGCGCGTGGTGGACCCTGTTCGCGCTGGCCTGCCTGGGCCTCGGCGTCTTCGCGTGGGCGCTGTACCAGACGTTCATCCACGGCGTTGGGACCTGGGGTGTGAACGTCCCGGTGGCGTGGGGCTTTGCCATCATCAACTTCGTCTGGTGGATCGGAATCGGTCACGCGGGGACTCTGATCTCCGCGATCCTCTTCCTCTTCCAGCAGCGGTGGCGGACGTCGATCAACCGCTTCGCCGAAGCGATGACGCTCTTCGCGATCCTCCAGGCGGCGATGTTCCCGCTGCTGCACCTGGGGCGGCCGTGGCTGTTCTATTACCTCGCGCCCTACCCCTCCACGCTCAGGCTGTGGCCGCAGTTCCGCAGCGCGCTGCCCTGGGACTTCGTCGCGGTCAGCACGTACGGGCTGGTGTCGCTCATCTTCTGGTACCTAGGCCTCATCCCCGACCTCGCGGCGGCGCGCGACACCGCGAAGCCCGGCTTCCGGCAGCGGCTCTACGCGCTCTTCGCGCTCGGGTGGCGGCATTCGGCGCGGCACTGGCACCACTACAAGACCGCGTACCTCCTCCTCGCCGGCCTGGCCACGCCGCTCGTGCTCTCGGTGCACTCGGTGGTGTCCTTCGACTTCGCCATCACCAATCTGCCGGGATGGCACACCACCATTTTCCCGCCCTACTTCGTGGCCGGGGCGATCTTCTCCGGGCTGGCGATGGTGCTGCTCCTCATGGTGCCCGCGCGCGCGGCCCTGGGCTTCGAGCAGGTCATTACCGCCCGGCACATCGACAACCTCAACAAGCTGATGCTCGCGACCGGGCTGATGGTGGCCTACGGCTACGTGCAGGAGCACTTCTTCGCCTGGTACAGCGGCAACGTCTTCGAAGAGGCCGCGTACGCCGCCAAACGCTGGGGACCGTACGCGCCGCTGTTCTGGGGGCAGATCGCCTGCAACGTGGCGATCCCGCAGCTGTTGTGGTTCGAGCGCATCCGGCGAAGCCTGCTCGCCACCTGGCTCATCGCGCTGGTGGTGGTGGTGGGCATGTGGCTGGAGCGCTTCACCATCGTGGTGGTCCCGCTCTCGCACGACTTCCTCCCCTCGAGCTGGGGCGTCTACGTGCCGAGCCCGGTCGACCTGGGGCTTCTCGTGGGAACGCTTTCGCTGTTCGCGTTCCTCTTCCTGCTCTTCCTCAAGGTCATCCCGCCGGTGCCGATCCACGAGGTGAAGGAGGTGCTGGAGGAGGTGTCGCCGTGAGCCGCTACTGGGTGCTGGCGGAGTTCGCCGGGCCAAAGGCGCTCCTTACGGCGGCGCGTATCCTGCGCGACGAGGGACTGGCCAACGTCGACCTCCATTCACCCCATCCGATCGACGGCGCCGACGAGGTGCTCGGGCTCGGGGCCTCGCGGGTGCGCTGGGTGGGTCTTGTGGGTGGACTCGTGGGCGCGGTCACCGGCTACGTCACCTGCTGGTACACGAACGCGATCAACTTCCCCATCGACGTCGGCGGGCGGCCGCTCAACTCCGCTCCGGCGTTCATCCCCGTCACCTTCGAGGCGGGCGTGCTCTTCGGCGCGTTCGCCCTCCTGTTCTCGATGCTGGCGATCACCGGGCTCCCGGCCCTGTACCACCCGGTGTTCGAGGCCCCGGGCTTCGAACGCGTGTCGGTCGACGCGTACTGGCTGAGCTTCTCGATCCGATCCGCCGAGGACCGGGCGAACGAAGTCGCCGAACGCGTGAAGGCGATGGGCGCGACCCGGGTCTCGGTGGTGAAGGACCCGCGCCTGGAGGCGATGCGATGAGCCGCCGGGCATATGCGCTGGCCGCGCTTCTCCTCGGCGCTGCGGTCCACGGCTGCGCCTGCGAGGATCCGGATCCGCTCAAGGACCAGTATCGGGACGATCCCTTCGGAGCCGATCCGTTCTTCGCGGATGGCCGGGCAATGCGGCCGCTCCCCGAGCACGTCGTGCCCCGCGAACATCCGCGTGTCCGCGACGCGATCCACACCGGGATCGCCGCTGGCGACTACGTCGACACCATTCCTGTGCCTCTGTCGCGCGAGCTGCTCGAGCGGGGACGCCACCAGTTCGACATCTACTGCGCCACCTGCCACGGGCTGCGCGGAGATGGGAACAGCTTCGTCGCGCGGAAGATGAAGCTGCGCCCGCCGCCGTCGCTCCTCGAGCACCGCGAGCACGAAGGCCCCTGGGCGCGCGCGCGCCGCGCCGACGAGCCGCTGCCGATGACAAAGGAGCGCATCGAAGGCCTGCAGTCCGCACCGCCTTCGCCGCAGCTGCCCACCGGGCAGGCCGGGCTCCTTGCGCCGACGGTAGTGCCGGATCGCCCCGGACGCGAAGCGATCGCCCGCGCGGCGGCCGAAGCGGCGGGTGGCGTGCCCGGTGCACAGGCGTCACCTCCGGGCACGACGGTCGGCGACCGCCACCCGCACTTCCGCCCGGGCTTCGTGTTCTCGGTCATCAGCGAGGGCTACGGGCTGATGCCGTCCTACGCGCCCGAGCTGAGCGTGACGGATCGCTGGGCGGTGGTCGCCTATCTGGAGGCGCTGCGGTTGAGCCAGCGCGCCCGGGTGTCGGCGCTCCCGCCGGAGCTCGCGGAGCGGGTGCGCGCGGAGGCCTCACGATGAGCGCGCGTGTGCCGCCTCAGCCCGTCGCCGGGAAGTGGACCGGCGGGCGCCGCGCGATGCGGGCGTCGCTCGCGGGCGGCGGAGTGCTGTGTGTGCTCGCGCTGCTCGGCTTCTTCGCCGACCCGCGCGAAGCGGCGCTCTCCTGGCTGTTCGCGTTCGACCTCTGGCTCGGGTTGGCGGTGGCCGCGCTGTTGCTGCTCGGCATCCTGCACGCGTCGCGAGCGCGCTGGTCGGTGGTGGTGCGCCGGCTCCTGGAGGCAATGGCGCTCACTGTCATCGTGTTCCCCGTGCTGTTCGTGCCGATCCTTTTGGCGCGCGCGCAGCTCTTCGTCTGGGTGACTCCCCCGGCCACGCTGACAACGAAAGAGCTGACGCTGCTCCACCATAAGAGCGCGTACCTGAATGTGCCGTTCTTCACCGGCCGCGCCGCCGCCTACTTCGTCATCTGGTGCGGGTTCGCGATCGCGCTGTGGCTCTGGTCGCGGCGTCAGGACGAAAGCGGCGCGCCGGAGGCCACGGTGCGCCTGTGGCGGGTGGGCGCGCTCTCGCTGCCCCCGGTGGGACTCGCGTTCAGCTTCGCGTCGCTGGACTGGATGATGGCGCTCGAGCCGTACTGGTCCTCGACCATCTACGGCGTCTACTTCTTCGCGGGCGCGGTGCTGGCGGTGATCGCCGTGGTGACGTTCGCCACCGCGTGGGGCGGCCCACAGAACGCGATCGGCATTCACCTCAACCCCCATCACCTGCACTCGCTCGGGAAGCTCCTCCTCGCGTTCACCTGTTTCTGGGCCTACATCGCCTACTCGCAGTACATGCTGATCTGGATCGCGCACCTGCCCGAGGAGGTGCGCTGGTACCTGCCCCGCACCACCGGCGGCTGGCAGGTGTTCTTCGTGTTCCTCATCCTCGGCCGGTTTCTCCTGCCGTTCTTCCTGCTGCTCTCGCGCAGGGTGAACGCGCGGCGCGAGCCGTTGCTCGGGCTCTCTGCGTGGACCTTCCTCGTGCACGTCGTGGACGTGTACTGGCTCGTCTTCCCCGCGCTGCACCCCGGCTCGCCCGCGTTTCATTGGACGCAGCCCGTGGCGTTCCTCGGCATCGGCGGGCTGTGCGTGGGGTTCACGCTCTTCGCCCTGCGCGGCGGCTACCCCATCCCGGTGAAGGACCCGTTCCTCTTCGACTCGCTGGAGTACCGGCCGAAATGAGCGAGTACTTCCCCGAGCACAACCTCGGCCCCGAGCCGCCGCGGTACGCCGCCGAACAGGACGTCGCGCCGTACGCGAGGCTGGCGCTCGTGGGCGCCGCCGTGCTGGCCGTGTTCGCGCTCGCGGTGTTCCTGATGTCCCGGCTGGAGCGCGCCACCCGCGCGGTGCTCCCACCGGGAGCGGAGGTGCCCCGGCGCATCGGCACGCCGGAGATCGACGGCGTGAACCAGGTGATGTTCGACGTCGAGGACCGCGCCGCCCGCGCGCGGCGAAACGACGAGCGCTGGCTCAGAAGCTACGGGTGGATCGACGCCGACGCCGGCGTGGCGCACATCCCCATCGACGAGGCGATGACGCTGGTGCTCACCGGAAGCGGCACCGCGCCGGAAGACGGAGGCACCCGATGAGCCCGTTGGCGACCGAAGCCGCGGGGAACGACCTCCTCCGGCGCGCGCTGTTCCTTCCGGAGCAGGCCAGCACGCTGGCGCCGCAGATCGACTTTCTGCACTACCTGATCATCGTCACCACGTTGAGCGTGGGGCTGACCATCGCCGCGGCCTTCCTGTTCATGGTGGTGAAGTACCGGCGGCGCTCGGAGTCGGACACCACGCCGCGGTTCACCACTCCGCTGTGGCTGGAGGCGACCTACTTCGGGCTGCCGGTGACGCTCTTTCTGGCGTGGTTCGTGATCGGCTTTTGCGACTACGTGGCCTTCGCCGAACCGCCGCGCGACGCGCTGGACGTCTACGTGACCGCGAAGCAGTGGATGTGGAAGTTCGCGTACCCGGACGGCCCGGCGTCGATCAACGAACTCCGGGTGCCCGCCGGAAAGCCGGTGCGGCTGCTCATCACCTCGCGAGACGTCATCCACTCCTTCTTCGTCCCCGAGTTCCGCCTCAAGCACGACGCGGTGCCCGGAAGGTACACGCAGCTCTGGTTCGAGGCGCCGCGGCCCGGCGAACACCCGGTGCTCTGCGCGGAGTACTGCGGCCTCGAGCACTCGAAGATGCGGGCGCGGGTGATCGTGATGGAGGCGAACGCCTTCCAGGACTGGATCACCGCGGAGAAGGCGAAGCTGGTGGCGGACAACGGGCTCAGGGACGCGCAGCCGCCGCCGGGCGCCGCACAGCAGGCGTCGTTGCGCGAACAGGGGGGAGCGGTCGCAGCGCGCAAGGGGTGCCTCAAGTGCCACTCGGTGGACGGCACCGCGCACATCGGCCCCACCTGGCGCGATCTCTATCTCCGGCGCGAACGGCTCGAGGGCGGGGGCGAGGTGATCGCTGATGAGGCGTACCTGACCGAGTCGATGATGGATCCCGCCGCACGCGTGGTGGCGGGGTTCCGGCCGGTGATGCCGTCCTACCGCGGCCTGCTCACGCCCGGAGAGACGGCGGCGTTGATCGAATACATCCGCGCGCTGCGCAGCCGCGACGTGACACCCACTCCCTCGGAGGGCCCGGTCTATGCGCCAGCTTCCGGCCGATGAGGCGTCGCACCAGCCGCCGCGCGACGGGGTGGCCCCGGCGCACTCGTACCTCGACCACGGCACCACGGTGTGGAGCTGGCTGACCACGAAGGATCACAAACGCATCGGGGTCATGTTCCTGGGCTCGGTGCTGCTGATGTTCTTCATGGGCGGCGTGTTCGCGCTGCTCCTTCGCCTGGAGCTGCTACAGCCGCAGCCGAGCTTCTTCGACGGCCTCACCTACAACCGCCTTTTCACCCTGCACGGGGTGACGATGGTCTGGCTGTTCCTGATCCCCTCCATCCCCACCACGTTCGGGAACTTCTGCCTGCCGTTGATGCTGGGCGCGAAGGATCTCGCCTTCCCCAGGCTCAACCTCGCCTCGCTCTACCTCTACTGGTTCGGAGCGCTGGTGACGCTCTTCGGGATGTTCCAGGGCGGCACCGACACCGGGTGGACCTTCTACACGCCGTACAGCACCACCTCGTCGGTGGAGGTGCTGCCGGTGCTGGTGGGGATCTTCATCCTCGGCTTCAGCACCATCCTCACCGGAGTGAACTTCATCGTCTCCACGCACCTCACGCGGGCGAAGGGGCTCACCTGGCGGCGGATCCCCCTGTTCGTGTGGACCATCTACGGCACGAGCATCATCCAGGTGCTGGCCACCCCGGTGCTGGCGATCACCCTCGCGCTGGTGGGGCTGGACGCGGGCTTCGGGATCGGCCTGTTCGATCCGCAGCGCGGCGGCGACCCGGTGCTGTACCAGCACCTGTTCTGGTTCTACTCGCACCCCGCCGTCTACATCATGATCCTCCCGGGGATGGGCGTGGTGAGCGAACTGGTCTGCGCCTTCGCGCGCAAGAACATCTCCAGCTACGCGGCGATCGTCATCTCCACCCTGGGCATCGCCTTCGTCGGCTTCTTCACCTGGGGCCATCACATGTTCGTGGCCGGCCAGTCGGTGTTCGACGCGGGCGCCTTCGGCGTGCTGTCGATGCTGGTGGCGATCTTCACCGCGGTGAAGATCCTCACCTGGACGACCACGCTCTACCGCGGGTCGATCGCCATCACCGCGCCGTTCGTCTACGTGGCCGGGTTCATCTTCCTGCTGTTCTTCGGCGGGATGAGCGGGGTGGCGCTGGCCACAACGTCGATCGACATCCACTGGCACGACACTTACTTCGTGGTCGCGCACTTTCATTTCATCATGGTGGGCGCGTCGCTGATGGCGTTCTTCGGCGCGCTCCACTACTGGTTCCCGAAGATGTTCGGCCGCCGCTACCCGGAGGGCCTCGGCATCGGCGCGGCGGTGCTGATCGTCTTCGGGTTCATCGCCACGTTCTTGCCCCAGTTCCTGCTCGGGAACGCCGGGATGCCGCGGCGGTACTTCACCTATCCCGAGCAGTACCAGCCGCTGCACGTCACCTCCACGGCGGGCGCGTCGCTGCTCGGGTTCGGCTTCCTCATCATCGCGCTGTACCTGGCGTGGTCGCTCAGGTGGGGAAAGGTTTCGGGAGCCAACCCGTGGGGGTCGCGCGGCTACGAGTGGCTGACGCCCTCACCGCCGCCGCTTCACAACTTCCACGAGGTACCGACCTTCGAGCGCGACGTGCACGACTACACCGTCCCGGAGGCCGGTCATGGAGCGTGAGCTGGCGCCCCAGTTCGCCTCGGTCGAGCAGGAGGCTCGCGCCTGGCAGTTCGGGATGTGGGTGTTCCTGTCGACCGAGGTGCTGTTCTTCGGCGGCCTGTTCATCGCGTACGGCGTCTACCGCTTCGCGTACCCGCAGGACTTCCACCTCGCGTCCTCGCACATGAACGTGTGGCTGGGGACCGCGAACACGCTGGTGCTCCTCACCAGCAGCCTCTTCGTGGCGCTCGCCCTGCATCTCGTCCGCCACGAGCGATCGATGTGGGCGACCCTGGCGCTGGTGCTGGCGCTGCTGCTGGGTGTCGTGTTCATGGTGTTCAAGGGCCTGGAGTACGCCGAACACGCGCGCGAGGGCCTGCTTCCGGGCGTCTACTTCGCCTCGCACAAGCTGCACAGCGTGGGCGCGCTCCAGTTCGTCACCCTGTACTGGCTGATGACCGGATTGCACGCACTGCACGTGACGATCGGCCTATTCGTGCTCGCGTGGACCGCGTTCCAGGCTGCGAGCGGCTTCTACTCGCCCAGGCGGATGGCGGGCCTGGAGATCGGCGGGATGTACTGGCACTTCGTGGACGTCATCTGGGTCTTCCTGTATCCGCTGCTGTACCTGGTGTGAGGCGCGCGATGCTCAAGTACGTCCTCATCTGGGTGGCGCTGATCGGCCTGACCGTGACGACGTTCCTGCTCTCGCGCGTGCCCACCGGCGACTGGTCCATCGCCATCGCGCTGGCGATCGCCGCAGCCAAGGCGACGCTGATCGTCCTGTTCTTCATGGAGCTGGCGAAGCACCGGGGCGCGAGCGCGCTCGCTCTCGGCACCTCGCTCGTTTTCATCGCGGTGGTCCTGACGCTGGCACTCTTCGACGTGGGGCTCCGCTTCGAGCCGACACGTCCGCCGGGGCCGCTGGTGCAGACGCTGAAGGTGGGCCAATAGGCCCGAAGTCCTCAGGGAAGAGAACCGGCCGCTTCGAAGAACTCCGCGCTCAGCTTCGAGGCGTTCACGTCGCGGTTGGTCTTTCCGATCCAGCGCTCGCCCAGGTACTGCGGACCGGAGGGCCAGGTGTGCCCACCGCCGTTGACGGTGTAGAGGACCACCCGGCGCGAGGCGGGGCAGTTCTTCGATTCGGTGCGGGTGACCGTCGTTCCGTCTTCGGGATCGGTATCCGGTTCGGCGGTCTCGACGATCTCGGGGTCACATCCGTTCGCGGCGATCCACGCATCGCGCGTCGCCGGACCGCTGAGGATCCGCCCCGGCACGTCGCTTGCCACCACGCCGCCGTCGTAGGGGACGACAGGATCCGCGCTCCCGAGCACCAACATCACCGGAATCGGTCGCGCGGGTTTGCAGTCCTTCTCCGCCTCCGGCAGCGTGGCGACGCCGGTCACCACCGCCACGATCCGATCCGCCCGTTCGCACGCGAGCCGCTGGCTGAAGAAGCCGCCATTGGAGAAGCCCATCGCGAACACGCGCTTCGGATCCGCGCCGCGCGAGGAGACGAATTCGTGGATGAGCGCGTCGACAAAGGCGACGTCGTCCACGTCCTCGTTCGGATTTCCCTCCCGCCCGTCGTTCCACGCGCGGCTCAGGCCATCCGGGTAGACGACGATCCAGCCTTTCTCGTCCGCGATCGCGTCGAAGTCGGTCAACGCCTGCTGGCTCGACCCCTGACCCAACCGCCCGTGGAAGGACAGGACCAGCGGCAGCGGCCCCTCCGGGTGCGTTGCCGGGAGATGGAAGAGGAAGGTCCGCTTGTGGCCGCCACTCTCGAGCGATTCTGTGGAGGTACACGGCGCGTGAGCGAGATCGCACACGACCGGCGCCGACGCGCACCCGGCCCCGAGCAGCAGCGGCACGACAACGACCCAGGTGGCAGGTGGGCGACTGATCGTCACGTGTCCCTCACAGAACGATGAGAAATCTGCCCGCGCAGCTCGGACAGGGAACCGTCGCCGCTTCCGGATTGATCATGTCGAGCGTGTACACGAAGTGGTAGACGGCATCGATGAAGCGGAAGCCCGTGACCGGCAGCGGTTCGATGGATTCCGGGCCGGACGGGCGCTCACCATCGACGCTCTCCAGCACGAGAGCCATACGAAGGACGGCGCGGAAGCCGGCGTTCGCCCATCTCTGGGTGGATGAAGATGAGCTCGAGCCGGTTCCAGGGTCCGTTCAAGTTTCCGGACATCGATGTCGGTGACGTAGTGTGGTCCCTTCGGGACCTTGAGGTCCGTTACTCGAGACTTCCTAGCGAACATTTCAGCTCAGGTCCGTCGCGAACACCCTGGGAGGCTACGCGTCGCAGCGCTCGGGTTGAACGCCAGCGGTCTGCACCGCGAGAGGACATCGGGTACGCTCCGACGCCGGTCCGCGGAATGATCGTAGCGCCGCCCCGCATCCTCTCACTGGTCGTCGTCGTCATCGCCCTCGTGTCCACCCGCGCCGTCGCAGCGCCGGGCGATCCTCCGGTGATCGAACAGCGCCAGTACGGGTCGACCACGCGGGCTCCGGTCGCGCCGCGTACGGTGTCGCCGCCGTCCGCTCAAGCCTGGAGCGCGGCGAAGCAGGAGGACGATCCCGACGCGTCGTTCCGCACTCTGCGCGTGAGCGCCGAGCTGGCAGCGGCGACGGTGGGCGCGGGCATGCTCGCGGTCGGTGGCGGGCTGGTGGGCTGCGGGCTTTCGCGAGCGGCGGGAGATCCCACCTGCGCGTCGGGGGCGATCGTCGGGATCGTTCTCGGCGAGCTCAGCGGCGCATTCGCCGGCACGGTGTTCACGGGTCACGGGCTGGACGGGAACGGTTCGTTGCTGTCCACCGCCACGGGCCTCGCCGTCGGCAGCATCGTCGGCACGACCGGCGGGCTCTTCATGGTCATCGCCGCCTCCGCGGGAAACAACCCGATCGCCGTCGCGGGCGCGGTGATTGTGCTCATCGCGGCTCCCGTGCTGGGCGCGGTGCTCGGTTACGAGCTCAGCTCGGACACGCACCGTCCCAGAGCCACCGCCTGGAGTCCCTTCCTCGCGCCCGGTCGACACGGAGGCGCCCTCGCGGGGATCTCCGCCGCGTTCTGATGCGCTCATCGGCCCTTCATCACCCCGGCGCCGTGCCGGGGTCGGCCGCGCCTGCACGCGCGCGGCTCGACCCGAACGCCTGCGTCAGTCCACCCGAGCACCCGCTTCGATCCACAGCCGGATCGCCTCGATGTCGGCGTCATCCAGCGGCGGCGCGTTCGCCGGCATCCGCTGCACGTCCGTCGCGGTGCCGCTCACGACCTGGAAGAGCAGACTGTTTTCGGCGTCCCCCGGAACGATCCGCTTCGTCCCCGTCTGCAGGTGCGAGTCGACGTTCACGGTGGACGCGAGCGTCTTGCCCTCCCGGAGATCGAGCCCTTCCACCGGGTTCGCCCCGCCGTGACAGGAGCTCGAAGCGCAGGAGGGCGTGAACACCTCCTTCTGCAGAACGGAGAGCTTCGCCCTGTCTTTCGGATCCGGGCCGCACCCCACAAAGAGCACGGCCAGCACCACCCCTGCTGCGACGGTCCTCACGATCCTGCGTCCCTCCGAAGAAGGTGGGAGCTAGTCTCACGCCGGCGCGGGAGTCAAAGCCTGAGTCGCCCGGCCGCTCGTCCTTGAAAGGCGCGCGGAGCGTCTGCTACGGCGCGGGAATGATCCATCCGAAGCCGTTCGGGAACGAACCCTCCGGATGCAGCTCGCAGCGACATGGGTGATGGGAACGCCCCCGCCGGCCCTCGAGCGTGAACCGGTGCAGGCGGACGAGCGTGACGCGCTCACCGCGCTGGTGGCCCGCGTGCGCGAAGGCGACCCCACCGCGTTCGAGCGCCTGTATCACGCGACGCGCGACGACGTGTACGCGGTGCTGTTCAAGCTGCTCGGCCCCTCGCCCGAACTGGACGACCTCTTCCAGGAGGCGTGGATCCAGTTGATCGGCGCGATCCGCCGCTTCCGCGGAGAGAGCCGGTTCAGCACCTTCGCCTGGCGGGTGTGCGCCAACGTCGCGCTCAAGCACCTGCGCACCCGCCGCCGCCGGCCCGAGGACCTCGTGAATGAGCTCCCGGAGCTGCCGGCGGTCTCCGGCACTCCGCACGACCTCGCTCAGGCGAAAGAGTCGGCGGCGCTGGTGCACGCGGCGCTCGAGCTGCTCTCGCCGAAGAAACGGGTGGTCTTCGTCTACGCCGAGCTGATGGAGATGCGCCTGGAGGAGATCGCCCAGGCGGTCGACGCGCCGCTCAACACCGTGCGCTCCCGGCTGCTCAACGCGCGCGCCGAGTTCCCCCGGGCGCTCGCCGAGGTGCAGCGGCTCCACCGATCGAGGAGGCCCGTCCATGGCGGCGCATGAGTCGGCCCGGCTGTGGGACTACGCGCGCGGCCGCCTCAGCGGCGCCGACGCAGAGGCCGTGCGTGCCCACGTCGCCAGCTGTCCCTCCTGCGCCGAGGCGCTGGCCGCCGCCCGGGTCGCAGTGGATGCCCTGCCCAGGCTGGGTCCACCGCCGCGCGCGCCGAGCGAGTGGAAGGCGCTGGACAACGCGGTGCTCGAGCGCGCGCGGGCCGCACTGCAACCAGGACCGTGGGATCGCCTCCGCGATGCGCTCTCCGATCTCTTCACGCCGCGCTGGACCCTCGGTGCAGCCGTCTTCGCCGCGATGATGGTGGCTGTCGTGCTCTGGCGGCCCGAGCCCGCGACACCGCCATCGCATTGGACGGCGCAGGTGATCTCCACCCCCGGCGCGGACGTCGCCCTCGTCGAGGGGTCGCAGGTGCAGAACGATGCGGACGGCGAGGTCGTACTCCGCCTGCCCGAAGGCAGCGCGCTCGCGGTGCGCGCCGGCTCCTCGGCCAGGCTCGCGTCGCTGGACGCGTCGCGGATCCGCCTCGAGGTTGACCGCGGCGAAATCGTCGTCGCCGCCACGCACCGGGACCAGCGCACCTTCGAGGTCGTCGCCGGCGGCGCCATCGTCCGCGTGGTCGGCACCCGCTTCTCCGTTGCACGAACGCTGGACGGCACGATCGTCCGGGTGACCGAGGGGAAGGTCGAAGTCACTGCGCACGGTCAGACCACGCCGGTCTCCGCGGGCGAGGAGCTGACGGTGACACCCACGGCGACGAAGAAGCGCTCGCTCGCTGACGAGATCCGGGAGGAGCTGGCGCCGATCATCGAGAAGCTGCAGGGTGTGATCCGGCCGACGCCCGGGACGCAGCGGCGGGTTCACGCTCCGCAGCCGGCCCCAGGTGACCCGATCCATCCTGCAGCGTCCGACTCCGCTAGGTCGGCAGGATCCGCGCCGGCCCCGGGCGACCACACAGGCACCGCCCCCGCTCCGCTGCCTGGCTCGACGGCCCCGAGCGATCGCGCGGAGATCGCCTCCACCGCGCCGGGTGGCTCCGCGCCTACCGCCGATCATGGCGCGGCGTCTTCCGCCGCCGCGCAGGCTGGCTCCGCGCTCGCGCCGAACAATCCCGCCGCGACGATCGCCTCCACCGCGCCAGATGACTCCGCGCCCGCGGAGCGTCATCGCGCGGCGACCCCAGCCGCTCCGCAGGCTGGCTCCGCGCTCGCACCGAGCAACTCCGGGCCCGTCGCCTCCACCGCGCCAGGTGACTCCGCGCCCGCGGAGCGTCATCGCGCGGCGACGTCCGCCGCCCCGCAGGCTGGCTCCGCGCTCGCGCCGAACAGTCCCGCCGCGACGATCGCCTCCACCGCGCCAGGTGACTCCGCGCCCGCGGAGCGTCATCGCGCGGCGACCTCCGCCGCTCCGCAGGCTGGCTCCGCGCTCGCGCCGAACAATCCCGCCGCGACGATCGCCTCCACCGCGCCAGGTGACTCCGCGCCCGCAGCGGGTTATCGCGCAACGTCCTCCCCCACCCGGCCAGCTGGCCCCGCGCTCGCGCCGAGCAGTCCACCGTCGATCGCCTCCACCGCGCCAGGTGACTCCGCGCCCGCGGAGCGTCATCGCGCAGTGTCCTCCCCCGCTCCGCAGGATGGCTCGACGTTCGCGCCGAGCAGTCCACCGTCGATCGCCTCCACCGCATCGGATGGCTCCACTCCGGTCGCAAGCGGTCACGCCGCGGGTGTCGCCGTTCCGCCCGGCGGGGACGATGAATGGGCGCTTCCGCCCCTCTCGGATGCAGGCACGTCGCGGCCCACGACGCCCGGCCGCGCGACCGCCCAGCCGCCGACCGAACGCGCGGAGCGCGACCCCGGAAAGCAGTGGATCCGCGGCGCGGTGGACAACGTGAAGAAGTGGCTGGACGTCGACTGGAACGCGCCGTTTCCGCCGGTGGGCATGTCGATGATGGAGTACCGCGTGCGGCAGATGGAGCACCTCGCCGACGCGGGCAGCTGCAAGCGTGTCCTTCCCCGCGCGGACGCCTGGGTAGCCGAGTTCGTCACCGACGCGGGCACTCCACCCGACCTGGAGCTCTACCGGACCGTGGAGCTCACCCGCGCACGCTGCCTCGACAAGCTCGGCCGTCACGAAGAGGCGAAGAAGGTGCGCCAGCGCTGGAACGGGCGTTGAACGAATCACCTCGCCTGCCGGGCGGGCCACCGGCCAGATGGTACGCGGGGACGATTCCCCACTTCGCCGCTGTAGGAAATGGGAGCGCAATGGCGCCTCCCAGGGAGACGATCGATGGCGGACCACCAGCAGGACGAGCTCGCACCGGACATGCAGCCACGGCTTCAGGAGCTGGGCGCGGATCGGCCGGACTTTGAGGTTCAGCAGGTCCCGGGGCCGGCTCCGATCGAACAGCGGATGCAGCAGGTCGTGAACGATCTTCTGGCGCTGCCGACCGCGGCGCAGCTCGCGGTGTTGCGCGCCTTCGTGCCGGCGCTGCTCGAGGCGCTCGACGTCGCGGATCGCGCCTTCTGGGCGCGCGAGATCGTCGGCGAGGGCGTCCCGGAGATCCCCACCCTCACGGCCTGACCGCTGCGGGCGCGGGCAGCCGCATCTTCATCCACGCTGCGAGCTGTTCGAGCACGCTCATCGGAATCGTGTGCTCGCCGTTGAAGGGCACGAAGGTCACCGACATCCCGGCGTCCTCGAAGAGCTTTCGCAGCCGCTCGCCGATTTCGAAGGGGAGGATGGGATCGTTCCGGCCGTGGCTCTGAAAGATGGGCAGCGCGGTCCGCTTCGGCGCGCGCTCCATCCAGGCGCCGCGGGCGATCAGCGCCCCGCTCAGCACGCACAACCCGAGCGGCGCCTCTTCGGCTCGAAGCGTGAGATCGGTCGCCAGCATTGCGCCCTGTGAGAACCCGCCGAGGATCGTCCGAGACATCCCCACGCCGGTCCTGCGCGAAAGGTCGTCGATCAACGCGGTGAGCATCCGCCGCGCCTTCGGCAGCCCGTCCGGCACCTCATCGACATAGCGGTCCCAGTCGCGCCGCATCACCAGGCGCTCCACGTCGATCATCCACCACGCGCGGCCCATCGGCGCGCCCAGCTCCGCGAGTGAGAGCGGCGCCTCAGGGAAGATCCACCGCACGCGCGCGCCCACATCCCCGAGCAGCCCGGACAGCTCGCCCGACAGCGGCACGAGGTCGTCACCCGGCGCGCCAAAGCCGTGACACAGGACCACGTTCACGTCGGGCCGCTGATCGCCCTCGGGCTCGAGCACCACCACGTCCAGCCCGCCGCCGTTCATCCGGATGCGCTTCATGCGCGCGGGTTATGCCTAGAAGAACGACTGGACGCCACCGGCCACCTCGAGGCCGCTCTCCGTCCGCCGGAGCAGCACGTCGAAGGAGAACCGATCGCTGGCGTGGAGCCGGCCTTCCCATTGCGCGGACCACGAGGCGCGCGGCGCGGACTCGAAGTGCGCCCACGCGGACGCGGAGAGTCCGGTGGAGAACCACCGCCCCATGTGCCATCGCGCCACCAGCCGCGGACCGATCGACGGGCGGAAGCGCGTGCCGAGCAGCCCGCGGAGCTTCGACCCGGCGGCGAGCTGCGTGTCCACGAGTGCGGAGAGCAGGACGTCTTCCTGGCCGAAGGACGCGCTGACGCCGAGGCCTCCCTCCATCGCTCCGGCGAGGCAGTGCGTGTCGCCTTCGCAGCCGCCGTCACGCAGCGTCTGTGCCCCGGCCTGGTAGTGCCACGACGCCGCGGGCCACAGTCCGTTCGCGGGCGCGTGGTTGGCCATCCGCAGCAGCTGCGCGTCCTCGACGATCACCTCCCTGCGCGCCACATCGTAGCGGAGGTCGATCGGCAGGACCTCGATGCGGGTGGTGCGGGGATACCCGGCGGGCGGATCGAGCAGATCGTGCAGCGCCGGCCGGAGGGTCAACCGTGCGAAGCCGCCGTGCGTCTCGGTGGAGGCCCCGCCGCCAAACCCCAACCGCACCGTGCCGTGGCTGTGCTCCGGCGCGCGTTCGATCGGATAGCTCGGGGGCCGCTCGGGCGAAGCGACCGGGACCCGGCTGCGGCGCACCAGCAACGCCTGCCGCCGGTTCGCCGGTGCGGGATCCGTCTTGAAGATCAGCGCGCGCGCGTGCTGCAGATCGAGCAGGTCCACGGCGGCGTCCAGCAGCCGCGCCTGCGCATCGCGGGTCGGCGCCAGCGCATCGGGGAGGTCGGTCCCGGGCTCCGCCTCGAGCCTGCGCACCAGCGCGATCGCGTCGGAAGAGAGCCCGTTGGTGCGCCACTCGAAGTTCGCGCGCAGCGACGGCCGCCACGTCGCGGACACGACCAGATCCTTTTCCCGGAACAGCGCCTTCACCGCATCTGCCGGGAGCACGTACGGCTTGAGCCCCTCGAGCAGGTGCAGCCGCGGCGCGGCGGCCTCCAGCGCGGCGAGCAACTGATAGGAGCAGTTCTCGTCGAGGTAGAAGTAATCGAACCAGGTGCCGCCCAGCTCCCACAGGTGCAGCACCAGGCGCATCACCTCTTCGTCGGTCAGCGCGAGGCGGTACTCGAAGAGGTCGCGCGTCTCGAAGTCGTTGTACTCGCGGACCTTGTAGTAGTACGGCACGGTGGAGAAGGTGCCGCGGAAGCCGCCGAAGAAGCCCTTCAGCGCATAGAGGAACGGGTTCGTCGTGTCGATCACCCCGGCGTAGTTCACGCCCCAGTCCAGAAGCTCCTTGCGCTTGCCGTCCGGAATCGCCTGGTCCTTGTTCAGCCGCAGGAAGGTGTGGCCGAACACCGAGGCCGGGTTGCCCAGGTAGTAGCTGGAGAAGGTGAACGTCACGCTCCGGGCGGCAACCCGGGTGACGTACTCGACGAGCTTCGGGCAACTCGTCCGCGGCAGCGTTGCGGGATTCAGCGGCACCGCGCGGAGCAGAAACTCGAACCGGGCCGGGAACCGGCACTGGGCGTGGGGCGCGGCGGAAGGATCCGCGCTCGCCGGCGCGTAGAAGGCACGAAGCGTGGCCTCCAGCTCCTCGGCGGGATCGTTCTTTCCGTTGGCGGCGAGAAAGAACCCGGCCCCGTCGGCCTCGCTGCGCCAGCCGCCGAAGGCCTGCTCCCGATAGTGACCGAGCCTGAGCCAGGCGGGATCCTGTGCCAGTCCCTGCTGCCGCGCCCGCTCCAGCGCTTCCTCGAGTGCGGGCGACGGCCCGGGCGGTCGTGAGGCGGGGCCTGAGGTTCGCTCGCCGCTCGAGGACGGAGAGCGGCTCGCGCTCCCTTCGGCGCTTGCGTCGCCGCCCGGGGAGCTCGCCTCGATCGGATCGACACGGGCAGCGGTCGCGCTGCGTTGGACGACGAGACTCGCCTTTGGCGGAGCGCCCGAACGCAGCGGTGCGCCGCCACCGGAGCCCAGGGCTCCCGCCGACGGCGCACCCACGAGCGCTCCGGCGATGATGAGCGCCCGCACCAGCCACTTCAAACCATCAACCACCCACTGTCAGATGAGCTGCTTGCAAGCCAGCTCGGGCTGCGCCTTGAGCGCGTCGATGATCGCGCTGGAGACCTTCTCGTCGGACTCGTTGCCGGTCGGGAAGATCTTCTCGTACTGCGACTGGAGCGCAGCGCCGACCTTCTTCGAGTCCGGGCAGCCGGCGATCGCGGAGAGGCCGATGATGGTATCGCCCTGACCGCGGGCGATGTCCCGCGCGACCAGCTCGCGGTTGCCCTCGATGTACAGCTGGGCGTTCTTCTTCAGGCTCTTCGTCGCGGCCTCACCGCACTCCAGCGTGCCGCTCGAGATGCCGAAGGACTGGTTCAACGCGATCGCGTTGAGCGTCCCGGCGACGATCTGGATCATCCCCGGCTCATCGCCGAGCACCAGCGCGCCCAGACCGCACCCGGCCGCGCCGTACTTCGCGGCACCGGCAGTCGTGCCTGCCAGAAGAACAGCTCCCGCCACCACCGCCATCGCACTTCGAAGAATGGTTCGCATGTCGTGCTCCCTCCCTGGGGGCGCCTCTTCTATCAGAAAGTCGACAAAACTACCGCCTGCTTGCTTGCCTGCTCGTGCTCGTCTCCGGAGCCGCGCGTGCGCACTTTCCCGACAGAGGCGCTCCTGGCGCAAGCACCCGAGGTCCTGGTCATGACGCATCACTGGTTCCGCGCGGCCGCACTGGCCTCATCGCTCGCTCTGGGTGGCGGTCTGGCCTGCCACGCCCCGTCACCGCCGGAAGGCGCCGGGGGCGCGGGCCGCGCAGGGGTTCCGAAGAACGTCAGCCGCGGAGCCTTGCAGAACGGGTACGCCGGCATCGGCCAGCGGGGCGAGGACACGGCGCTGGCGGCGGGGAACTCCAGCGGCGGGCCCGTGGGCGGGAACACCACGATTCGTGGCCCGGCCACCGAAGGGGACTATCCTGACATCTCGGGCGCCAGCGGTTCGATCGGGATGGCCGGCATCGACGTGCCGCCGGACCTCTCCTGGTCTGGGTACGGCAACACCGGGCAGAAGGGCGCGGCCTTTGCGCCGGCGCCTCAGGGACAGGAGCCGACCGGGCGCTGAGTCCCGCTACTCGCCGGCGCGAAGTCCGTCCGCGCCCTCCGGGTAGATGACGAGGTGACGCTCGTCGCCGCTGCCCACGCTCATGGTCTGCAGGTGGAAGCGCTCCACCAGCTGGTGCTGGAGCCTGCGCAGCCGCGGCGGCCGCGGTGAGAGCGGAATCGACACGCCCTCATTCAGCGCGCGGTGGATGGCCAGCTCCGCCTCCTCCAGCGCCTCGCGGGCCTCCGCCTCGTCGGCGCCGGACACGCCGGAGACGAACGCGTTCCGCAGCGCCTTGCGCAGCTCGGAGGCGCTGGCCCGCTTGAGGTAGTGGACCTTCGCGCCGGGCCGCTCCAAGAGGCGGCGGATCCGCGGCTCGCCGGAGCGCGACCGCAGCACGAACAGCTCCTCCGCGTTCTCGGGCCGCGCGACGATCCGGATGTCCGCCCCCAGCGTGCGCATCACCCGGTCGATGACCTGCCGCCCGACGCCGTAGATGTGCACCCTCGTGGCACGCGTCCCCGCCCCTTCCGCCCCGGCGGACTCGGGCCGCGCGCGGTTCAGGCCATCGAGCTCCGCCACCCGGTCCGGCTCCGGTTCGACCTCGATCCGATCGCCCGCGCGCCGGCGCCGCTCACCGCCCGGCGGGCGCCCCGACAACAGGGCGTCGACGGCGCGGGCGGTGTCCTTGTGCACCACCACCTCGTCTCGGTTCACCAGCTCCACGACGACGTCGAAGGTCGGCGGCGCGCGGCGCTCGCTCACCGTCTTGAGCGTCCCGCGCCGGCGGGCCTCCTCGTCGCTCAAGGTCACCTGGTGCACCCCGCCCACCAGGTCCGACAGGGTGGGGTTGAGCACGAGGTTCTCCAGCGTGTTCCCGTGCGCGGTCGCCACGAGCTGCACGCCGCGCTCGGCGATGGTCCGCGCCGCCAGCGCCTCCTGCGCGGTGCCGATCTCGTCGACGATGATCACCTCCGGCATGTGGTTCTCCACCGCCTCGATCATCACCGCGTGCTGCAGCTCGGGCCGCGCCACCTGCATCCGCCGCGCGCCGCCGATCGCCGGGTGGGGAATGTCCCCGTCGCCGCCGATCTCGTTCGAGGTGTCGATCACCATCACCCGCTTGTGCAGGTCGTCCGCCAGCACGCGGGCGATCTCCCGGAGCCGCGTGGTCTTCCCCACGCCGGGCCGCCCCAGGAGCAGAAGGCTCCGGCCGCTCTCGACGAGCTCCTGGATGACCTCGATGGTCCCTAACATCGCGCGGCCCACCCGGAGCGTGATGCCAATCACCCGGCCTCTCCGGTTGCGGATCGCCGAGACGCGGTGGAGCGTCCGTTCGATCCCCGCGCGGTTGTCCTCGCCCAGCGGGCTCAGGTGCGAGAGCACGTGCTCCAGCTCGGCGTCGGTCACCGGCGCCTCCGCCAGCACCACCGTGCGCGATGCGAGCCGCGCCTCCGGGAGGCGGCCGAGGTCGAGGACGACCTCCAATAGCTCGTCGCCCGGGACCGCGCGCACCGGCGGCTGCAGCGCCGGCGGGAGGATGTCCACCAGCGCATCCAGCTCGCCCTCGGGGTTCAGCGCGGGAAGGGCCATCGTCTTCAACTTCGATCCACCGCGCCGCGGCGTCGGAGGACCCAGCGGCCCGGCGCCCGGCGGCCTGCCCGGCGGGCTCAGTGCTTCAACCCGCTGACGTGGCCCGCCACCTCGCGATCGAAGCCGTGCGCCATCAGGAAGTGGTACGCGCCGAAGTTCTCGTCGCCGCCAGCGGTCACCAGCTCGAAGAGCGTGGGCTGTTCGCCGTTCTGCGGCTGCCCCTCGGGCGTGGCCTGCACGAAGAGCACGTCGCGCACGTCCATCACCAGCTCCGCCAGCACGCGCTTGCCGCGCATCAGCTGCACGACCGGGCTGCGGTGGGCGTCCTCCTCCAGGTGCCAGTGGAGGTCGTCATCATCGAACAGCCACACCTCATCGGTGCCGGCGCGGAGGATGCAGTTGGCGTGCTCGCGCAGCCACTTCCAGAAACGTTCGAACTTCAGCGTGGTCCCTGTCTCGACGTCGATGCTCACGCACCGGACTGTACCCGGCCATCAGATCCCGTTCGACATGAACAAGGTGTAGGCCGTGCAGGTGGGCCCCACGCCCGGGTCCCGGAAGACCTTGATGATGTAGTCCGCCCCGTCCTCCGCCCCGTAGCTGCCGTTCTTCTGATAGCTGCGGTTCGACGGGCAGCTCTCGTTGGAGAAGTAGCAGTCGCTGTCGTGCGAGCCGGTGTCGTGGCGGTACACGCACATCCGGATGTTGGGGTCGGCGGAGTCGAGGCGGATCTTCACCTTGTAGTCCTCGCCGAACACGCTCGTCGCGTCCTTCCCGTAGAAGCGGTAGAGGTCCACGTCGTCGGTGAGCGGGACGATGCCGGTGCGCTGCGCCTGGTCCTCGTCCGTGTCCGTGAGCGTGCCCACGTCCACGGCGTCCATGCAGAACTCGCCCGGATCCGTCCCCACCTCCTTGCACTCGCAGCCGCTGGCCGCGCTCTGGTCGGTGTCGTACCAGCCGGGGTCGCAGGTGCCGACCTCGCACGCGCCGTTGGTGCACGAGGGGGTGCCGTGGCTGATGGGACACCCGGCCTCACAGCTCCCGGCCACCGCGGAGAGCGGCACCTCCTGGAACGGATTCACCGGGTCGTCGGTCTCCACCGAGAGCCACCCGTTGAAGGTGGCCATCGTCTCGGCGCGGAACTCGACGTCGATCGCCACGCGCTCGTCGCGGTCCAGCATCATCGGCAGCGCGGGCAGGCTGGCGAGCTGGAACAGGTTCGAGCTCCCCGCCACGAGCGTGATGTTCTTCACGGTGAGCTTGCCGAACCCGGTGTTCTTCAGCTCCACCGGGCGGTTCATCACCCAGCCCACCGGCACGGTGCCGAAATCGAGCTGCGCGGGGGTGACGGTGAGCTTCGGCTGCGTGATGGTGCCCGTCACGTGGATCGCCAACGACGGGACGAGCGGATCGTCCGAGCTCACGGTCACCGTGACGTTCACCTCGCCCGGCGTGGTCCCGCCCACCAGGATCTCCACCGGCACCCGCTCCAGCGGGGCGATGACGATGGGCTCGGACAGCTCCGGCTGGGTGACGCTGAGGTTCCCGGTCGAATCGTCCACGGCGATCGCCGTGACGGTGAGGTCCGCGCCGCCAATGTTCACCAGCTTGAGCTGCACCGGGCGCGTCTTCCCCTGCGCCAGCTCGCCGAAGTCGATCGCTTCGCCCGGCTCTACCGCCAGCTTCTGCGCCGACAGCGAGGTCCCCTCCACCTGCACCTTCGCCGGCTCCACGTCAGGCGAAGTGGGCTTGAGCGTGAGCGTGGTGTTCACGTAGCCCTCGTCGAAGGGCTTGAAGGTGACCGGAAGATCGATCGCCGCGCCGGGGACGAGCGAGGTGCCCGGGCCGAGCTCGGCGGTCACCTGTGTCGCCTCCGCGGTCGCCGACTCGAGCCCGAGCGCCACGTTCCCGAAGCCGGCGTTGGCCACGTGCACGGCCAAGGTCTTCGTCTCGCCGGACGGCACCACCCCGAAGGAGAGCGCGGACGGAGTGGCCTCGAGGATCGGCTCGCCGACGATCCGCCGCACCAGCGGGATGGAGAGCTCTCCGGGCTCGAGCCGGTCCGGGCTCTCCTCGGGCGAGGCGTCGGTGTACGTCACGACCAGCTCCACCATCCCGGGGATCGGCGCGCCTTTCGGCGTGTAACGGACCTCGATGTCGAAGCCGGCGTTGGCGCCCACCACGAAGGGCGCGGGCTCGCTGGAGGTGAAGGCGAAGTCGTCGGCCGCCTCGCCGCGCAGGATGATGCGCTTGATCGCCGCCCGCCGGGTGCCGTTGACGTGCACGTTGACCGACTGCGTGTCGTCGCAGCCCGGCGTCACGCAGAGGAAGGCCAGCCGTTCGGGCTGCGCTTCGAGGCCCGGCGGCTTCTCGGGTTTGTCACCCTTGCCGTTGGGGTTGGCGTTGTTGCAGCCCCAAAGCGCGGCGACCGCAAGCAGCGCCCCCAGGATGATCGGGTTCGAGCGCCTCATGGTGGCTCCTCCCTACTTCGCGGAGAAGGTCCCGCCCGACCGGATGAGATCGACCGCGTAGAGGCTGTCGCCCTTCTTCCCCACCGTGACGGTCTTCTCCTTGATCACCTGTCCGTTCACGTACACGCGGACGGTGACGTTGGACGACGCGTGGTCGAGGCAGATCTCCGAGATGAGATCGCCCACGTCCTGGCCGTTGATGTTGATCGCTCCGCCGGACAGGTAGGCGATGAGCGCGTCCACCGAAATCCCGAGGATCCCCGCCATCAGCTCGGTGGGGATGGAGGCGCAGTCCTCGGCGTAGCTGAGCATCACGCGGTAGGTGCCGTCCTGCACGGCGTCCGCCAGCACGACGCGCTCCGGTTCCTCCTTCGGCGCGAAGGCGATCCACGTGGGGTTGCCGTAGTTGCCCCAGTTGGTGGGCGAGGGGTTCTGCTTGTTGCAGACGTAGCCGTAGGGGTGCTCGAGGGTGAGGTCGACGTTGCGCAGGTCGTTGTCGAAGGCCGAGTCGGCCCCGTTCTCGTAGGTCATCTCCACCTTCACGACCTCCGGGCCGGGTCCGGGCACACCCTCCGCGGTCACCGGGATGGTCACCGCCGGGGTGGCGGGATCGTCCGAGGAGAGGATCAAAAGGCCGTTGTACGGGCCGACCGCGGTGGCCGTCACCGCGACCTGAACCTCTTGATAGGCGCCGGGCTGGATTTCGGGGAGCACGCTGGGCAGGGCGTACAGATCGGTCGTCGGGTTCGGCCCGCCCCACGAGTAGCTCACGTGCAGCGGCGCGCCGCCTTCGTTCACCAGGGTCAGCGCCTGATAGTTGGTGTGTCCCAGCGGCACCTGACCGAGGTTGATGCTCGTGGGGTTGAAGGTCAGCTTCGGCGGGGTCTCGGAGTTGCCGGAGATGGGCACGTGGACGTCGCCCTTGCTGGTGACGACGATCAGCTCGGCGCTGTGCAGGCCGTTGGAGCGCGGGTGGTAGGTGAGCTCGAAGTTGAGGATCGCCGTTTCATCGGTGGAGGCGGGCGCCAGGTCCACCGGCGCGTCGAGCGAACCGGTGAGCTCGAAGTCCTGGCTATCCGCTGGCGCGAGCAGCACGGAGGAAACGGTGAGCGGGGCGACCCCGGTGCCCTGGTTGCTGATGGACACCGCCTTCTTGAGCGCGCGGCCCTGTGCGACGTAGCCGAAGTCGATCGGGTTGGGCGCCACGCGCAGCTGCGGCACGCCGAGGAAGTTCGCGTGGATGGGCACCTTCAGCTCGGGGAACTCGCGATCGTCGGAGAGAATCCGGAGCTGGTCGCTGTACTTGCCCACCCCGTTGGCCTTGAAGGTGAGGACCAGGTCCTTGTGACGCCCGGGGAAGATCTCGATGGGCATCTTCCCCTCGCAGAGATCGCAGGAGAACGGCGAGGGCGGCGCCTCGGGGTTGGCGGCGCTCTCCAGCCCCATCTCGAAGATCGTCAGCGTGCAGTTGCCGAGGTTGTGCAGCTGCACCGTCATCTGGGTCTCGGGCGTGTCCAATTCGCCGAAGGAGGCGGTGTACGGCGACGGCTGGAGGATCGGGTTGCCGTCGATCACCACGTCACACGCCTTGGTCGCCGCTTCGATGCAGACGAAGTCCTCGCACAGGTACCCCTCGTCACACTGCGAGTCTTCGCGGCAGGCGGACTCCACGAGCCTGTCTTCGTGACATCCGACCAGCGCCACCAGCGCTGCGCACGCCGCGACGAGGACCAGACCACGGGATGCCATACGCACCTCAGGGGTAAGCCGGGTAATGCCTTCTCGTACCTGTTTCAGGCGACCGAGCGCAAGCCGGGGGCGGAACACATGTCCGCGCATTTTCTCACGAATCGAGATGCGCTCAGGCCGGCTCGGGATCGTTGTGGCCTCTGCCGGCGAGCCCATGCTCTTTGAGGAGGCGCCGGAAGTTGGAGCGATCCATCCCGGCCGCGAGCGCCGCCTGGGTGATGTTGCCGCCGGTGCGTTCGAGCAACGTCGTGAGGTATCGCGCCTCGAACGCGCGGATGGTCAGCGCCTTGGCCTGCGCGAACGGCAGGTGCACGAGGCTGGTCAGGTCCACCTGCGTGCGGGCCGGTCCCTTCGTCTCCGTCACCTCCCGCGGGAGATCGGCTATGTCGATCTTCGGACCGGCGGTCATCACCACGGCGCGTTCGATGGCGTTCTCCAGCTCGCGCACGTTGCCCGGCCAGGTGTGGAGCGTGAGCGCGGACATCGCCTCGACGGTGAAGCCCTCCAGCTTCTTGCCCATCCGCTCCGCGTAGCGGCGCGCGAAGTGGTGCGCGAGGAGCGGCACGTCGTCGGCGCGGTCGCGCAACGGTGGCAGCGAGAGCTGGATGACGTTGAGCCGGTAGTAGAGGTCCTCGCGGAATCGCCCCTCCGCCTTCGCCTTCGCGAGGTCGACGTTGGTCGCGGCGATCACCCGCGTGTCGACGGAGATCTCTTCGTTCGCGCCCACGCGCTTGACCTTGCCCTCCTGCAGCACGCGCAGAAGGCGGACCTGCGTGGCCGGCGGCACGTCGCCGATCTCGTCGAGGAAGATCGTCCCGCCGTGGGCGGCCTCGAACAGCCCCTTCTTGTTCCCCAGCGCCCCGGTGAAGGCGCCCTTGACGTGGCCGAACAGCTCGCTGTCGAGCAACGTCTCGCTGAGCGCCGAGCAGTTCACCGCCACGTACGGGCGATCGCGCCGCGGGCTCCGGTCGTGGATGGCGCGCGCCACCAACTCCTTGCCCGTGCCGCTCTCACCCTGGATGAGCACCGTGGCCATGGTCGGACCGACTGTCTCCACCGTCTTGAACACCGCGCGCATCTGCGCCGACTGGCCGACGATGCCCTCGAACTCCGCGCGGTGATCGAGCGCCTGCTCCAGCGCGAGCGCACGCTTCTTCAGTGTCCGCCGCTCCACCGCCTTCTGCACGGCGAGGCTGAAGTTCTCGATTCGTTCGAAGGGCTTGGTCAGGTAGTCGTAGGCGCCCGCCTTGACCGCCTCCACCGCCGTCTCCACCGTCGCGTGGCCGGTCATGATGATGACCTCGACGTCCGGCTGCGCGTCCTTGAAGGCCCGCAAAAGCTCCAGGCCGGAGAGGTGGGGCATCTTGATGTCCGAGACCACCACGTCGATGGTGGTGTCCTTCACGATCGCCAGCGCCTCGGTGGGATCCTGCAGCGCGGTCACCTCGTATCCGTCGCGCCGGAGGATCTCCCCGACCGCACGCAGGACGATCGGATCGTCATCGACCACCACCACCTTCGATTTCTGCGGTTCCATTGACTTCTAAGTGCGCCGAGCAGTCCGGCGTGGATCACTTCCCCCATTCAGCGCCGCGCAACGCGGGCGCTGCCGTTGCCCGGGCGGTCCGAGCTCGCGTGCAGGGAATTGCGGCACAGGCGGCTGAAGTCCTCCACCTGCGCGCGCTGCCAATCGGCGCTGCGGCGAAGCTCTCTGGCCATCAGCGCGGCGGCGGCGGGCGCGGCAGCGGCGGCGGCGTCCGCGTCCAGAAGCAGCGCGCGCGTGCGGCGGGCGAGCGCGTCCTCCACGGTCCGCGCCATCTCCTTCCGCGCCGCGTAGACGATCTGCGCGCCGATTACCGGCAACCGCGGATGCAGCCGCGCCGCCAGCGAGGGATCCGCCACGGCCAGAGCCCGCACCTCGTGGGAGTCCGTCCCGTAGACCGCGAGCGGATCGAGCGGATCCACCGACGGCGCGGCGGTGGCGGGACTGGTCGACGCCGAAGGCGACACCACCGGGGCGCCGTGGAGTGGCATGTCGGCGGTGGGACACGGCCGCGGCTCGAGCTGGCCGATCTTCACCGCCTGGTTCACCACGTCCTCCGCCATCTTTCGGTAGGTGGTCCACTTCCCGCCGACGATGGTCAAGAGCCCGTGTGACGAGGTGAAGATCTGATGATCGCGCGACACCGAACGGGTCTCGCCGCTGTTGGTCCGGGGGCGCACCAGCGGCCGAAGTCCCGCGAAGGTGGACAGGATGTCCGAGCGCTGCAGCGGCAGTGACAGGTAGCGCGCCGCGTGGTCCACAAGAAGCTCGATCTCCTCCTCCGCGGCGCGCGGCTCGACCTCGATCCGATCGACCTCGTGGTCCGTCGTGCCCACCAGCACGCGGCCCTTCCACGGGATCAGGAAGACCACGCGGCCATCGTCGGTGCGCGGGATGATGAGGGCATTCGCGCTGGGCAAGAACTTCTGCGGCAGCACGATGTGCGCGCCCTGGCTGGGGAGGACCGTGGGCGCCGCGTCCGGTTCATCCATGCGCCGGATCTCGTCCGCGAACACGCCGGTGGCGTTGATGATCACCTTCGCCTGCAGCGTGTGCTCGCGGCCGGTCTCGTTGTCGCGGAACGCCAGCCCCGACAGCCGCTCACCCGAGCGGATGAGCCGCGTCACCGGGGCATAGTTCAACAGGGTGGCGCCCTTCTCCCACGCGGTGCAGGCGAGCGTCACCGCCAGCCGCGCGTCGTCGAACTGGCCGTCGAAGTAGAGGATCCCCCCGCGCAGCCCCTCCGGCTTCGCGGTGGGGATCCGCTCGAGCACCTCCTCCCGGGAGAGCGAGCGGCTCCTACCCATCCGCTGCTTGCCGGAGAGCACGTCGTAGAGCTTGAGCCCGACGCCGAAGTACGGACCCGACCAGAAGTCGTACGCGGGGACGACGAAGGGGAGGTCCACCACCAGGTGCGGCGCGTTCTTCCGCAGCCGGCCGCGCTCGCGCAGCGCCTCGCGCACCAGGCCGATGTGCCCCTGCGCGAGGTACCGGACGCCGCCGTGGACCAGCTTGGTCGAACGGCTGGAGGTGCCCTTGGCGAAGTCGCGCGCCTCGAGCAGCACGGTCCGATACCCGCGCGACGCCGCGTCCACCGCGGCGCCCAGGCCGGTGGCGCCCCCGCCGATGATGGCGACGTCGAACGGTTCAGTGATTCGTGCCAGCGCTTCGTCGCGGTTCACGGGATCCTCATAATCCGAGGCAGGACCAGTCTTCGAGGATTACTGCGAGCACTCCAGACCCGCCTCGGGCGCTTCGACGTCCTGGTGGGACAGCACGCAGCGGATGGCGTCCTCGTCGAATGCATCCCCGCTCCACGACCAGCCCGCCACGACCGCTGCCACCTTCTTCTGCAGCCCGCTCCACGGCGTGATGAGGATCCGTCGCGGCGCACCGTTGGCGCCGGCCTCCTCCCAGATCTTCTTCAGCCCGTCGACGATCTCCGGGCAGCCCCCGGGGCAGTTGTAGAGGAGCACCACGTGGCCGTGCTCGAGGTTGTGCACCCAGTTACAGAGCGGCTGCGCCTCGTCGTACACGCGGCACGCCAGCCACTGCGGACAGTGCGGGCCGCCGGTGGGCGGGTTGAGCCCGTTCCCGCACGCGTCCATGCAGGTCGCGGTGTGGTGCCAATCCTGGGGAAGCACGTGGGTGAGCGATTTGGACGCGCAAACCTCGTCGGTCGGGACGCCCCCGTCGCCTCCGTTTCCTGCGGGCGGTGGGGTGGGGCCACAGGCGAGGCCGGTGATGACGAACAGACAGAGGGGAGCGGCCCGGACGATGCGCATGGGGCCACTCTATCCCCGCCGTCCCGCAGCGCAGCGACGGCGTTCTGGTATAGGGAACAGCCATGCGCGCACTCGTCCTCACTCTCTCCCTGCTGGCGATCGCCGCGTGCAGCAGCGGCAACGCCGATCCCCCGGTGGGTGGGAGCCTGGCCGGACTGCCCAAAGGGAACACGGTCGGCGGAAAGCCCATGGATGCCGGCTTCATCCGTCACGATGCAGGCATGGATGCGGGCACCGATGCCGGCGTGGACGCAGGGTTTGACGCCGGTCTTCCGGATGCGGGCAACGACGGCGGCGCGTGATGATCCGCCCGACGCCCATCCTCGTGGCGTTCGCCGCGCTGGCCGCGATCGGGTGTGGACCCGCGTGGCAGCCCGCGTTCGACGCCAACGGCAACTGGTACCTGAACGTCGGCGGTCCCTCCGCGACTGATGTGTACGCGGTGGGCGGGACGACCGACGTCGGTAGCATCCGCCACTTCGACGGCAGCGCCTGGACCGAGGTCGACCCGGGCGTGGACGTGCCGTTGCTCAACTGGGTCCACGCGTTCTCACCCAACGACGTGTGGATCGCCGGCAACGCGGGCACGTTGTTGCACTTCGACGGGCAGAACTGGACGAAGGCCACTCCGCTCACCGATCAACCGCTGTGGGGCATCTGGGGCGCCGCGCCGGATGATGTCTGGGCGGTGGGCGGCAGCGGCTTCTCCTCCGGATCCGCGCTGCTGCTGCACTACGACGGCACCACGTGGACCCCAAAGGACGTCCCTCCGCTCTCGCGTGAGAACGTGTTCGCCTTCTACAAGGTGTGGGGCACCTCCGCGCAGGACGTCTTCGTGGTGGGCCAGGACGGCGTGGTGATCCACTTCGACGGCACCGGGTGGACGGACCAGCCCAGCGGCGCGAAGGACGACCTCATCTCCCTGTGGGGCACGGGGCCTCATCACGTGGTCGCGGTCGGCGGGCGCGGGAACGGCATCGTCGCCGAGTGGAACGGCAGCGAGTGGAAGACCACGTCGCTTGCGCCGCTGCCCGGGCTCAACGGCGTGTGGATGGACTCGGACGACGCGGCGTGGGTGGCGGGGACGCAGGGCACGCTCGGGGCGCTGGATCTCTCGTCGAAGACGCTGGATGCGGACGAGGTCGAAGACAGCACGCTCGACTTCCATTCGATCTTCGGGAGCGGCGATCGGCTCTGGAGCGTGGGCGGCAACCTGGCGGTGGGCGCGTCGACCGGGAAGTTCAGAGGGATCGCGCTCGAGCGGACGCGCTGAAGGTCAGAAGCAGAGCGTGGTGCAACCGCTCTTTCCGCTCCGCTGACAGCTGAGCCCGCTGAAGGTGGGCTTCTGGTTGCGCCAAGTGGCGGTCTCCGGATCGAGCAGCCACACGTCATTCAGGTTGCCGCAGTCGGAGCGCCCGCCAAAGAGGAAGATGCCCCTCCCCGGAACCGTCACGAGGCCGTGCGCCTCGCGGCGTTCGGGCGAGTCCGGATCCGGCGTCACGAAGTCGGAAGGGAAGTCGCAGAACCCCGCGCCCGCGGTGTTGAAGACGTCTCCCTCCCGCAGCCGGGTCCAGGTGCCCGAGGCGAAATCGAGCGACCACAGATCGTTCCGTTCACCGATCTGTCCGTCGTCGTGGCCACCGAAGAGCAGAACGCGATCGCGCTCGGGATCGACGGCGAGGGCGCCGCGGATCCGCCCGCGTGGAACCGGCCCGGTGGTGGCGAGCTTCGTCCACTCGTGCGTGTCCAGGGAGAACGACCACGTATCCGAGAGGAAGGGACCGGTGAAGGCGTTCGCGTCGCCTCCGCCGAAGACCACCAGCGCGTGCCGCTTCGGGTCGATCACCGCGGCGTGGAACTCGCGCGCGGGCGGCTTCGTGCCTTTCGGCACCAGCTCGGTCCAGACGTTGTCCGAGAGCGAGAGCGCCCACACGTTCGCGTTCGGGGCGTAGCTCAGCCCGCTGGTGCTCGCGTTGCCACCGAAGACGATGAGCTGATCGTCCGCCTCGTCGTAGACAGCCACGGTCGACGACATCGCCGGGGGCGGTTCACCCGACGTCACCAGCGGATCCCACGCATGGGCCTTCGATCCGTTGGCGCCGAAGGTCAGCGCCCAAACCTCGTTGTAGTTGGTGTACGCGCCCGAGCTCTGAGCGCGGTAGCGCCCCCCGAAGACGAGGAACCGACGGCGCCGGGTGTCGAACGCACCCGCAAGGCGCGCACGCGCCGAGGGGCCCGGCTCGGCGGACCTGGTCCAGACACCGCAGTCGACGTCGTAGAACCAGGTCTCGCCCTCGAACTTCGGATCGGGCATGCAGCTCACCGCGACGCCCGGGTCTCCGCCGAACACCACGAGCTGGCGGCCGACGGGATCGAACGCCAGCGCGAAGTCGCTGCGCGCAGAGGGCGCGGCGCTGGAAGGCGCCGGGCACTGCGCCTGCGCCGCGACACAGGCACCCGCCTCACACGTCTCCCCTTCTTGGCAGGCGACGCACGCCGCGCCGGCAGCGCCGCAGGCGGTGGCCGACGTTTGAGCGACGCAGGTGCCGTCCTCCGCGCAGCAGCCCGCGCAGGTCACCTCGCTGCACCCACCCGGCGATCCGGCGGTGGGTCCGCACGCGGTGCTGGCAGACAGCGCGAGGGCGGACCAGCACAACGCGGCGAGGGGGCGGGTTCGAGCGTTCATAGGGACCTCAGGGGCCAACGGGGATGATGCGCCGCGCGTCCGAGGCGGTGCGGCCGGCGGTGTCGGTGACGTCGAGCCGGAACTCGACCTCCTTCCCGCGCACGGCGTCCGGGTTCGAGAGCACCTCGGTCAGCGCGAACCACTCCCAGGCATCGCCGTTCTGGACCAGGGAGAGCTTCCACGTGTTGTCCGACTGGGTGCCCCCATCGAGCAGCACGCGGAAACGGAGCGAGAGGTTTTCCGGATCGATGGGCTCCCGAACGCGCGCAGCGGCCCAGAGGTGGAATCCGCCCTGCGGACCGGCGATGATCGGCAGCGTCTGACCGTCGCTGAGGGGCTCGAACGCCTCGGCGCCGGTGCCGATCTCGACGGGCCGCGCAAGGCCCCCATCCGCGGCGCCGTCGCTCGGACCGCCGTCGCCGTCCACCGGCATCCCACGTCCGGTCCCGCAGGCGAGCGGGACCGTCATGGCTGCGACGAAAAGTGAGAGGATCGGAAGCCGCATGCTCCGCATGAGAGCGGACAGCTATAGCGCATCCGGGCCGGGCAGGCTCTGGCCCCGGGACGAAGGCCGTGCCAGAGACGGATCGTTATCCATCCCGCCCATGAGCACCGATCCCAACGCGCAGGCCCCACGCCCGTTCTTCTCGATCTACCGGCCGGAGCGGCGGCGCGGCACACCCTTGCGTACCCGCCTGCTGGTGATCGGCGGGGCGTTCGCGCTCGCCCTGATGGCGCAGTGGATCTGGCCGGATCCGCAGACGTACCGGATCGTCACCCCGAAGGGTCTGCGCGCGGTGCATGCCGGCATGTCCGTCCGCCAGGTGGAGGCAGCGCTCGGCGTGCCGATTGGAACGGAAGCAAACGGTTCCCTGCAGTGTTACCGGTATGGGTCCCCGACCTTCGAAGCGCCATCATTTCTGGTGCACGTCGCCTGCTTCGAAGACGGGAAGCTCAAGTCGCTCACGTCGAAGCGGTACACGGCGGAGCGGATCGATCCGGGCGCGCTGCCGCGCCCTCCCAGCGGAGGTTGACGCGTGTCGAAGGCGTTCATCAGCGAAGAGACTGTCGAGCACGGGCCGATCACCCGGGGGCCTCCCACCCTGCAGCCGGGGGAGGTGCGCTACATCACGCCCGAGGGCTTCGCCGCGCTTCAGGCGAACCTGGCGAAGGCGCGCGAGGAGCGGGCCGAGGCGATGCAGCTCCCGGAGGAGGAGCGAGCGGCCGCGCTCAACGAGCTGGATCAGCGGATCGCCTTCTACGAAGCGACGATTGCTTCGCTGACCGTGCTCTCGCCGGACGACGCGCCGGAGGGCCGTGTCGCGTTCGGGACCTGGGTGACGATTGAAGACGAGGAGGGCACGGAGACGACCTGGCGGATCGTCGGCCCCGACGAGGCGGACCCCCGGCATGGTCGGCTCAGCGTGCACTCGCCCGTGGCCCGCGCGCTGATGGGCCGCGCGGTGGGCGAGACGGTCGAAGTCCGTCGCCCCACCGGCGACGGGGAGCTCACGGTGATGGCGGTGCGCAAGCACCCGTAGCCGGCGCGCGGCGCTCAGCGCTTTTCGGGGCCGGGCTCGCGGCGGATGGCCCCCTTGACCTCCTGCTTCGCCTCCTCGACGCCGCCCTTCACCTTTCCCTTCATCTCCTCGGCCTCACCCTCGGCCTCGAGGCGCCGGTCGCCCGACGCCTTGCCCATCACCGACTTGAGGCGCCCCTTGATCTTGTCGGACAGCTCTCCCATGTGCGTCTCCTTTCCTACCCACAAGGTGGACACCGGGAGGACGCCACGCACCCGAGGGTGGCTCCTTGGCCCGAAGGCCGCGCCGCTCAGGGCTGCGGTGCCTGGACCAGCGGCGCACCGGCGGGCGGCAGGACGTCCTCCACGCGGCGGATCCGCCGGAGCTCGGGGAAGAGCCAGAGCCACAGCAGCGTCACCGCCAGCGTCCCGGCGCCTCCCACCAGCACCGCGGCCACCGGTCCCCACCACGCCGCGGTGACGCCGGACTCGAACTCGCCCAGCTCGTTGGAGGCGCCGATGAAGACCATGTTCACCGCGCTCACGCGTCCGCGCATCTCGGGCGGCGTGGCCAGCTGGACAACCGACAGGCGGATCACCACGGTCACCATGTCGGAACCGCCCAGCACCGCGAGCGCCAGAACGGAGAGCGCGAGGTTCCGGGACAGGCCGAAGACGATCGTCGCCAGCCCGAAGATCGCCACGCACGCGAACAGGTAGATCCCCGCGCGCTGCTGGATCGGACGGTTGGCGAGGATCACCGCCACCACGAAGGCGCCGACCGCGGGCGCGCTCCGCAACAGGCCCAGCCCCCACGGGCCGGTGTGGAGGATGTCCTCCGCGAAGATCGGCAGGAGCGCCACCGCGCCGCCGAGGAGCACCGCGAAGAGATCGAGAGAAATGCAGCCGAGGATCACCCGGTTGCGGAAGACATAGGTGACCCCGCCGATGAGATCCTTCCACGTGGTCGCCTTCGGCGCCTGCTTCACCACGCGGATCTTCATCAGCGCGAGGAACAGCACGCCCAGCAACAGCAGCCGGGCGCAGACGGCGTAGACGCCGGTCGGGTGGATCGCCGCGTAGAGCAACCCGCCGGTCGCCGGCCCGACGATGGTGGCGACCTGAAACGCGCTCGAGCTCATCGCCATGCCCTACTGGAGCTGGCTTGGCGGAACCAGCTCCGGGACGAAGGACTGGCTGGCGGGCCCGAGGAACGCACGCGCCGAACCGAGGAGCACCAGCACCAGGTAGTACAGCTCCACCGGCGCGCGGGCCCACAGCGTGAGCGCGGCGAACATCAGCGCGCACAGAGCGATGACCGCGTAGCAGACCATCAGGATGCGCCGGCGCTCGAAGCGATCCGCCACGTGCCCGGTCAACAGCGCGAGCGCGACGAACGGCGCGAACTGCGCCAGCCCGACGTAGCCGAGCGCGAGCGCGCGGTGGGTGAGATCGTAGACCTGCCAGCCCACCGCGACCGCCTGCATCTGCACCGCGATGGTGACCACGAAGCGGGTGGCCACATAGAGCTTGAGGTCGCTCGAGAGCCTGAGCCCCTCGGACATGTCGCGCTGCTAGCGCGCCGGACCACCTCGCGCCACCGCGATCTTTCTCCCACCCGGAACCAACTCCGATCCACGATGCGGCCGACCGACAAGCTCCTTCGGGATGTCATGAGACGTTCGCTCACGGTGGGCGCGCTGGCGCTCACCTTCCTCGCCTCCGCGACCCCGTGCTCCGCCCAGGCGCCCGCCGCCGGGCCCGAGCGCGGGCTCACCCCTCCCCCGCTGCTGGACGCGGGCTCCACGCCGCGACGGCGCGCCGAGTGGTACGGCGTCGAGACGCTGCTCGTGGATGGCCTCGGAATCGCCAGCGGGCTCAGCCTCGCCGCGCTGCGGTCGCCCCAGACGCGGCCCTCGACGGTGGCGTGGTGGACATCGGGCTTCTGAACGTGGGGCTGATCGGCGCGCCGGCGGTGCACATGGCGCACCGGCGCGGGACCTGGGGCATGGCCAGCCTCGGCACGCGGCTGTTCCTCCCGCCCATCAGCAGCCTGTTCGGCGCCCTCTCCGCGTGCGTCGCGTCCGGGAGCTTCGAACGTGCCTGCACCGAGTCGGGGATGACGGGCGGGTTCCTGGCCGGCGCACTCGGCGCGTCCGCGCTCGACGCGTTCGTCTACGCGAACCCGAACGACTTCGAGCGGCGCCGCCCCGAGCGCTGGTATGGCTGGCAGATTCTGTCCGTCGACGCCATCGGCGCGCTGTTCGGGGCGTCCGTCTACGCCAACGCGGTCGCACGCGGCAGCGTGATGGACCCGCGCTTCGGACCGGAGGTGTTCTTCGCGGCGGGGATGTACGCCGTGGGCGCGATCGGCGCGCCGATCGTCCACCTCTTCCACCGGCAGTGGCTGCGCGCGTTCGGCGACTTCAGCATGCGGCTGTTCGTGCCCGCGATGTGGATCGCGGCCTCATTGATCGGCAACTGCGCGGCGACGAGCGGGATAAGCGGATGCGCCGACTCTTCCATCTCACCCGGGCTGTTCCTCGGCACCGTGGCAGTGGCCGCGTTCGACGCCGCGGGGCTCGGGTGGGAGGAGGCGGGCGACTCGAGGCCTACCGGGACAGCGGCGATCGCCGTCTTCCCGTCGGTCACCGTGCGCGAGGGGCGGCCACACGTCGGCCTGGGCGGGGTCTTCTAGCGCGGCGCTTCACGGCGGCACCGACGAGAAGTCGCACGAGTCCGGCTGGGTGTTGTTCCGGCACTGGGACGGCAGGTCGATGCGCGGTGCGCCGTCGAGGGCGGAACGGATGAAGCCGGCGATCTGCTCGCGCGCCGCTTCGCCGGCGATCGTGTCGAACCTCGCGAAGCCGTGGATCGCCATCCCCATCTCGCTCGCGGGCACGCGGTACTGAGTGATGGCACTGTGGCTTTTGACCGACTCCACCGGCGCGGGCACCCCCGGGATGGGTTGCAGCGGCGCGCCGACCATCGCCGCGTTCACGGCGGCGGCGCACAGCTCCGAGCCCGGGTTGGGGAGGATCGGATCGCCCATGCTCTCCTGCAGCAAGTACACCGAGCCGTCTGCGTCGAGATCGTCGGACCAGTTGCCGCCGTCGACGTCGTCCCAGAGCAGCTGGCTGACCATCATCGTGACCCAGAAGTCGAGTGTGCTCTGGTAATTCACCGCGAGTGACGGGGCGAGCACGGTGAACAGCTCCGAGCCGGGGATGAAGTGCGTCCACCCGGCGCCGGGGACGTTGAGCACGGCGTATTGCACGCGCGGCGAGAGGCCCGAGTAGGCGAGCCCGAGCGTGCCGCCCAGCGATCCACCGGTCCAGATCGGCGCGGTGGCGTCCGGGCGGCGGCCGGCGGCGGGGTTCGGGACGTCGCCGAGCAGCGGCGCGGCGAGCGCGTCGGCGAGCGGCCCGTTGAGCGCTTCTTCGATGGCGGAGACGTCCGCGAGCGCCTGCATCAGCCCCGCGCTGGACGTCGCCACGCCGCGCTGGACCCTGCCCAGCCCGATCAGCGTGTTGGGGAACGTCGCTCCGTCCCAGCCGTAGAAGAGCCCGTTCGCCTTGCCCAGGCCGTCGGCGGCGATCTCTTCATCGAAGGTGTCCTCGTCGAGCGACCCGCCGGTTCCGTGGCCGTAGAGGACCATCCGATAGTCGGTCGTCCCGCGGGGGATCATCACCCGGAACGGCGCATCGTGGACGCCCACCGCCTTTGGCATCGCCGCCTCGTCCAGCGAGAGCACGCCGTCCGCAGTGCGGTACTCGGGCAGCCCCGTGAGGCGGCCCTGGACGATCGCCAGCACCGATCCGTCCGAGGGCAGCCGCACGTCGTCGATCGCCACGCCCACGGCGCCGGTCTTCACCGCATCGATGGCCGCTTCGCGCATCGCCTTCAGCCGCGCCTGTGGGTCCTCCTTCGAGCGCGTGGTGAAGTCCCACACGCGCAGCACGTGTGCCGGGTCGATGTTTGCGCGCGCGAGCAGGGCGCGCGTGGGGGCGTGGTACGCCACGCGCTGGCGCTCGTCGTCCGTCTGCGGCGCCTCCAGCCCGAGCGACAGCCGCGTCAGCCGGTCGGCTTCGAACGAGCCACCGCCTTCGGGGCGCAGCGAGTCGAGCACCACCACGACGTGGTCGGACGCCGGCGCGAGCGGGCGCCGTGGATAGGCGACCACGAGCGTCTCCTCGCCCTTCGACTTGCTCGTGCTGGGCACAAGGAGGATCCGCAAGGGGATCGCCGCGCCTTCGTCGGGAGCGCCGGGTTGCGCCACCCAAAGGCGGATCGCCGTGTCGTCACCCCCACCGACCGACGAAGGATCGATCGATCCCGGGAAGGCGGTGAGCAGCGGCGAGAGCCGGGAGAACCCATCCGCGAGGTTGAGGAACGCGACCTCGTCCGCGGAGGGGAGCGCCTTGCGTTCGAGGGCGAGCTTCAATCCGGTCGGCGTCGACGGGTCGGCGACGGTGAAGGTGTTGGAGGGCCACGGGAGCGCGCAGCGGGACGGATCGATCGGATCGCACGCGGCGGTCAGCGGCGCGCGCTCGCCGGGGGCGCGGTCCCGGAAGGTGGGGTCCCCGGGTCCGCAGGCGGCGGCAAGAAACGCAGGGAGGATCCAGACGATCGAGAGCGGCGGCGAGCGCGTCATCGACTGCGCTTCTACCATTGCCCCGTCCGCTCAGCGGGTGCGTTGACGATCCACGCCCACGGGCGCCGGTGGTTCCGGCGCGGCGATCTCCGCGATCGGTTCCAGCACGTCGGCGCGCCCCACGTGCTCGAGCGCCTCGGCGATCGCATCGATCTCGTCGTGGAGCTGCTGCACCGTCCGCAGCACCTCGTCGGTGGCGCCGGCCGTCACTTCGCTCCCCGCGGTCCGCAGCCGGACCAGCTGCGTGGCCATCCCATCCAGCGTCCACTGCAGCCGCGTCAGCTCCGCGTCGAGACGATCCGCGCTGGTCTTCAACGCCGCGCGCTGGCGCTGCTGATCCTCGATCGCCGCCACCGCGCTCTTCAGCGAACGGCGGATCCCTTCGTCAGTGGCGGCGGCGATCTTCTGTTCCAGCTCGGCGCGCTCCTGAGCGAGGAACGCGAGCGCCTGCGCAGACGACTCGGCACGCAGGACCTTCTCGCGTTCGACCAGGCCGAGGCAGATCTTCCGCAGCTCGCTCGCGGTCTGCGCGGAGGCGCCGAGGTACGCCTTCACCGACTCCGGCGCCTGCTCCAATTCGGAGGCGATGCGCTCGCACGCCGCGTCGATCCGTGCCAGCCGCGGATCGACGGTCCGGTTCTCCGAGGTGCGCGCGGACGAGCCCGCCGCGGAGGCCGAACGCGCAGTCCCCACGCCGCCGGACCAGTCCGAACCCGGCGGCAGCCGCATGCCGGGAGGCACGACCGCGCCCGGGTGCACGGTGGCGCCGGCCCCGACCACTGCGCCCTGCCCCACCACCGCGTTCTGCATTACCTCCACGCCCCAGCCGACCACCGCACCCACCTCGACCACCGCGCCCGATGCGACCGTCGCTCCCATCCGCACCACCGCGCCGCGTTCGACGCGCGCGCCCGGACCGATCGTCGCGCCCATCTCCACCGTCGCGCCGGGTTCGATCACCGCGCCCTCGCCGAGGTTCGCGCCGGCACCGATCCGCGCGCGCGTCTCGTCCTTCGGCGCAAGGCCCGCGGGCAGGCTCGCGAGCACGGCCTCGCCGATCCCGCTGATCAGCATGGCGCCCGCGAGGATCGCCAGGATGGCGGCAGGGATGAGCAGCGCGAGCTGGCCGGTGGCGATCGCCACGGCGATGAGGCCGATCGCCAGCGCCATCCCGCCCGCGCCGATCTTCTTCGCCGGGCTGGCGCTCTTGCGGTTGTCGCGCGGTGACCCGGACACGGCAGACCGGGCCGTGCCGGAGGCCGGACCAAGCGCGGCGCTCAACCGCTCGAGGCGACGCTGGAGCGCGTCGGCGGAGGAATCGTCCGGAGGCATCGCGCGGGCGGATCAACGGCTCTTGCCGTCGAAGTGCATGACCTTAAGCCGGGTGGTGTCGACGTCTTCGAGGCAGCGCGTGTTGATCGCCACGGTCGGCCCGTTCGGGCCCGAACCCCGCGCGAACGAGCGCACGCCGCAGGTCTTGCAGAAGAGGTGGTGGATGACCTTCTTGCCGAACTGGTAGTCGGTGAGGTTGTCCTCGCCCTTCTCGAGCACGAACGCGGACTCCGGGACGAACGCCAGCAGGGTACCGCTGCGCGAGCAGATCGAGCAGTTGCACTGGATGACGGGCTTCGAGAGATCGATCTCCACGCGGTAGCGGACCGCGCCGCAGTGACAGCTTCCGTGATGGACGTTGTTGGAGGTCGTGGTCATGCGGCGCACGCTACCCGCTGCCACGCGGCTGTGAAGCCAGAATTCCGCGCCGCCCGATCCCCCACCCGGCCGGCGGACCGGACGCGGCCCGCTCGCCCGGAGCGCGTGGCTCGCCGCGCGCGTGCGCATCTCCAACGGGAGCACCCTTCAAGGAGCAAGGTCATGGACGCACTCGAGGTGATCGACCGGATTCGGGAGACGTACAGCGCGCGCCGGGTGTTCGGCGAGCCCATCCAGCAGAACGGCGCCACCGTGCTGCCGGTGGCCCGCGTGCGCGGCGGCGGAGGAGGCGGACAGGGCGAGAACCCCGAACAGCACGGCAAGGGCGCGGGCACCGGGTTCGGCGTGAACGCCGAACCAGTCGGCGTCTACGAGATCCGCGGCGGCGAGGTGAGGTGGAAGCCCGCGTTCGACGTGAGCCGGATCATCCTGCGGCAGCAGATCGTCATGATGGTGGCGCTGCTCGCGGTCGGCCGGGTGCTGGCGCTGAAGTGGAGCGGAAACAGAAGCAGGCGTGGGCTGCTGCGGCTATTGGGCTGAGCGGCCGGGACTACCGGCTGCCCGCCGCCACCGGCGCCACTTCGGACGTCTTCATCGGTGTGATGCGGTGCAGAGAGAGGGCACCGGGCACGCCCTTCACCTCGGCGGTGAACGGCTGACGGTGGAAACCGACCAGGTCGGGGAGCGCGACGTCGCCGGAGACGACGAGCTCGTTCGCGCCGGCGAGCCCCTGCAGGCGCGCGGCGATGTTCACGGACTGGCCGAAGTAATCGAGCTGGCCGTTGGCGGTGATCACGTACGTCGGCCCGCTGTGGATCCCCAGCTTGAGGAACACGCCCTTCGCGGCCGGGACTTCCGCCTGGAACTGCTCCCAGTCCCGGAGTGCGTCCGCCGCGCACACCACCGCGTCCTCGTCCGCGCCGAACGCAGCAAACACCGCATCGCCGATCGTCTTCACCACCACGCCGCCGTGGCGTTCGATCCGCTCGCGGAGATAGACGAAGTGCGCGTCGACCATGTCGAAGGCCGCCGCGTCACCCATCGCCGCATAGAGCGCAGTCGAACCGGTGAGGTCCGTGAACATCAACGCGGTACGGCCGATCTTCAGCGACTGCCCCTGGCGAAGCAGCTGCAGCCCGAATCCGCGCCGGAAGGTCGGGTGGAGCGACAGATCGCGCAGGGTCACCGCCGCGTTCGCCCACTCCGAGCGCTCGAGCTTGAGCTGCCGGTCCTCGGTCTGCCGGAATCGGACGGTCAGCGTCCCGCCTGGGCGCGCGGTGAGCCGCGTTGGCGAGAGCTCCGCGTCGTGGGCGTGCACCTCGATCGATGCGGGGCCATCCGCGGCGAGCTCCAGGTGCGAGAGGCCCCCGCCGCGCACGAAGAGCCGATAGCGGCCGGGCACCGCGGGCAGCGTCAGGTCGAGCGTGCCCTCTCTGGAGAGAATGCGCTGCGCGACGACGTGAGGCGTGCGGCGCGGTCCGCCGATGCAGAACGGCATCTCCGGGATCGCGCGCGCCGCCTTCACCGGCCGCAGCACCGCTTCGAGCGCCTGCTCGGACTCGAGCCCGAAGGAGAGATCGCACAGGTGGCAGTGCCCGGACCCGGGGAGCGCGCTGAGCGTGGCGACCGTGTCCGCTCCGGTGCGGCAGCTGGGACAGACGAGCTCCCAGTTCAGCTCCAGCAAGCCGGCGGGGACGGCGGCGAGGCACGCGTCCAGCACGGCCGCGCGATCGAGCCCCCACTCGTCGGCGACGGCATAAGGGCGGATCTTCAGCACGTCCGGATCGGGCGCCGAGCGCAGCCACTTCACCAGCGCCTCGGCCGCGTCGCGGCCCTTCGGAGTGACCGGCTCGAGCTGGGAGGCCGCACGCGAGAACGCCGGCTCGAGGATCACCGGCGGTGGACCGACCACGACCGGCGACTCACGGCGGACCAGCCGCCCGTCAGCTTCACGTACCAGACGCGACCAGCGCGCCAGGAACGTGCGCGCCTGCAGAGCGGCGACCGGCGCTGCGAGCCTCGTGCGCGGATAGACCGCGATCTCCATCTCGGCGCGGGTGCCGCCCGCATCCAGCGGCGTGAGCTGCGTACGCACCTCGAGCAACGAATACGGCCCCGAGGTCGGGATCCGGCGCAGCGCGAAGCGGCGCGGCTCGTCGAACTCGAAGGGTTCCTCGTAGTACTCCACCGCCAGCCCTACGACGCGCGTGCGCACGCGGTACCGCGCAGGGCCGGGGCCGTTGACGGGCTCGAGCTCCAGCGGCGCCATCCCGAGCGCGCGATTCAGCCGATCGGTGTCCGCGACGACGTCCCAGAGCGCTGCCGCCTCCGAGGCGCAGGTGAGCACGCGCCGGGAGATAACCGGAGCAGGGGCGCGAGCGCCGGAGGGAGCGGGCTGCATGTGGAAGGTGTATCCGGAAGGGTGCAGCGGGTCGAGGGCCGAACCTTCTAGATGGCGCGGCGGGGGCGGCTGCCGTTTGGGGTCGGCTGCATCCAGGCGCAGCGCTGCCACACGGGCCGCTGCCCCACCGGCGTCGCCACCCAGAGCCGCTGGCTCATGCGCGGCCTCGATCCGGCCCTCAAGTCCACGCGCCTGGCGAACGATGTGATCACCCTGCCCAAAGAGCTGATGGACCTGGCGCACAGGTGCGGCAAGGTGCACCCGGCGCAGGTGACACTCGATCACCTGGAGATCATCGACGACCGCTTCCGCGGCAGGCCCGCCGCGCTGCTGTTCGGCTACGAGCCCGGATGGGAGCTCCCGTCGGAGGTCGATCGCGCGGAGATCGTGCGGCTCATGAGCGGCGGAGCCGATCGCCCGATGGCACCGGACACCGTTCCGGCGGTCGCGTAGGTGTTCCCTGGCGGGACACGATCCCGGCGCCCGGACCAGGGGAGCGGCCGCGAATTCGCTCTCACAGGACGCAGCAACGCCAGCGCACGCCGCCCTGCTCCACTCTTCCGTCCGGATGGCCGAGATCGCACGACGGCCCGCAAGGCGCCTCCCACGCCCGGGCCAGCGGTCGCCTGCTCCACAACCAACGCCCGGCCGCGCCTCGGCCGCAGTGCCTCTCCCGCTCGGGGTGCGCAACCTCACGGCATGAACCCCGTTCTTCCTAGTGCGATGAAAGCCGTGGCCGTCGATCAATTCGGTGGCCCCGAAGTCCTGCACGTCGAGACCCTGCCGATCCCCCAACCTGGCGAGGGCGAGATCCTGATCCAGGTCGACACCGCCGGCGTCGGAGTCTGGGACCCGGAGGTGCGCGCCGGTGAGCTCGATGATGGGAGCGCACGGTTCCCGTACGTGCTCGGCAACGACGGCGCCGGCACCGTGGTGGCGGTGGGGCCGAACGTGCGGCGCTTCAAGGTGGGCGATCGCGCGTACGGCTACACCATGGCCGGCGGCTTCCAGGCCGAATACGTGAAAGTGCACGAAGACGAAGCCGCGAAGATCCCCCCGCGGCTCGACGTGCACGAAGCTGGAGCGCTGGGGGCCGACGGCATCACCGCGTTGATCGGCCTGGAGGACCAGCTTCGGCTCCAGCCCGGGCAGACCCTGATGATCTTCGGCGCGAGCGGCGGGATCGGCCACATCGCCGTGCAGCTCGCGAAGCGGATGGGGGCGCGGGTGCTGGCGGTCGCGTCCGGTCCGGACGGCGTGGCCCTGGCGAGGCGGCTCGGCGCGGACGAAGTGGTCGACGGCCGCCACGAGGACGTGGCGAAGACCGCGCGCACGTTCGCGCCCGAGGGGCTGGACGCGGCGCTGGTGCTCGCCAGCCCGAAGGATCTGCCCTCGGCGCTCAAGACCATCAAGCGGGGCGGACGCGTGGCGTGGCCGAACGGCGTGGAGCCCGTGCCCCACCCGCCGCGGGGCGTGAAGGGCATCGCCTACGACGGATTGCCGAGCGCGGAGAAGTTCGACCGCCTCAACCACTGGATCGGCGATGCGCCGTTCCACATCGAGCTCGGGCACGTGTACCGGCTCGAGGAGATCCGCCAGGCGCACCGCGACGTGGAGAAGCACCACGTGGGCAAGCTGGCGGTGCGACTCCACTGAGGCACTGAAAGGCGGCGTCAGCCCACGTTGGCGAGCACGTAGCGGAACTCCGACTGCCCGCCGAGCGCGGCCCAGAAGCTGTTGAAGCGGCCCTGGTCCATCGTCTGGCAGCCGGCGGAGTACGTGTCGTTGGAGGCGCCGCGGTGGAAGTAGTAGCCCTGCCCGCCCCAATCGCCCCTGTAGACCTTGTCCTTCGAGTCGATGCGGTGGTCGCGGTTGGCGTCGCGGCGGACCGTCGGGTTCCCGTAACGCAGATCCGGCGCGAGGATGTTGCCGCCGTAGCTGCTCTTGAAGCTCTTCTTGTAGTGGTAGGTCTCGTTGCCGACGAGGCGTCCGACGGGCTTGGTGGCCTGGCTCGGATCATCCGCCCAGCGGCGGTTCGGCTCCGCGGGTTGATGTTCTTGATCTGCGGGTTCAGCCCCTTGACTGCTGTTGGAGGCAGAGAGCTGGAGCTTCCTCCGCGACCTGCGGCCCTTTCTGACCGGGTTCACTCTGTTCTTCTGGGCCAGCGCCACCTGGTGGATTCCACTGCTGGTGCTGCTCGGAGTCTGGCGGCACGTGGTGCGAAGATTCCCCCTGACCTACGAGGCCCAGTACTGGGGGATGGTCTTCCCGCTGGGCATGTACACGGTCTGCACGCTGAGGCTGGCGAAGGTGACCGGGTTGGAGTTCCTGAAGGTGATTCCAGAGGTGGGCGTCTGGGTGGCGTTCGTCGCCTGGGCGTTGGCGATGGGAGGATTGGGGTGGAGATTGCCCAAGCAGCGCGCGCTCATCCGATACGTAGAAGTTTGGCGGTAACCCGTGCATGCCGACTTCGAGCGCGATCTCCGCTCCCACGATGAACACGCTCGCGCGCCGGAGCGCCCAGCGCGCGCAGCTCGCGCCTTCGAAGACTTCGCACCTCGGCTCCGGTCAGGCGGCGATCCCCAGCCCACCCGGGCGACGTTGGCTGAGGTACGCGACGTACTCGACGTACAGCCTGGGCGCGCGCCCGAGGATCCGCCGGGTGCGCGCCACGTCGTCCTTCGTGCTGGGGGTGCCGAAGCGGCGCATCAGCCCGAACGAGATCTGGTAGTCGTCGATGGTGAACCGCGGCTCGCCGGCGCGCTCCGCGGCCGCGCACCAGGCGGCGACGTCCTCGGCCTCATGGCGGACCTCGCGGCCGAGCGCCGCCGACCAGATCCGCGCGCAGTCGTCGCCGGTGAGATCCTCTGCGCCGACCAGCGGGTATCGCCCCGAGGGGATCGTCGTGTCGGTGAGCGCGTTCGCCGCGGCCGCCGCGATGTCGCGCACGTCGACGCGGTTCACCGGCTTGCGCCCCACCGGCCACAACAACGTCCCGGAGCGGATCTCCTCCCGCACGGTCTCGTCGTTCTGGAAGAAGTTCGTCGGCATCAGCTCCACGTGCGGCACTGTCGACCGCATCAGCCTCCGGGACACGTCCAACTTTCCGGCGTAGCGCGGCGCCATCCAGGTCAGCAGCGTCCGGAGCACCGCGCCGAGCACCGGCGTGTTCGCGTATGGCTGATAGGCGCTCACGTAGACCAGCCGCGACAGACCGACCTGCTCCGCGGCTTCGATCACGTTCATCCCGTACCGGCGATCGTCCTTCACGTGGGGGTTGAGGAAGAACGCGCCTTCCGCGCCGCGCATCGCCTAGACGATCGTCGAGACATCCGCGAGGTCGCCCCGGACGCGCTCCACCTCCGGCGGGAACGCCGCTGCGCGCTCCGGACTGCGGACCAGCACACGCACCTTCTCACCGCGCCGCGAGAGCTCCCGAACGACTTCGCGCCCCACCCGCCCGGTGGAGCCGATCACCAGCCAGACACGTCCATTCATCGCCAACTCCTTTCGCAACGAGCGCGGGATGCGCTCTCGAAGGTCGGAGTGGCGCGACGGTGTTTTCCGTTACGGCGCCGCTGGGCGGAATTCGCGCAACAGCCGCCGCTCGTCGCCGTCCACGGCGAACAGCCGCACGATGGCGTTGGCCCGGAGCGTCGCCATCATCAGCTCGGCTTCGCAGCACATCACCACGCAGTTGTTGGCGGCGTCGAAGCGGACCTCGGGGATGGTGTAGAGCGTCGGCGTCCGCTCGGTGCCGAACTCGACGTCCACCCGCTTCACGCCCTCGAGCGGGACGTTGTAGCGGACGAGCCCGATGTCGATCGCCGCCACGTCGTCGAATGGATCGCCCTGGTAGTCATCGAGATCCACCATCCGCACGCGCATCGGCGAGGTGCGCTGGAACTGTTCCGCTTCGCTCAGGAGCAGAGTGATGTGGATCGTCCCGCGCCGGGCGAGATCCCCGAGGCCGCGCCGGAGCGCATCGACGAAGCGGAGCTCGGGCGCGTCGCCGGTGGCGGCGGCGTCGAACAATGCCTCCTCGAACGCTTCCGCGTCCGCGTCGCTCATCGCGCGGGAGACGTAATCGTCCAGTTGTTCCAGGCTGGTCGCGCTCATGCGTCGCTCCACGGCAGGGGCTTCTCCAGACACCCGCGCAGCTGCTGGAGCGCGCGGTGCCGGATGACGCGGACGTTGCCCTCGGTGAGGGACATCGCCCGGGCGATCTCGGTGTTCGACTCGCCGTCGACGTAGGCGCGGCGGATGAGCGTGCGCGCGCGCTCGGTGAGCATGGCGAAGCAGTCCTCCAGCACCACGCGCCGGAACCCGGACGCCAGACCGGGGCCGGGGTCCGCATCTTCGTCGCGCGGGCCGAAGCGCTCCCAGAGCTCCGCGCGGCGTTCGGCGGCGCGCGCCCGTTCGCGCGCGAGGTTGCGGCAGATCCCCAGCGCGAAGGAGCCGATCGCCGCCGGGTCCGAGACGCGGCGTTCGCGCAGCGCGGCGATCAAGAGCAGCGTCGCATCCTGGACGAAGTCCTCCGCATCGGCGCCGCGCAGGCGGCGGGCGGCGAAGACGCGGATCGCTGGAGAAAGCCGCTGCAGCACTGCACGCTCGGCGGCGCGGTCGCCCGCACCGGCGCGCGCGAGCAGCTGAGCGAGGTCATCCTGGGAGGACGCGCCGCGCGCGGTGGCCGGAGCCTGAGACATTCGGCGGACCATAGCCTGTCCGCCGTCGGATGCGCGCCCGGGATACAGAGGTCACCTCCTGCCGATCGGCGCGGGGACGTTGCCCTCGCTGACCCAGCGGCCCAGCTCCAGCGCTTCGGCCTCGGTGAGCAGCGGCGCGAACGTGGGCATCTGCGTGCCCGGCTTGAACTGCTCCGGGTGGCGGATCCACGCGGCGAGCCGTTCGGGCGGCTTTCCGCGCGCGTCGAGGATCGCCTGGTGCTGCGGCGCGCCCGGGCCGTGGCAGCCGATGCAGCCGAGCGAGACAAAGAGGTCCTTCGGCGCGCGACCGGCGGGGGCCTCCGCGGGACGCTTCGGCGGATGCGGCGTGCGACGGGCGGCGGCGCCGTGCGCGGGCCGTGGGGGCAGCGACCGGAAGAACGCGTAGAGCGCGTCGAGGTCGGCTTCGGACGCAGTGCGGAACTTCGGCATCGGCGCGCGGAGCGGAGTCCCGTCGGCTGCGAGCCCGAGCGTGAGCGCGCGACCGAAGTCCTCGCGCGACCAGCCGGCAAGGCCCGTCTCGTGGAAGGTCAGGTTGGCGGTGAAGATCGCCTCACCGTTGGCCTGGACCAGCTTCTGGCCGCCGGCGTACGAGCGGTCGGCGTCGTACTTCGCGCGGCCGAAGCCTTCGGTGTGGCACTCGGCGCAGTCGTAGACCTCGCGCGCGAGATAGCTTCCGCGGGCGACGAGGTCCGACTGCAAAGGCGCCTTCAGCTCGGTGGCCGGAAACGCCGGCGGCGCACCGTAGACGGAGGCGACGATCGCCTTGCCGAGGAGCGTGAGCTCGGTCTTCGGCATGGGCTTCGGATCCCCGGCGAAGAGCGGATCGTCGCTGCGGAGGTATCCGATCACCGCGGCGAGATCCTCGTCGGACAGGCCCCAGCCCATCACGGAACGCCGGCCGTCATGCGTCACGCCGAACCGCACCGCGCGGGCGATCTCTTCATCGGTGAGCTTCCCGATGCCTGCGCGTTCGTCGCGGGTGAGGTTCGCGCTGTAGATGGTGCCGAGCTCCTTCGGCACGTCGGCGAGCGGCTTCCCGGACGCAGTGGGCGAACCTTCGGCGCGGTGGCAAATCAGGCACTTCACCTCGAAGAGCGCACGGCCGCGCGCCATCGCCTCCGGGGACATGTCGGCCTTCACGGCCGGATACGGCGCGTCGTACGGCGTCACCCACCGCCACTCGACGTAGCCGATGAACCCGAGCACGAGCGTCAACAGCCCGCCGAACACCCACAGCGACACCTCCGCGATCCGCTTCACCGAAATCCCTCCGAAAGTGCTCCGGAGACGGGAGTGGTGTGAGCGGGCGAAGCGTGACACTCGGACCGGATCGAAGACGGGGCGGATCGAGGACCAGCTCAGGGCTCTACGCGAACCCGACTTCCGCCGGGCTACATGCACCTCGAGCTTCAGGCGAGGCTATTCAGCGAGCCCGATTGCGCCACTCCTTTAGCGCCCGTCCCCACTTGCCCTGCTCCGATCCATGCAGCCCAAGCACGGCTTCCCATTCGGCGTTTCGGTTCCGCAGCTCACCGTCGATGTACTGGAGCACCTCGTCGCGGGCGACGGGAATGTGCCTCGAAGCGCGCTCGTCGAGGATCTTCGACTGCATCCGCAGCTCTGCGTGTTCCGAACGGCGTCTTGAACTGATGGCGCGGATAGTCCCCCTGACGCTGGTGCCAGTACGCACCCAGAGTCAGTGGAGAGGGTCGTTCCAGCCCGCAGACGACGAAAGCCGCCCGGTTCAGAAGGGTAAGCCTCTGAACCGAGCGGCCTTCATCGTGTCGGGGAGACAGGATTTGAACCTGCGACCCCTTGGTCCCGAACCAAGTGCTCTACCAGGCTGAGCCACTCCCCGATGTGTCTGCTGCTGCCTCTTCGGTGCTGTCGAGGCGCGCGGACCTTTAATCGACGCCCCAGGGGGAGTCAACGCCGGATCGGCAGCGACTTCGGAGCTGCTGCCCAGGTCCCGACGCACCCCGCCGGCGATCCCTGACCCTCCCGAGGGTCAATCTCCGCTAGCAAAATCCGCGATCTGCGCTTGGATCGCGCATTGCTTTGTTCGGGGGGACCACGAGGTGAACCGTGAATGTTCCTGCTCCTTCCCCTGCTGCCCCCTCCCCCACTGTCCTGATCGCCGATGACGAACCGCTGGTGGTCTCGGCGCTCGCCCGTGAGGCGCGGCGGCATGGGCTCTCTTTCATCAGCGACGTCACCAGCGAGCACGTCGAGGAGCTCGCCCGCAGGCACCAGCCGGCGGTCATCATCCTCGACGTGAACCAGCCGATCGACGGCCGCGACCTGCTCGCCCGCCTGAAGAAGGACCCGGCGACACGCAACTGCCGCGTGGTGATGCTCTCGGGCATCGAGGACCAGTTCACCCGGCGCGTCTGCCTCGAGCTGGGCGCCGACGACTACATGACCAAGCCGCTCGATCCAACCTTCATGACCCGCATCGCCCGGATGGCGCGCGAGGCGATCGCCCCCGCCTCCTCGGCAGCGTAGCGACGCATCCTTCAGGAACACGCGAGCCCGGTGAACATCCCCCCGCCGGGCTCGCTGGGCCGATGGTCGGCCCAGCGGCCGCTCTCGCGCTCAAGGGAAGCGCGGGCGGCCGCGCGTTTTTGGGGGGGGGCGCCGGC